>JBOFLH010000269.1:0-1148 GCA_051657765.1 Nocardioides sp. | reverse complement strand
GAACATTTGCCACGCCAAACTCAGTACCGTAGTCATTGCGCACCTCGGGAATGCGTCGGGCTACAACGGCAGCCTCCTCCAGGGCGGCGTGCGCTTCGTCGCGGCGCGCGGCCTTTGCGTATGTGAGCGCCAAGGCAAGCTGAAGAGCGCCGTAGATCGACAGCACCGGCATCGGGGCCGTCGCGCTGTGGGTCAAGGTCGCTAGCGTGTCGATTCCTCGCCGACATGCGAATTCAGCTTGGTCAAGCCGATTGAGAGTGATGAACGCGTGCGCCATCCGAAAGTGTGCCGCGAGGGCGGAGAGCGGATCCGTACCTCGCTCGCCTGCGCTCACGGCGCGATCAGCGGCGACCCACGAAGCGTCAGCGTCGTCAACCCGCGCAAACGCGGCAGCGGCAGCCTGGTAGGCGCTCGCAAGGAGGTCCTGTATCTGGCCGCGCCTGCGCGGCGCCGCAGTCCGGCCATAGAGTTCCAGGGTTGGAATGAGTTCACTAAGGCAGTCACTGAGGGAACGAAAGTCTGACCTGTGAGTAGATTCCCACGCACGGTCCACCTCCGCGCGCAATCGCTCAAGAAGCCGCGCCGGAGTTGGTTCGCGTTCGCTAGCGAGGAGCAGGTCCGGCACAGGATGGCCCGTCATTACCAGCCTGAGCTGATCGAGGTCGCTTCGTCCCCTTCCCTCCGTGACGGGTTCCGGCGCGAGATCTGTGAGCGGCACCCCGAGCGTATCGGCAAGGGCGCGAAGGACCGGTAGTCGGTGCACGCGCAGCGCATCACGCTCGACCTGAGACACCCAAGACTCTGAGCGGTTCAGTTCAGCTGCGAGCTGACGCTGAGACATTCCGCGCTGGAGCCGCATCGCGCTGACGCGCTGCCCGAAGGTCATCGGAGCCTGTGTGTCCATCAGTCTGAAATCTCGATCCCCTTACCCATAATCGGGGTGAGACGCACCACCGTGTACGACTCAACGTACTGGTCGCGAGATTGAAGGAAGGCGGCCGTAACCGGTTGAGCCTCATGAGCCGCTAGCGCGGCTTCATCCTCGTACAGCTCGTAAAAGATCCGCGTGTCTTCTGCGTCAACCTGCGAGTGGACCGTGTACGAGATCGTCCCCGGTTCGTCAGAGCTGATCGCGTCTACGGTCCGTC
>JBOFLH010000268.1:0-4237 GCA_051657765.1 Nocardioides sp. | reverse complement strand
AGCGCCCGGACGCCGTCGCCGGGCACCCAGCCGCGGTAGACCTCAACCGACTCGAAGTTGGCCGCAAGTCCACCCAGCGTCTCGTTGCTGCTACCGGTGAAGGCGACAAGGTCGCCTAGCGCGTCGCGGACGATGCCGATCTTCTCGTGGTAGATGCCGATGCGTCCGGCTTGCTGGACGAAGGCCAGCTTGATGTCCAGCCGGCCCTCAGCGATGAGGCGGCCAAGGAGGCCGAGACCGTCGAGCACCGTGCTGCGCTCCTCGGATTCGAGTTCACGCGCAGCAGCCCGCGCGATGACCTCACGCACGTCGTAGCCTCGTTCGATGTCGAGCACGTCGTCCTCGTTGAGGTGGGGAGACGCGATCAAACGCATGGTGCCGCCGCGAGCCGCGAAGGACTCGATGCCGCGGGCGAACAGTGCCAAGCTGGTGGAGGTGAAGTACCCCACGGCTCGGCTGTAGCTCGTGGCCACGCCAAACGCCGGCACGTAGAAGTTGGCTACGATGTCTTCCTTGTCGCTGCGGTAGCGGTCGCTAGGCGGAAGCGAGCGCAGCCCGAGAGGTACCTCCATCACAGCAGGTCCAGGATCTCATCGATGTCGGCGGAGTGGGACGGTGCTTCCGGCGAAGCGCCGGTCTCCAGGTAGTCGCGAACCGCCGTCAGCAGGTCGGCAATGTCGCCATCGCCGCGTTCCCGGTAACCGCCGATGATGCTCGTTACCGGCGACGCATCCGGCAGGCCAATCGCCCGCGCAAGGGCGATGCGCGCCTGCTCACGGTCGAACGTCGCTGGGGCACCCGCCAGCGCGAGCGCGTCCATCAGGGGATTGTCGGTGAGGTCGCGGGCTGCCTCGAACCCAAAGGTGCCGTCGTCCTTGAGCAAGAGGAACGCTTCGGTGTCTGCCGCGATGTCGCCCTCCATGAGGAAGCGCCGGATGGTGCCGAACTGCGGCTGGAGGCCGGTCCATGCGATCGACTGCGGGCCGAGCGGTGAGTCGACCTGCTGCGTCTCGCCGGCGCGGAGCCCCAGAATGGTCGCGATGGCGTGCGGCGCGACGAAGCCGCTGCCGCGGAGGTAATCGGTGCTGATGCGCACCCGGTACGCCCACCCGTCGGGGCGACGGAAGAGTCGGCGCGTCCGCTCGGGAGCCTTGCGCGCGCCCTGGTCGCCGGTCGCAAGCTGGACGATGCCGTCCTTGGTCATGAACGGCGCGGCGCCGGCGTACGCGACGACGCTGCTTGCGCTGACGCTGTAGCGCCCAGTGATGTACTCGACGAGATCGCTGAGCTTAGCCCGTCCCCCGCCACGGGCGACCTGCTCGCGGATGACGGAGCGGATGCCCGCGTACGCGTCCATTCCCCATTCCTTCAGGGCCCACCGATCGCGGTCGACGCGCTCAAAGCGGTCGTCGGCGCTCAGTGCGTTCCCCAGCGATCGGGCGCTGCGCTCGTGGACAAACCGATCGACGATCTCTTGCGAACTCAGAGGCGATCCCTGGATCGACAAGACCGCGGCGCCGTAGTCGCCAACCGAGGACGTACGCGTGAGGACATGCTGACCGTGCACAACGTAGCCACACCGTGTCACCCAGGCGGATGCCAGCTCGGGCAGCGCGTCGGGGCGGCTCGACTGGATGAGGTCGAACTCATCGAGGCGCACGACGCCGTACTTGTCGGCTCGCTCAGAGAGCAGGGTTTGGGTCATGGTCTCGACGGCGGTCATCGTCGGAACGACGCACCAACCGTCCTCGATCTCGTAGGCATCATCGAGTCGATCCAGGACTCGCCAGGCCGGCTGAACCACGCGTTCGACCGTGCGCCCGAGCGCAGGAATCAAGTCGAGTAGGTCGTCGAGCGGTCGGATCGTGCCGATGAGTTCACGGGCGCTGGCCGCGACCATCGCCAGCGGTCCTTCTTCGGAAATGAAGCTGAGCATGATGCCTCGCGCCTTGCCCTCAATCTGGCGGATTCGCTCGCGCGTGACATCGTGCAGCTTCCCCAGCTGGTCCAGCGTTGCTGGCTCGTCAGCAAAGAGGCGGGACCCGAGAACCTGCGCCGCTTGAGAGTCGAGGAGGTTGAGGGCATCATCGAAGAGCCCGGAGACGTCCAGGTCCAGTTCGCCGGCGGTCAGAATGCTCCCGGCGTTCAACGCCTCGATTCGCTGGCGCGCCTTGGCAACCTCAGGCGGTGTGCCTGGGCGGAGCGATGCACCAAGGAGCGACTGGCTAGGGAATCCAATGGTGGCGAACCAGGTCGCGACAGTGCTGAGATCGTCCATCAGGGAGGACATCCAGCCGGGCATCCGCACGGTGTCGAACGAAGGCGGCAAACCTTCGACGGAGACATCGGCATGTGAGACCGGCGGCGTTGCGGCGGATGTTGAGGCGTTCGCAAGCAGCTGAAGGATGGCGTCGACGGTGCCGACGCCTACTTGCCGCCAGCCAAGGACATCGTCGAGAGTGACTGCCATCAGGTCCCCAGACCTGCCGCAGCCGAATCTGCCCAAGGCGGTCTTGGCGCGCACCGGAAGATCGGCCGCGAGGAGATCTAGGTCGGGGGAGAGGCCGGGAAAGATCTGGCCAATCGTCCACTGCGTCAATCGCTCCATGGCCAGCTCGGAGATCTGGGCAAGGTACGACTGGCGGGTGACCGAGTCGGCTTCATCGATCGGTCGCCCGCGCCATGATGTGCCACGCGCGCCACCAGCGCCCGCTAGCCACGTAAAGGCATCCGCCCACGTGCGTGGGCGGACGTCATCGAAGTCGAAGTCGTCGGTCACCGTTTCTCTCTCCCTGTGAGGCCAGGGCAGTTCTAACCGAGACCTCCGACAGTCCCATCCTGCCTGATCCCTGAGGTCTTGGCACGGGGTTCGGAAACTTGGGCTGTGACCGAGAGCGCCCGGGTGTATGGGCCCATCACGCTCTGGATCTCGGACAAGAAGAAGCCCAAGCAGGACTGACCAGGCGGACCGTCCGTCGGCGCCAAGTGTGCGTCTCGTGATCGCTGCACCGTGTGGATCACGACACTGCGTCAGTAGCGAATCTCTGCAATCTGCCGAGGTCCCAGGTCTCGAATGGAACTCCGACGAGCTCCCACAGCTCGGCAATGAGGACAGGATGCGCTTCGCCGCCCTTGCCCCAGTCGCTCTTCTTGTCTTCGGTGACAAGGACTGCCAGATCGAAGACGTCGCCGTCGCGCTTTGCCTCTAGGAGTCCCAGGAGGAACTCTGCCCAGACATAGAGGTCGCCGTTGCCGTTGTCCTTGAACCCCGGCGGGGTCTTGGTCAGTTGACGCTCTCGCGCCACGTCGGCAAGCACGAGTTTGGGGAAGCGCGGCTCGCGGGCACGAGCGGCGAGCGACGAGAAGGTGCTGGCTACCTTCGCTCGGAAGTCCGGCGCCCACAGGTGTCCGGCACTCTTCTCGAACGTCTCTAGCGCGGCGGAGAAGCCGTCCTTGAACTCTTGGTGTTCCGGGTCAAGGTCGGCGATCACTCGCTTAAGTGTCAGGTAGGCGTTCTTGACCTTTTCAGCGACGCTTTGTGTCGATGACTTATTGTTCCAGAACTCTTGAACTGCCTGTGAGGGCATGATGAGCACGCCCCCATGTCGACCGGTCAGGAAATCCGCCTCGGTCGCACGATTATGCAACTTCAAGATGATGTTGGCATCCAGCCCGAATGCAATACGGCTGGGCTCGACAGCCGTATTAGGCTTGCCGGCCAGCGCAGTCGCTACGGCCCCCTTGGTATCGAGCGGACGTTCACCAGCTAGGACGGTACGAATTTGGCCGACAATCGACTCCGATTGTGCGTCGGATCCCCGGGTGGATGCGGGTTGCTCCATCGAAAATTCCATGTCGCCGGCTGGTGGTGCCTGCCGCTCGCCCGCCTCCGGCTCGGACGCGGCGTCGTCAGTACCAGACATCTGCAGCCATTTCCGCGAGTCGTGCTCCGTGCGATCGGACTTCGCCAACCGTCCAAACCTCGAGAGGAAGCAATGAACTGACTTGCTGGGGGTCGAGCGCCGCGGACAGCAACAATTCCTTGACTGCCTCCCACGTGAGGCAGTCCTTGGGGCGCCGAGCCTTCTCGGTCAAGACTGCATTGCCCAGTGTCATCCCGGCTTCCGCAAACTCTTCGTCAGCGAACTCCTCCCACTCCGGTGCAACTGGTGGACGGATCATTTGGAGGTGTCCAAGCCCGTCTGGCAATGCCGTCGCCTGGAGAATCGAGCGATGG
>JBOFLH010000267.1:0-1983 GCA_051657765.1 Nocardioides sp. | reverse complement strand
GCGGGTAGCCTCCTGCGCGGAGGATTCGCCTAGAGGCCTATGGCGCTCGCTTGGAAAGCGGGTTGGGTTCACGCCCTCGCGGGTTCGAATCCCGCATCCTCCGCCACGCTGACCAGGCACAACGCAAATCAGCCCTCCGACCGCCTCCGCCGGTTTCGGCTCGTAGTCTCAGTTCTAGTCTCAGTTGCCTGTTCGGCAGTGTCGCTGTCGGTCCACAACAAGCCGCCGATCCGTTGCGCAACGTCACGCCGGATGGGATCGGTCACGTGCTGGTAGCGAGCCGCCATCGAGGTGCTCGACCAACCCATCAACGACATGACTGTGCGCTCGGGGACCCCGAGGACCAGCAGCACGGTGGCGGCGGTGTGGCGGGCGTCGTGGAGGCGAGCGTCACGGACATCGGCACGCCGTAGCAGTGCCTTCCAGGCGTGATAGTCCGAGTTCGGGTTCAACGGTTCACCGGTCGGGCTGGCGAAGACCCAGCCGCCCTCTGACCAGAGTTGTGCCGCGAGATCTCGTTCGGCGTCCTGCTCGATTCGATGTTTGTGCAGCAAGTCGATGAGTTCATCCGGTAGTCCGATGACGCGGTTGCCGGCAGCGGACTTGGTCTCCCCCGTCACCGGATTGCGTTGCCGGCGGTCGGGACACAGGCCGGGTGTCTTCCCGCATGGTTCCTCACAGCCGTGTTCGTAGGCCGGTCGGAGCCGGGTTGCGCGTACCCGCAAGGTGCCGCCGTCCAAATCGACATCGGCCCAGCGCAAGGCAAGTGCTTCACCCTGTCGGATTCCGAGCGCAAGAGCGATAGCCCATCGTGCTGAGTTGCGCCGATCGGCGGCTGTCGTCATGAGCCGTTGAACCTCGGCAACCGTCAATGGTTCGACCGGATCGGCTTGAACGCGCGGTGGTTTCGCCAGCACGGCGACATTACGAGTGACGTGGCCGCGATTTTCAGCTTCACCAAGCGCTCTTCTCACAGTCCGATGCACCTGGTGCGCCGTTCCAGGTCGCGCCCCCGCGTCGATCATCTTCCGGTAGAGCCGCTCCAGGTGCTCCGGTTCCAAACGGTCGATCCGATGCTTCCCAATGGCGGGGACCAAGTGCTTCTCCACGGCAATCCGGTACGCCTCGAAGCTGGAGTGCCGAAGGGACGGTTGAGCGATCGAGTAGAGCCAGTGGTCGAGCCACTTCCCTACCGTCCAAGCCTGTCCAGCCCTCGGAACCCGTCCCGCGTCGCGTTTGCGCTCCAGAGCGCGCACCTTGGTCACGACTGTGGCCTTGGACTTGCTCATCACATGGCGACGGTCGAGTGAGCCGTCGTCTTTCAGGCCTATAGTGACCCGGCCGTGCCAGTGTCCGTCACCTCCGAAATAGACCGACGAGGTTCGATTCGGGTTACGCGCCACGACGATGCTCGGCTCTCTCATGCTGGCGGAGTTGCTCGACATACTCCTGCAAGCAGGCGACCGGAATACGGCGAAGTCGGCCGACCCGTACTGACTCGACCTGACCGGTACGCACCAACTGGTACATCAGTGTCCGAGCGATACCCAGACGCTCGGCAGCCTCTTCCATCCGCAACAGCAACGCGGCTTCCGGAATGGCCCTTATGACGCTATCGGTATCCATGATTCTTCCTCCTCCCGATCTGCTAGCTGTCGATATTCGTCTCGTGCGGTGTGTCTTCGTTCTCGATTGATGGCGGCGTGGGTGTTGGCGAGCATCTGGTCGCCGTGGGTGCGCCAGCCGGTGCCGGTGTAGGTGTAGTGCCCGACCAGGAGGGTGGTCTCGACGTCGGTGTCCATGTGGTGGCGTTGTTTCCAGAGGTTTCGGGCGTTGCGGAGTTCGCTGTAGGTGGTGGAGTAGTGGCGGGTTTTGGTGGTGTAGTGGCCTCCGAAGCCGAGCATGTGGGCCCATTTGCGGAGTTTGATGTAGGCGATGCGGTGCGGGAACCGCCGCTGCTTCTTGGGGAACCGCTGTTTCTTG
>JBOFLH010000266.1:0-19786 GCA_051657765.1 Nocardioides sp. | reverse complement strand
CGTGCTCCGCCCTATCCTGCCCGCTCCGCGGGCAGGGAGCATCGTCACTGCCCGCTCCGCGGGCAGTAGGCCCGGAGCAGCTCAGCTGCCCGGGGGGGAAAAGGACTGACCCGAAAAAGGCGTCTAAGGTTTGACCCGTGCCGGCACCTGAACGCTCGCCCGTGCTTGACTCCCCGTTCCCACCCGACGACTACCTATGCACCTGGCATCTTCCAGGCCCGGACAACACCACCGTCCACCTGCCAGGGATGGTCGAACTCCGCGAGTCGCGCGTGCCGTACGGCCACATCTACGGCGACCTCCCACTCGAAAGCATCACCGCCAATAGCCAGACCGCGATGAGCTTCCCGCAGGTACACGACCACCCCGCCGCCCGCGCCACCCTGGCGAACGGCGCCGAGTTGATCATGCTGAACGCGCGAGTCACGTACTCGCCCGCGCACAGCTCGGTTCGCGGCGCAGCAGCAGCTGTTCGCAACCGCGGCAACTTCTTCCCGATGGGCGCCTCGAACCCTCCCGAGGCGAAGCCGGACGAGACGGTCACCTTCACCCGCATGCGCCTACAGGTCGGCGCGCTGGACGCCATCCTCGGAGCGCCGCCGATCGGCGAGAAGACCTCGCCACGGAGCCAGGCCGACGACGGCACCTGGACCTGGTCAACGAAGACGAACTCCGCCACGCCGATCACATGGACCGGCACCGACGACAACCTGGTGGGTGCCTACGCCACCAAAGTCAACACCGGCGACTTCTACAACGTCTCTATCAGATTCGCCCCAGTCCTCAACGCGACCATGCCACCTCTCACCTTGTTCGACCTCATCCGCCGATACCTCGACCCGATCCGCGCGATCGCTTCAATCGCCACCGGCAAGAGCCAGCCCATCACTCACCTGATGCTCAGCAGAACAGACGAGCCGACTCACAGGGCCGCGCCGAAAGCCCGGGACTCCGACACCGAACCAAGCCCGCTTGAACTCATGCCGGCATGGCAGATCTACGGCACCGGACTCCGACAGGCTCCCTACCAGTCCGACTCCGAAACCGTGAGTAGCCACGAGTCCGTCCTGTTCTGCGAGGACGACGGGGTGGACCTTCTCAAGCTCGTTCACGCCTGGTGGAACCTCACCGATGAGCACCACCCCCTCATTGAGACCTACGCGGGGATGCTGCACGTACAAGAGGAGCACCCTCGCTCTCGGTTCCTGCTGCTCATCCAGTCGCTGGAAGGGATGTACGGCCACGAGACAAAGGACAACTACGAGAAGCAGAAAGCGACGCACCAAGAACGACGCACCAAGACCCTCGAACGCATACGCGAACGAGTTGGGAAAGACGACTTCCAGTTCATCAAGAACTCACTGATCACAGAACCGTTCCGGAGCCTGGAGACGGCGCTGAAATGGGCGTTCGACATCGCCGCTCCTGAGCAACCGATCAAGGACCGCCTCGCCCACACCAGATTGGTGAAGCTCGTTGCCTCAGAAAAGTCGTGCTCAACGCTCGACACCCTTCGGCATGTTCGCAACGACCTGGCCCACGGGACCCGCGGGTTCGACGCCAACGACCTCAACGAGGTCAACGACATTCTCGACCGTGTCGTCCGGGCACACGCACTGCGCCTTCTCGGCTGCCCCGACCTAGTCCTGGCTCGACTACTTCGCTGACGGATCGGCCTAGTCACAAGTGGGGCCGGACGACCAAGGGCACGGGCCAAGACATACCGCCCGACCCCGGTCGCTCACGACCACTCGCACTCCACCCACTCGGGGAGGGCGATCTCCTTCTGGCACGAGCCGCAGGCGTAGCGGTTGGTATGGAAGTCTGAGTCGCGGTCCTGGTGGATCGAGAGAACCGGAAGGCCCGCGAGCGGGTTGGGATCATGACCGATCAGGCCCCACCCGTTGGCCTCCCTCACCCCATAGCGGCTGACGACGTCCTCCTGGACACGGATCTCCGCTTCGTTCCAGCGCTCGCACCGGTCGACCTCGATGATGCAGTTGAGGGCCGAGCAGTGCGGGCACATCGAGTACGTCTCACTGTGGTCAAGAACCAGGTCGGCGTCTTCGAACGGCTCCTCGTCGGCGCCACCGTCCCAAACTAGGAAGACCACCTCGGGCGGGGCCGGAGTGAGGTCGAGGTCTTCGCCCTTCTCGACGTGGGCAACCAGCTCACGTAGCACGTCGACTGCGTCGTGGGACAGCGCCCGGCGAGCGTCGTCGTCGGACTCCCATCCCTCGGCCGCTGGAGAGCCGCCGGACTCTTCGTTGGCCTGAACCCAGGCAGCCGCGATGAGGTCCGCCTGGTCGAGCACCTGGTCGATGCGATCACGCAGCCTCATTGCTGCACCCCGCTCTCGACTCGGACGTCGGTCACGGCGTTCGGTAGACATCACAGTCCCTCCTGTCGGATGAAGTGGTCGAGCGTCTGCTCGATCGCGAGCCGGAACTGGCCCTGCGCAGGCTCGCGGACCGGGGAGAGCATGAAGGTCATCCACCCGGCCTCCAGGTGGCCGCCGAAGTTCCAGCCGAGCGACTCCTCGTCGAACCAGTCGATCTCGGCACCGTCGGGGCCTTCGAGGCCGCGCACGTCGAGGAAGTCGCCCTGGTCAGACCAGTCCAGCAGGACCGCGACCGACGTTGGGTGGGCCTCACGCGCCCGCAGCACCAGCAGATGCAGGGCAGCCGCGACGACCTCAGCCTCGGCGGCGTAGCAGGCTTCCAGCGCCTGGTCGACCCGGACGCTGGCCGCATCGATCACGGCGCTCATCAGACGAGCCCCATCGCGTGAAGCGGGGAGACGCAGCCCGAGGGGCAGCGTCCATCCTGCTCGACGGTGTGGCTGTGCGGGCAGACCAGGGTGAAGTCCAGGCCGTAGGTATCGTCAAGCTCCCAACCTTCAGGGAGCAGCTCCACGATCCCGGCGAGCATTTCGTCCATGTCGGGAAGCCTCCTTTCGTTCCGCCTCAACCCTTAGTTTACAGTTTAGAACTGTAACATGACAAATGGTTGGAGGGACGAACAAGCAAGAAGGGGGATAACGACCACCACCAAGCGCGGAGCGGATCCGGTCAGCTCGACGAGATCACCAGGCGAGCAAAGTGGTATGTCCCCCTCCCGCCAGGCGAAGCACACGAACTGGTATCGAGCGAGGGGACTCAGAGACCGGTGGAGAGAAGGCCGAGCCAGGCGCCGAGGAGCAAGAACGGACCCAGCGGCACACTGGCCCGGCGACGACCGACGCCGCGGCGGGCCACGGCCCGCGCGAGACCGTAGGCAGCCGCCGCGACGAGAGCGGCGTAGATCCCGACAACGAACGGGGTCCAGCCCAGACGGGCGGTCACTAGGCCGACCAGGGCGGCCAGGCGTACATCGCCGAACCCCATCCCGCAGGTGAGGAACCACAGCAGCCAGAACGCCGTCCGGGCGATGACGAGCCCGAGTCCGGCGCGGATCAGGGTGTGAAGGTCGTCGGAGAGTGCCCACTCCAGCACCAGCGCCGTGGCCACGGCGACGGTCGCGGGGACCACCACGACTCGTGGGAGGCGACGGGTCCGGGCGTCGATGACGGCCAGGGCGTAGCCGACCGGGACGAGCGGGACCAAGACGAGCAGCAGCAAGTCGGCGCCGATCACCCAGCCGAGGGAACCAGCGACCAGGGCCGAAATCACCACCCCGAGGGGGATCAGCCAGGGCTCAGCTGCGACAGCGGCAAGATCGGCAGGTGGTATGTCCCCTCCTCGAGCGCCGCCGGCGTCCTCGTCGAGCTCGGGCCGCGGTGC
Source organism: Nocardioides sp. (assembly GCA_051657765.1). Lineage (GTDB taxonomy): Bacteria > Actinomycetota > Actinomycetes > Propionibacteriales > Nocardioidaceae > Nocardioides. The sequence continues at coordinate 16,005 of JBOFLH010000266.1, read as the reverse complement.
GCGCAGTGCGCGCAGCAGCGCGGGGACGCAGAGGGCTAGTGCTGCCGCCACGACCGCGGCGACGCCTCCCACAGCTGCCGCGCTCACGGCCTGCACCCTGCCACCTTGCGCCGGGCATAGGTCGCAGCACACCGGCGACACCACGCGCCGGGTTCTGGGTAGTCCTCAGCCGGGTCGAGGACCTTGAGCTGGGCCGGAAGGTAGCTCGCGCCGCACCGGGTCGTCACGATGCTGGGGCGCGTCACCACGAAATGCCACTTGCGGCCCTGACGATGGACCTTGATCGGGCTCCACGCAGGGATCGTCCTCGGCCGCGGGCGTCGGGGGTGCAGTGGGGCGCGAGTGTCGCCGCGGCGTCACGGTCGGCGGCGGTGATCGGCAGGTGGTAGGCGATCGCCACCTCGAGGTAGCCGGCGGCGTACACGCACCGGTAGGCGGCGTTCACCGGGAGCCACTCCCCTGGGCCACGGTCCTGTTTGCTGGAGTTCGCCGAGCCGGAGACCGCGAGGAGGTTGGCCGGGTCGTTGGCGAAGTTTCGACGCTGCTCGGGTGTCCAGGCCGACGCGCCGAGGTCCCAGGCGCGGGCGAGCGGAAACAGGTGGTCGATGCCGACCTCGTAGGCCTTCTCCTTGGTGAAGGCGATCTGCTGGCCGGTGTAGGGGTCGGTCAGGGTGCCGGCGGTGACGACGCAGTCGTGGGTGTCGGGACGCAGCTCGGCGGCGACCATGTCGCGGGCTAGGACGTCGTTGCGGGTGTCGCAACCGTTGTGGCCTCCGGCGACGTCGACGTCGTCGCTCCAAGCCGGCCCGAAGCTGCACTCCTGCCCGGTACCGCAGTCTCGTCCATACCCAGGCACGGTGGGCCGGGCGGCGACGACCTTGACCTGGTCGAGCAGATCGTCGAGATCTCGGCCGCCGGCGGGGTGGTATGTCCCCTCCGCCGGCGGCTGCGCATCAGGCGCCTCGAGCTCAAGGCCGCCGCCGGCGACGAAGAAGTCAACGGCCGCGAGGACCGCCATCGCGACCGCGGCCAGAGCGATGATGACCAGGCGCTGAGACACGATGCCGCCCCGGCCGACACCAAGTGCCGAGCCGCCACGATCCGGTCGGCGGCGAGTAGCCACTCGGAAGCCGGCCGTCACCGCAATCCCCCGTGGGCTTTTGCCGAGGCATTCAGTCCCATGTCGACCGTGCCCCTGGCGATCGCGCATGGGTACTGCTGAGGCAGCGCCTGAGGCCAACCAGCGGGGTCATCGCCCTTGCCTTGTAGGCCCCACTCGCGAGCGAGGACTGTCCCGGTCTGCTTCATGAAGAAGGGGACATCAGCGGCTGCGCATGCTCTGGCCAGGCTGAGTGCCCAGTCGGGGTCCATCCGGCGTGCTCCTGGGCCGGACTCTCCGCCAACGATCACCCAGTCGAGACGAGGGGGACACCGGCACTCGCCATAGTCGAAGTCGCAGTCGCACAGCGAGATGGCGTCCGCAACCTGACGTGGCTTGACGGTCAGGTCGGTCAGATCAATTGGGCCAAGCAGCGGCTCCGCGGAGATCCCCCGGCACACTGACGGCGTATCAAGAAGAATCGGGATACGTCGAGAGGCAGTCTTCTGATCTTCCACCGACACGATCGTCTGAACGTTTCGCAACGGGGCGCTGAAGTTGCTCCAACCCTTGTCCCGGTTCGACTCGAAAGCAAAACGCCCCAGCACGCCGGCCACATGCGCGCTGTGGTTGGCTGCGAAGTAGGCGTCCTCACACATTGGCCGCCACTTTGAGCTCCTCAACAACGACCGCATCCTGTCAGGCCGCTTGGTGAGCACCTGGAACGTGTGCTGCGGGGCGAGCGCCATCACCGCGAACACCCGCGCGATGAAATCGTCTGGAACTCGCTTGTGGAACAAGTCGGATTGGGCATTCACGAAAATCATCCGCGGACGTCGCCAGCGCAGCGGCAGATCCAGGCGGGACTCAATCAGGTTGATGCGGCCAGTCCACTCCCCCGCTCGCTCGGTGCCTTCATAGGCGGCGGCGATCTTCGGGTTCGGGTTCGATTGCATGCGGTGGGCGGTTCGGATGGCGTAACAGTGGTCGCAGCCGGGCGACACCTTGTCGCAGCCGATGACGACGTTCCAGGTGGCGTCGGTCCAGCTGATGCCGGTGCCGTCACTCATGGCGCTCCCCATTTCGCAGTCGCGGCATCGGTCTCGATCTTGGGACCTCTCTTCAGAGGATGGGGAAGGGTGCCTCCGGCAGCGGGATTCGCCAGGACGAGCCACACGTCGGCATGACACGCCAGAGCGGGCCTACACCAGCAGGCCAGGTTCAGGCCGACGAGTTCACGGCGTGCGGCGACGACCAGCTCGGGGTTCCTGGCAAGGTACTGCCGAAAGTGATCGACGGCGGCAGCGTTGTCTTCTGGGGACCTTGCAGGCCTGTACGGATTGGCCCAGCGGGTCGGGGCAGCCACCGAGACGGTGTGAGGCGGCAGGGTGAACCCGGAGGCGCGGGAGAGCTGGACTCGTCGAGGACCGGCGGTGTCGCCGGCAGCAGCGAGAAGGACCTCGCGGGCGGCGTGGACGCGGGCGGTGAAACCGGCCGGGTCATTGCGCAGTTGATCGAGGTCGAAGGGCACGCCGGCGCGCTTAGCGAGCGTGAGGTGACCGCCCTCCCCGTAGCTGATCTCGACGGCGCCGAGAGCGATCGCCTGATGGCGCTTTCCGGCAGTAATGTCGAAATGCTCCAGGGGGGTGCCGGCCTTCTGGATCCAGGATCTGCGCAGGCCCAGCCGGGCAGCAAAGACGCGCAACTCGTCGGAGTCGTCGGCCATCAGATGTGACCAGCGGCCGCGGACGACATTGCGACGGTTGCGCACCGAGGCCTCGAGCAGCATGTCGTCGACGTAGACGGTCATGACGATTCAGCCTGATAGACGGTTGGGATCATGAGCGATCTCCTTTGGCGCGGTCGAGGTCGTGGTCAGGGTCTGGGTAGTAGCCAAGGTCGTAGCTCTGGCCAGCGATCGCCAGTTGGGCCGCGGCAAGATGGCGGGTGAGTTCGCCTGCGGCACGTGCGGCGTCGGCGAGATGCCCAACGGCGAACACGATGGAGGTTGATGGGGATCGGTAGGGCGCCTGCTCGGTAAAGGCATAGTGATCCGGCGAGGCGGCGAGGCCGCGGCTGAGGTGTCGCAGTAGCTGACCGAGAGGTGCGGCGACGATCTCGCCGAGGATGTGGTGGAGGACGGGTGCGGGGATCACTGGCCGATCGCCGGTGGCGTGAGACATGGACCGGGTCAGGTCGTAGATGCTGCCGGCAGATGAGGTGAGTGAGGTCAGGTCGAGTTGGTCGCCGCCGACTGAGTGCTCCGGAGTGGCCGGCCAATGCGTCTTTACCGACCCTCTCTCTTCCTGCTTGAGGTCCTCGGTGGTGTCGGCGCTGTGGTGAAGAGGGTGCCTAGCTGAATGCGTGGTGGTGGTTGTCATGAGGCTGCTCCTAAGCGCGGCGAGTAGAACGTCGTGGTGGGCCGTGACGCACGGCAGACCGCGCGGAACTGGGCTTGAGGGTGAGGGGCGGCACGGGTAGGCAGACCACCCACCCCGCAGGGATTTAGGAACGTCACTTGTGTTCCTCTTCCTTATCTAGGACGAAGAGCGCCGGCTGGGGTAGGTAGTTGGTCCAGAGGACCTCGACTCTGGGATTGCCACGCATGTTGGAGGCGGCGAACTTGTGTACGTCCCAGCCGCGGAGTTTGTGGTGGTAGAGAGGGTGGTCGTAACCGGAGACCGCGACGTTGGCGGGTGAGGTGGCGAGCAGCTCGAGGAGTTCTTCGTGCTCGGTCTCGGTAGTCATCTCGTGTGCGTATTGCCGCCCGTTTCTTAGGTCGCCGAGGTATGGGGGGTCGGCGTAGATCAGGCAGCCCGGGCGCTGGTAGGCGCTGATGATGTCGATTGCGGGACGGTTCTCCAGCGATACACCCGCGAGGCGTGCAGCAGCTGGGGCGATTCGCGCTAGGGATCCGTCGAGGTATTTGGCCAGCACCATGCGGTTGGTGCCGTGCAGGAAGCGCCACCCCGTCTTGGTGCCGAGGCGGGATCCGCGGCCTTGGGTGAGTTGCACCCAGACCCGGCGTGCTCGTTCTACATCATCGAGCGGCCCGTCTGTGGGGTGCAGGTCGCGGGTGGCGAGGTATTCGGCGCGGGAGTGTGGGGTGAGGGCGCAGGCTCGAGCGAGGGCTTCTGGTTGGTCGCGAAGGATGCGCCAGAAACACATGAGGTCGCCGTTGAGATCGTTGACGGTTTCGATTGCCGCCGGGGGCTTTGCGAGGAGTACCGACAGTGCGCCGGCGTAGGGCTCGAGGTAGTGGTCGTGTGCCGGGAAGGTGTCGGCGATCTTCGTGGCGATGGCTTGTTTGCCGCCGGAGTACGGCATCGGCGGCCGCAACGCTGCCCGTGTGCGGGCGCAGCTTGTTTGGGTGCTCATGTGGTGGCTGCCTGTCCGTGGAGGGCGGCGCGGAGCCGGAGCCCGATCCACTTGCCGATGTTCGGGAAGACGGCGTTGCCGAACCCGTCGACTTGGTCGCGGGCGGATCCCCAGACTTTGAAGGTTCCTTGGTGGTCGGCGAAGTCGACGTCGAAGCCGCAGCCGCGGCCGATCTCGTGGGTTTTGGTCATGCGGAAGTAGCAGTCCTCGAGTGTGAGGTCGGCGAGTTGTTCGACCCACTCGGCGTGTAGGAGGGCTGTGGTGTCACGTGCGGTGAGGGTGGCGAGTGGTTCGTGGACGCCGTGGGCCGCTGTTTCGGTTCCGTGGGAGCCGTTTTGCTTGATCCAGCCGGAGAACAGGAACCCTTGCTGGTTGGCTGACCCGACGATCGTGCTGAGCGGGTTGTCGAGAGGGTGGGCGCGGTACTTCGCCTCGTCGATCGCGCCGTTGTTTTGGATCCGGCCGGCGGCGGTGAGCAGTCCGGGGATCTGGTCGCTGGTGATCGTGGGCATGACTTCGGCGTGGGTAGTGGGGATGGTGTTGCGGCGGTAGGGGATGACGCCAGTGGAGAGCATCCCGATGCCGCCTGACCCGGCGCCGGCGGTGATGGTCTGCACGGCGTCGTCGAGTCCGCGGGGGGTGGCGTTCTCGCGGTTGGCGATCACCGCGGCGGACAGCAGGCCGACGGTCTCTGACCCGGGCTGAGTGGGCAGGGGGTCGTCGACACCGCGAGGTGCGCCCTGGAAGTTGTCGACGGCCACGTTCACCGCGATGGGCGGGGTGACGACGCCGGTGCCGTTGGTGGCGGTCGCCGTCCACAGCGGCTGGCCCAGGTCTCGGGAGCGGCACTCGGAGCCGGGTCGCTCGAAGGTGTTGCCGGCGGCAGTCATGATGGCGCCTGTCGACAAGACCGCGGTCTCGTGGTGGCTGGTCTGGGTGGCGAATGGCTGCCAGGGGTGACGATCGGTGCCGCGGCCAAGCGCTTTGGCTGGCATGAGGACCGCGGGGAAGTCGGCGAACCGTTGGCGGCACCGCTCAGCGCGGGCCATCGTGGCCCGGGCCAACGGCGATTGGTAGACCTCTCCGGTCTTCTTGTCCTTGATGGTTTTCAGCTTCATGTCGCCGATGCGGGTGCCGAGGTCGGACAGGTCGAGCGATCGCAGTGCGTACCCCGACGGCGGGACCACTTGGTTGCGGCAGCGGGGGCAGCGGTAGTCGTACTGCTTGCCGTAGCGCACCGACCCTGTGGCGGGGATCCCGGTGCGCCAGGTCCACTGCGCTTCGACGACGTCGGCGCACGACGGGCAGTACGTCAGGGGACGGTGCCCAAGGTCGGGTGTGGGGATCTTGGCGTCCCAGAAAACGCCGAACCAGCGGTCCCGGGACTGGTCGCCGTCGAAGAACCGGCTGTTGAGGTAGAGCTGGCGGTGTCGATAGCCGAGCTTTTCAATCTCTTTGATCCACCAGCGGAACGTCGACCCGTCGCCAATCTTGGTCTTGCCGGGCAGGGCCCGGCCCCACGAGGTGAGCTCGGTGGTGCACTCGATGAGCATCATCAGCGGGTGGTGTGTCTGGGCGTAGTGCAGGACGCAGTTCGCGGTGGCCCGGTCGCGTTCGGATCGGGTGACGGCGGCTTCGTACTCTTCGTCGTAGACGTCGAACAGGGTGCCGCCGGCGGCGTAGGCGCGCTGGCTGTTGGACTGGCTGTGGTTCTTACAGCTCACGCCGGCGACGAGGAGGTCGGCGGCGGGCAGCTGCCGGACGTCGTGGTAGTCAGCTGACTCGGTGTCGACAAGATCCGCGACCCAGTGCTCAACGTGCGGGTGGTTGGCCTCGTGGACCTCCACCTTGTAGCTGTTGTGGTTCGCCGCGGTGATCGCAGTGAACCCGGCCGCCTCGATGCCCTGGGTCGCGCCGCCGAAGCCGGAAAACAGATCCACACACGTGTACTCGTCGTGACGGAACCGCCGGATCCGCAACGCCGGCCGATGCTGGGCGGTACGAGGCCGCACGAGAGGCCGACGGCTCATGACTCGGCCGCCCGGGAGATCTCGGTCACGACGCCAGCTGCGTCGTTTCCGTTGAGTTCGTTCAAGTGCCCTGGACACAGCACGGCTTCGTAGTCGGGCCTACGTAGGTGGCAGCCGCACGGCAACAGCGAGCCAGGCATCGGTGCGCCGAAGCGCCACTCAGGCTCGGTCCCGTCTTCCCACGTCCGATCCCACCAGATCGGCGCAACCAACGACGGGTTCATGATCGGCGTGCTTGTCATGAGGACCGCCGCTCCTTTGACACGCCCTGGTTACGCAACCGCGAGATCCAACTGACGGACAACATGCGCTCTATCGGCCGATATCGATGTGGAGCCCGGTGGGTGGCGGGAGCTCGGCGGCTCAGGCCGCCATCCACCGGGTGCTTGGCGGGGCCCGTCGGGGCTGTGGGGTCGATCCGGTAGGCGTTCTTTGTCCCGAAGCGTCGGGTGGCGGCGCCGGGCGTAGGTGGCGAAGCGAGGGGTGGCTGTGACCCGCGGCCGGGGCGGTGACCAGACATCCGCGAGGGCTGGTGGGCGGCGCGGGTGAGCTCGACAAGTTGCTCGTGGCCGGGGAGCGCGACAACCTGGGCGCGGTGCCCCAGTGGGACACAGCGCAGACACAGCGCGAAGGTGGTGTCGGGGAAGGGCAGAGCGACGTCGGCGGCACGGCCGCACGACTCACAGGCCAGGGCGCTCATCTCGAGCACCTCCGAACACGTGATCCGGGGAGCATCGCCGCTGTGGCTGCGAGGGCGTAGGCCGAGGCGCGGATCTTCTGGCCGAGTTCGCGGCGCAGGATCTGCTCGTCAACGTCGATCAGCGCGGAGCCGTCTGGCCAGGTCGCAGTCTGGAGGATCTCCAGGACAGCTTCGGAGAATGCCTCGGGAGAGGGGGCCGGGGTGAACGTGCACGGTTCAGAGGATGTGGTCATGCGACTGTTCCTTCCGAAGGGCGATCCTCGGCTACGGCGGGTCGCGGGGCCTGGTTGGTCGTGGTGGCCTCGGTGAGATCGCGGGAACAGGGCTTGAGGTTGCGGCGCTCGCGCTCGGAGAGGCCTCCCCAGATGCCGAAGCGCTCGTCGTTGTCGAGCGCGCACTGGAGGCACTGCTCGCGCACATCGCAGGATCGGCAGGCCTTCTTGGCCTCGCGGGTCGAACCTCCCTTCTCGGGGAAGAAGGACTCGGGGTCGGTCTGGGCACATAGCGCCTGGTCACGCCAGTCGTCCTCCGGTGCATCGAAGAAGAGCATGAGTCCGGCGAGGGCGGCAGTGACAACGTCATAGTCGAGCGGCTCGGTGGGAGGCGGGACGCTCATAGCTCAGTCCTCCTCGGGGCGGCTGATGAGGAGCACCGGGGCACCGGCCTCGTTGACGGTGATGACGGCCTCTAGCTCGACCTTCTCCGGCTGCGGCTCACCGTCGAGCAGCTCGACGGCCTCGCTGGGGATCCGGTAGAGCTCGACCTTGACCCGCTCGGGGCTCTCGGCGCCGCGCTTGAGGCCCTTGATCGCGACGTAGGTCATCCAGAGGACGTCCCACAGGCGACCGGTCTCACTCTGGCCGAATGCGCCGGTGGCCTCGCTGTCTTCGTCGGTCCAGGCGACGCAGTCAGCCCATGCGGCCGCGGTCAACAGGACTGGCCAGGTGAACAGGTCACCGGCGAGGTCGCCGGCCTCGATCAGCACGCCGTCGGCGAGCGCGTCGGCCATCGTATAGACGGCGATCGGTTCGCCGAAGAAGTCATTCAGGTCGCTCATCGCGGCATCCCCTTCCTGTTGAGCTGGTTAAGTCCCGGCGGGCGCCGGCCATACCTTTAGATTACAGTTTCAGACTGTAACTAGTCAACAGTCCGGGACTGTAAAGTATGGAAACCCTCTCGGGGTCGGGAGCGGGTCCGTCTCACTTGGGGCAAGTGCGCAACTGGCACCGTGATGTGACAGCCCACGAGCCACAAAGTTCAGGCCGCCTCTCCCCCCTGGCCTGTGCGTCGAGCTCAAGCAGCTCGCGAGGCCAGGTGAATCGTTCTCGACTCATGGGCGCTCCCACCAGGCCCGGTCTACCTTCTCGGTGACGACGCGGAGGATGGCCTGGACCTCGGATCGGGTCGCTGCGTGCTGGACGATCCGGATCAGGTCCTCCAGCGCGGCGTCGAGTTCGGAGGACTTGGCGTGCTTGCGTTCGGCCGCCAGGAGACGGGAGTTGTTCCAGGCGTCACGGTCGAGGCTTTCCCAGACCGCGACCCGGTCGAGGTCGTCGTCGGCCTTCTCGCCGGCGTAGCGAAGGGTCGCGGGGTAGATGGTCACTCCGCCGTCCTCGGACAGCTCGGCGTCGACGGTGTAGCGGCCTCCCACGACTCCGTGGGTGAGCTTGGCGTATCGCATCGAGCGGCCGGCGAGGTCGTACTCGTAGACGAGCTTATTTCTGCCGCCGATCCTGCGACCGCAGTAGGTCAGGGTGATCTGCTCCTTCATCGGAACACGACCTCGCCGAGGTCGAGGTCACGCAGCTGGTTGTCGACGGCGCTGGTGATCCAGCGACGTACGTCGGAGGGGACCTGGTCGAGGTCGAGGCCGTACTCGGCGGCCCAGGCATCGGGGTCAACGTCGACGGTGAGCTCCATTTGGATCTTCATCACTGCTCCTTCCGCTCGCACAGGGGCCATTGGGTACACACGTTGGGGAACTCGCCGGCGCCTTGAGCCGGGCTGCCGCAGTGGCAGGTGCCGCGGCGCCGGTTGGGTCTGGGGATCTCGGCCAGTGGGGTCCAGCCGACGCTGGCGCAGGCGTAGGCGACGGGGGTGCCGTGGGCGCCGTCCTCGAGAAGGAGGACATCGCCCACGGAGAGCGACCGCAGCTGGTTGGCGCGGTAGGCGATCGCGGTCGGGTGCGGGGTGCCAAAGTGTGGGTCGTCGCCGACGTTGAAGAGGTGGAAGGCCTGCTCGGCGACCGCGAGCGGGGCGACCAGATCGGTCTCGTAGTCGAAGACGTTGGCCAGCTGGTGGTCAGGCTGATAGCCGTCGTAACCGCGGGGGCGGCCGAAGCCGTCGCGGGCCACGTTGTGAAGAACGGTGACCTTCATCGGGTCACCTCCCACCACGAAGAGACCGCCGGCATTGGCCGGGCAGGCCTCAAGGCGGCCAGCCTTGAGGACCGGTCCCGGCTGGGCGAGCGCGTGCATCTATTGCTCCTTTCGTGTGCTTCAATACCAAGTTACAGTCTAAGACTGTATAGAGTCAACAGTCCGGGACTGTAACCTGTCGTCGTAGGTCGAACGCCGGGAGTCGCGGATCTCACCTGGGGCAAGTGCTGCCCGCAACGACGCTGTGACACAGCCAGGGGATCAGCGGACCGAAATGCGCGAGATCCCCATTACGGCAAACTCGTAACGGGGATCTCGTAACGTTCCCGCTCTCGAGGAACGGGGGCCGGACGCCGATTCAGGCAGTTGAGTCAGGCCAGCAAGGTGTCCGGGTCGCCCTGAAGGATCAAGCAGCCCTGGTCGTACCAACGGCCATCATCGCCGCGCTCGAAGATCAGCTCGGGATCGACGCCGGCGGGAAGGTCAACTGGTGCGAGGCCGCATCGGGCGCACTCGACGTTCATCGGTCGAACCTCAGTCCTCGTCGCTTGAGGAGCTCGCAGTTGTACGTCGAGGTGTGCGCTCGGCCCCCGTGGCGTGGTCGCCGCGGCCGGGACGGTTGGCCTTCCATACCTTGATCTCGTCCTCATCCCACACCGGGGTGCGGCCGACATGTCGGATCGGCTTGGGTGCCTGACTGCGTGCGACGTACCCCGAGAAGGTCTTGCGGGCGACGCCGGCCAACTCGGCAGCTTCATCGCTGGTGATCTCTCGGCCCATCAGGCGCTTTCCTCCACAGCTTCGTCGTCGTGAGTGATCACCGGCACCAGGTACGGCGTTCGCAGCGCCAGGTCAATGTTGCGTGCCCAGTAGGCCGGGTCCTGGGCCAGGGTCACGTTGTCGACGAACTTGCCGGTCTCGTCGGCGACCGGGACAGGGACATCGACCGGGACCGCGGTTTCGGTGCCCTCAAAGTGGTACGTCCCGTCGTCATCCACAACCAGGACAGCTGTGACCCGGTAGTCAGCGGCACTCTCGGGGACGGGCTCCTGGAACTCAACTCTGATCATGGGACTCGCGCCCCCTTTCTATATCTAGGTGGGTTGCTTGGGTCTGGGTAGACAACTTCGTCCAGCATTTTACAGCTTCGGACTGTAAATGTCAGTAGGCGTCCTGGATGGCGCCCTCGGAAAGCATTCTCTCGGCCCGGGCACGCAGGGCCAGGGCACGACCAGGCTGGAGCACCTTCGCCATCCCCATCAGGTCCGGAGAGGACACCAGCCGCTGGAGTGCGTCGCGCTCCTGGTAAGTCAGCGCCGGGACCCGCATGACGCGACTCCACACCAGGGTCGAAGCGTTCTGCCGATCACCCGGCCGCGCGAACGTATACCCGTGGTCGATCAGCGACAGACGGTCGCCCGCAATGAGGTAGTTGCCGCCGTGGCGGTCCTGCTGACCGATGAGGCTGTCGAAGAACGCGGCCTCGCGCCACTCCCCTGTCCGCCAGGGGTCGAGGTCTTGTCCCTTGCCGGGCCGCTGTAGCGCAAACGATCCGAGTTCTCCGTTGATCTCTCGGATCACCACCGGAGGAACGATCTCAGACCAGGGCGGCCCCATCTGGCCGGCCAGCCGCCAGGCAGCTGCCTCGTGCAGTGACTGCTGGGCGCTGTCTTGACCGAAGCCTCGCTCAAGGCGCTTGTTCTCGCCACCGAAGGGCTTGAAGTAGCCCACAACGCCGTTGTCGAGTTCGACACGGCGGGTGGTGTTCGTGCCCGACTTGGGAACCCGGGCTCCCTTGCGCCGGCCAAGGGTGTCGATCGCAGCCGGACGACCCGACAGCAACGAGCGCTCGTCACGGTGACCTCCCTGCTGATCCATGACGGCCTGGATCTGGCCCTGGAGCTCTTCGGTGCACCACTCGCTCGTCGCCCACCGGGACGCCGAGCTGTTGGGTTGACCTGGTCCTGCTGCGGCAGGCCCAGCAACTCGACCCGCACCGCCGGCTGCTCCCCCGCCGGCAGGACTGCCACCCGGTCGATCACCACCAGCTGCGCCGTTGGGTGGGCTGGGGATAGCGCCAAGGTGCGGCGGGACGCTCAGTTGCTGAACCCCCGCCGGTGCCGGCGGCTGGCCGGGGCCACCGGGGGGAACACCGTCGATGAAGTCCTTGGGGTTGTGGCCCTTGTCCTTGATCCACTCCTTGGCCACCTTGGGTGGTGCCGCGGCCAGCTGCGCACATTCTTCGGGACTGTGACCGTTTTGGCGGGCCCACTCGGCAACGTTGCGGCGGATAGCCCTGTTCTCTCGGCGCCGCTCGTTGTGCCTGACCAGTTGTGTGCCGGCGCAGATGCACCGGCGGCCACCTTCACCTATTGCCCGGCACACTGCTTTGCCCCCAAGCTCATCTACTCTTCCTTGTCTCCTGATCCCCGGGTTGTCCGACCACGGGGACCTACCTCATCCTCAGACCGCGCTGACTGCCTAGCTGGCCTCTTGGGCCTTCGTGCGGCGGCCGGGCCTTCCGGCCTTGGGTGCGGTCCAGGTGGCGTCTTGCCGTTCGCCGTTCTCGTAGGCCGCACCGGCGGCCAGCCCGGTGTATTCACCAGTAACCGCGAGCTGATGGCAGGCGAGCCGAGCCGGGCAGTTCCCGCAGAACTCCTCCCGGATCGCAGTGATGACGTCGCGGGCTTCCTCGGGCTGAGTAGCGCGCCGGTGCGCGCGCTCCAGAACCGACCACAGGCGGCCGCGACGAGTGCAGGCCCCGTTGGGCATCTCTGCCGCGGTCAGCTTCACCGCGGCGTCTCGCGCGAGAACCTCGCGACTCATCGGCCTCACAGATGCTCCCTCGCCGCCGCCGCCGCGGCGACGTGACGACGCAGGACAGCGGCCCCACTGACGAGCCCGAACACCACGACGGCACCGGCGATCGCAAGCCGTGGGGCGTCCAGACCGACACCGTTGCCAGCGGGCAGCGTCACTAGTGGGGACTCGGCGGCGGTCACCAGGACCTGGTGGGACACCAGCCAGTTCAGCGCCTTGTGCCAGGTCGCCACAGTGAAGATCGAGCCGATCGCCACCGCGGCGGCGACCATGCCGACCTTGAGCATGATCAGCTCCTCGGTCGGGGTGAGCTGGCTGTTTCCGGACATGTCTTTGGCTCCTCCTCTAGAGGGGTCGGCGGGCCTGGATGAAGTCCTCGCTGGGCATACTCAGCTGGCCGCTGTTGTCCTGGTCGTCGCGCCAGGCGATGACCAGGAAGTCGGGGTCCTCGAAGTCCTCGACGGGCTCTTCCTCCACCACGGCCCAGGCGTCGAGGTCCTCGTCGACGCGGATGAGGTCGCCGATCACGAGGGTCGAGGCCCGTATCCCCGAGGGCTGGCCGTAGCCATCGGCGTACAGGTCGTCCTCGATGGCCGCCGGACTCGAGCAACCGGGGGAATCGTCTAGGTCCTCAACGACACGCCGACGCCGCGAGCGCGCAGTCGGCGACGGGACGGTGGTGCCGTTGAGGCCGAACAGCGCGAGCGGGGACGAGAGCGCCCGGCCGTCGACACCGGCCGCCTCGCCCTCGCTGTCTCGACGAGCCAGAGGATCGAGATCAGGCCGATCGGCGGCCTTGACCCAGTCTGCGCCGGCAAAGTCGGAAAAGAGCGGCTCGACCGGCTCACCACTCGACCAGTCGATCTCCGGAGGAACGATCAGCAGCCGCTCGTGGCGGGCCTCTCGCGGGCGGAGCTTCTCGATCAGATCGCCCTCTGGGGTCCCCGGACAGGCGTCCTTGGGATCCGGGACACGGTACGCCTGCATCTCGACCGGGACCCCGAGGTTATTGGTGCCGATCGCCCGGCCGGTACGACCTCGGGGAATCGTGACCCCGATGACGGAGCTATTCCACATCATCTCCGCGCCCTGCGGGGACAACGGGCCCATGGAGGTGCGCTGACCGAAGTTCTCGCGCGCTTCACCGGTAAGGATGTCTGCGTCGGGTCGCTGCATCGTGAGCACCAGGTGCACCCGGGCGGTACGGCCCTTGCGGGCGATCGAGCCGATCTCGGAGAGGGTGGTCGGCTTGGCGGGGTCACCCTTGACCTTGATCTGGGCGTACCACGTGAGCAGGTTGGCTTTGAGGTCAGTGAACTCATCGACAAAGAGCATCAACGGCTCGAAGTCCTCAGTTCGGGCCCGCCGCTCGACCACCAGCTGGTAGCGGTACTCCATCAGCTCCCAGGACCGATGGATGACCGCTACCTGCTCCTCGATCCGGGAAGCGACGATCTGAACGTTGGGCCAGTCCTGGAACCCGAGGAACTCGATGCCCTTCCCGTCGGCGACCCACACCGGCCACCCGAATTGGGTGATCTGGGTGAGGATGCCGTGCCCGGTCGAGGTCTTGCCCGAGCCGGTGCTGCCGGTGATCAGCCACTGAGGGTTGATCGCAGGCTGCCAGGCAATGACCTCGCTGTCCTCGTCGACGCCGTATGGAATGCGCACCTGCCGGTAGTTGTGGAGCGGGTCGTCGGTGGGGAGCTCCAGCGGCGGGATCCACAGGCTCGCGGGCATCGTGGGCCGGACCTCAAAGACGACCGAGTCACCCTCCATGTCCCACTTGGCCCGCCACCGGCCAGGCAGCATCACAGAGATCGTGCGCTCGACGCGCGCCCGGTAGCCAGCGGCGACCAGCTTGGCCCCGACCTCGTGCTTGACCTCCAGTCGGCGAACGTCGCCGGTCGCCTCGTCGACCTCGACCTTCCCAATCGTGGCGGTGCCGGCGAGCAGCTCGTTGACAACCTTCTTAGCTCGAGTCACCTGCGGAGTGTCAGGGATCCCGAGCTTCTCCTCGGCAGAGGGACGGAGCTTGAGGACCAGGCGGCCGAGGACCGGATCGTTGCGGTCTACGGCGTAGTCGACTCCGAAACAGCGGCCAACCTGGCGCGAGACTTCCGAGACCCACCGGTCGTCTCCGAGCACGACGGCCGCGGCCGCCGCGGCCGGAGTACCGGTGACCGCAGCCGGATCAGCACCGAGGCGAATGCGGCCCACGCCGTAGCGCACGTGCACCCGACGAGGGGCTCCGGGCCAACCGCAGGTCCAGCCGCCCTTCGCCCGGACCAAGCCGCGCGAGCGATTGCTCGCCCCGAGCAGCGGGGCAAGGTTCCCGGTCAGGTAGTTCACAAGCTCAGCTCGACGAGCGGCCCGCCGGCCGAAGGTGGTAACGCCAGCCCCGGCGACAGATCCGGCTGCCAAGGCAGGCAGCGCCAAGCCGGGGTGGTCGAGCAGAGGAGCCGCTCCCCAGCCGGCGACGCCGAGACAGAGCAGGGTCACACCGTCTCGGACGTGGGTCCGGGGCCGGGGTGCGGTGGCAGCGATTGTCATGGGCTCGTTCTCCTTCGCGCGGGATTGCTTCTCACTTGGGGCAAGTGCGGCGAACGAGGACGGTGTGACAAGGGCTGGGCGAGGTGCGGGCGGCGGCGGTCGGTCTGTTGACGCGGGGCTGACTGGGACAACACAACGAAGGCCAGCAGGAACCGCTTCCTCGCCTCACTACTGGGGAGGTGTGCTGCCGTCCGGGATCTCGACCGTCGACTCGGCTCGACACCGGGCAGGCGGAAGGGCCCGCTCTACGATTCTCGACGTGAAGTCGTTTGAGGAGCTGCACGCATACGCTGCTGCACTCGACGTTGCCGAGGCGCTGGGCGATGACGAGCTGACCACGGTGCTGCACTCGATGGCCGTAGTCGACCCGCCCAGCTACGAGTACTACTCGGAGCTAATCACAATCACATTGAGCAGCACAGGCAGGGGCGGAGGCGTGAGCCGGAAACCTGGGAACATCCTCCTGAGTTGGCGCCGCCTGTTCGACGTCGGGCCTGACATTGGCGTCGCCGCCGTCGGCAGCGTTGGTCAGAACCGCTTCGTGCACGCCCTCATCGGCCTCTACGTGTGGAACAAAGTCTGGCGCGGCAGTGAGGTTGAACTCAGTGAGGCAGAGGCCTCGGTGATCGAGGCGTTGTGGCGCAACAGCGCACAGACTCGGAAGCTTCCTGCCGACGATGCGTTCGCGCTCACGAACAACCTCCGGCTGGCGAGGGATGCGGCGAATCTCTCGCGCCCAGACTTCGAACGGGCGCTCGACATCCTGGTCAGCATGGCCTGTATCGAGATCACGGGCGATTGCATCTGGCTTCGAGAATGGGTGCGCAAGCGAACCTAGATAGCGGCGCTGGTGCTTGATCGGAATCGTCTGCCGAGTATGTGCAACGGCGTCTAGGATCAGGGATCACCCCCCGGCGCACAAGGAGATCTCGGGTATGCGGCTTGCATCGTTCACTGTGAAGACGTTTCGTAACGTCATCGACTCCACGCTGATCGAGGTCGACGATGTGACATGCCTGGTGGGCAAGAACGAGTCTGGGAAGTCCG
>JBOFLH010000265.1:0-2803 GCA_051657765.1 Nocardioides sp. | reverse complement strand
CGGCGGCTACATCGGACGCGGACGCAGTCCGCCCACTGATGCACAGCGTCACGATCACCCGGAATCTACCGGGCGCGGAAGATGCCTTACGACAGCGCGCTCACAACAACCAAGTACCCAACGAAGTGGCCGAGACCGTAGCCAAGGTACGGGATACATGCGCCGCCCAGGGCGACGAGTCCATTGACCATCGCCTGGCGGGTGGCCACGTGCGAGACAGGCATAGCCTGGCTGGGCTTTGCTGGGGATGCCGAGCGCGGGCGGCGAAGCCGATCCACGGCACGGGCCACCTCACCGGCGCCACGAGCGCCGTCCGGAGTCGGTTCCTTGTCGAGTTCGGCCTTCAGCGCACGTGCATAGCTTTGAATGTCAGCCACGAATGCTTCAGATGCCGGTCGGCTCAGGTTGAGCGGCACCGAGATCGGCGGCACAGATCTCAACAAATGCTCGGGCTGGTCACCGGTCTCGACTGGACGGTCTAGGTCTGTCATGACAGCGCCTCCTTCACTGGAGAGGAGACCTCGGCGGCCTCTACATCAAGCGTACGGTGGCAATCTGCAACTTGCAAGCCGATGTCAGCAAACAGCGTCGGGCGACTCGTGTTGCGAGCATTGCCTACGGCAAACTAAAGCTGCCAGAACGCAGTTACTGATTTGCGCAACGCATCCAGCGATGGCATAGTGAAACGTTCTACTCGTTTTTGCTCGAAGGCCACATGCAAGATGGCAAGATTGACCGTGCGACGCCGAAGCAAGGCGAGCGGCGCCGGACCGCCGGTCGGATAGGAGAAGTGGATGCCGATGATGGCACAGGCTGTCGAAAGTGTTGAACTGACCGCCGATACGCAGCGGATCCTGCTGCGTCGAGCGCTCAAGCGGGCTCGCGAAGATGCTGGACTACAGGCGAGCCAGGCTGCGCGGGCCCTCGACTGGAGCGTCAGCAAGATCGTCCGAATCGAGCAGGGAGCGGTAGGAGTATCAACCGTCGATCTGCGCGCGTTGATTCGACTGTATGGCGTGAGCGACTCCGATCGGGCGACGGAACTTGAGTCGCTTGCCCGCGGCTCCCGGCGGCTTACGTATAGCGGGTATCGGGAGTTTCACTCCGAGACGACGCTGTCGTTGTTCGCGATCGAGCGCGATGCCCGGACGATCAGCAAGTACTCGCCGACCTTCATCCCGGGCATCATGCAGACACGAACCTATGCACTCGCATTGCAAACTGGTCTCGGCAATAGCGCTGACACGGTTGCCGGCCAGGTCGACCTTCGAATGGAACGACAGGAGATGTTCGACACCGACACCCAACCGACGATCCGATTTGTGATTGGCGAGGCAGCCGTTGTGCGCGATGTCGGAGGCCCCGAGGTGATGGTCACTCAACTCCGGCGGCTGGCCGAATTCAGCCGCAGGCCAGGAGTGCACCTCCAGTTGATGATGTTCCGAAACGGTGCCCACCCACGAATGGGTGGAGCATTTTCTGTACTTGAGTTCGACGACAACGAGCACCAACCTACGTCGATGCTGTACTTAGAGAACTCAGCAGGTGAGTCACTCGTCAGGGACGACGACCTGACGGTGACCAAATTCCTCACGGACTTCGAGACGATCCAGCAGTTGGCCGAGCCAGAGGATGCATTCGAGCGGATCCTTGGCGAGATCGCCCGAGATCGATTCGGGGCGGACCTCGCTCTGGCACAGTGAGGGCGCTGGCCCTTCGGTGACGAACGTGGCAGTCTATAGAAGATCAGTAGCTTGACTTGCAACGGCAAGCGGGCTTAGGACTGCATCGATGTCGGGGTGGCTGCTCGGATGGTTTCACAATGGAAGAAGAGTAGTTTCAGTGGGGATGATTGCCTTGAATGGAGGACCGACTCAGAAGGCGTGATGGTTCGCCACTCTAGAGAACCGACAGGCACATCCTTGCGTTTCTCCGTCGCAGAGTGGAGAGCATTTATCGATGGCGCACGCGCGGGAGAAGCCGACTTGACATCGCCGGATCTGCACGGGCCGAACGCTGACTAGCGGTCGTCGTCAGCATCAGGAATAGCAAGACTCAGTCAGTCAATCAGACGAAGGGGCGCAACGCGTCGACCGCCTCGGCCGGCACCTTCGCCGAGATTCCCTCGCAGACCGCGCGCAGTCGCCACCGGTCGCCGTCGCGCAGGAGCTTCGCCAGCACCATGCCGGTCTGCGGCACGCCGCCGGTGAGGCTCACTCGCGCCAGCTCGACCTGGGCGTCGTCCAGAAGCCGGCAGTAGGCACGGTTGATCCACTCCAGCGTGTGGCCCTGATAGCTGGTGACCAGGAAGACGATGGTGTCGATCCTCGGATGCACCCGGGCCAGATCGACGGTGATCGTCTCGTCGTCGCCATCACCCCGCCCGGACCGGTTGTCGCCGAGGTGGACCACCGCACCGTCGCGGGTCGTCAGGTTGTTGAAGACCGACAAGTCCATCAACTGCCCCCCGGCGAACTCCATCGCTGAGGCGTCGAGGTCGATCTCCGGCGCCCCGGTGCCCATCAGGCCCGCGTTGCGCTCATGGTCCCAGCCGATGCCGATGGTCAGGCGGACCGGTGGCCGCCCCTCGGCATCGGGCAGCTCGAACTCGTGGCCCTTGGTCAGCTCGATCATGCCCGGTACTCCGTTCTGTGCTGGCTCGAACCTACCGGAGGCCACCGCCGGCCGGCCGGCGGACAAGCGAGTATCTGCCGACGAATCCGCAATCGACCTCGGGCAAGCTCGACGGCAAGGCCCTGGGGCCCGATAATCACCGGGTGGCACTTTCCCCCGAGTTCGGTCG
>JBOFLH010000264.1:0-2182 GCA_051657765.1 Nocardioides sp. | reverse complement strand
TGGTGGTAACAGCTGTCCCCGTCCATCGGAGCAAACTCGTCGGAGAACAGCGTGGCCTGATGGAAGGTCGCCCAATCCACCCGAGACCACCCGTCCAACACCGGGTCCCGCAAGGCCGCCCCACGCCACCGCGCGCGGGTCAGGTCCGCCCGACGCAGATCGGGTCGCTCAAGCACGACGCTGGACAGGTCCACCTCGTCGAACCTGACCCCCGCCAGGTTGACTCTGGGGGGAAAGGCTCCCACGAAGAAGATCCGCAAGCCAGGATGCAATCCGCGCACGCGCTCCAGCAACTCACCCATTGGCGACGGCTCGACGTTTCGCGCTGGGGCCGGCGCGTCTCGGATCCAACCGGTCACCGCCGCGGCCAGCTCGCCGGTAACCGAAAGCAGCTCCACACCAGGCTCGCTGGCAACGACCGCGTCCCGCAACGGATTCCACACCTCACGCTGCGGGCTGAGGCACACCCCATCGGTTTCCGTCAGCAGGTGTGAGTACGCCGCGACGTGCACATTTTCGCCCACACGTGGCACCCAGTCGGGCGGGCCGCCGGTCCAGCCGGCGTTGCGCACCACGCGGGCGATCACCCCACGGGTGGCCGGGTCGACCACCACCGTCAGTCCGTCGCGCTCGGCTCGCGCGACCACGCCGGACCGAACATGTGGCGGCAACTGGCACGTGCCGCCCACCGAGCGCGAATACAGATCGGTTCGCAACACTCGATAACCGACTGCCGTCGCTAGCGGCGGCTCGCCGCCGTCCCTCGCCGGAACCACCTGGCCAAGCGCCTCGAACGTCACCTCCAGCCCGAGGCCGCCGTCAATCCACACGGTTGTCTCGCCGCGACGCACGAAGTTGACGACATACACCGCACCGTCCGGGTAGGAGAGCTCCAGAAGCCCTCGTGAATCGGCGGCGAGCTCCGCCACATAGCGCTGCGCTGATGCGGCGCTGAAGACCAGCCCTTCGGGCAGCACATATGACCCGGCGGCCCAGGCTCCGAACCCACGTTCCCACCACGTCCCGTACCGTCGATACAGATCCTCGGCCGACCACGTCTCCGGCAGGCCCTGCGGATCAGCTTGCGCCATGCAGTCGTCCGCCCGCACGGCTACTTGCAGTGAGCCGACCACACCCTCGACCCGAACCGCACTCGGCACCGCCGACCCGGCGGCCATCAGGGCTCGCGCGCGCTCGGCCCACGACCATGCTGAAGAGCGCTCCGCCGAATCACCAGAGGATTCGGCGAATCCTGATGACCAGTCGTCGCTGTCGTCCCACCGCACGGGGGGTTCGGTGAGATCTGCCGGGCGGTGAACAGCGGGGTCGGCATACGTCACCGCCAGCTGGGGGGCATCCACCAAGAGGTCTTCCAGCGCGGTGCGGGTGGCTCCGCGACCTCCGAGCGAGTCGATCAGCGTGTCGCCCACCACCAGTGGGAGCCCGGCCGCACGAGCCAACTCCACCTCATGCGCCAACCGGACCGACGGGTCCGGCCACGGTTGGTATCCCGGAGCAAGGACGCCACCCGTCCGGGACTCGGCCACGTGAACGACTCGACCGAGGATGTCGCGACCCGACAAGCCAGCGGGGATCGTATTGGCCACCAGGTAGTGCCCGCCGAGCGGTGCGAAGTGAGTGACCCGCACATAGCGGCCAGCCAGCTCCGCAAGCCGCGCTTTCGCATCGACGTATACCGAATACTCGCGGGACCGGATCTCGTCCGTCCGCTTCTGAACCTCGAGATACGCGCGCTCTCGACCTTCCCGACTCAGCGCCTGCCACTGGGGAGCGAGGTCCATGCGGAGGACGACATCGCTGTCGAACACATACCCGCCGACGCCACCGTATAGATATGAGCCGAAGTCCTGCAGAGAGAATCCCGGATTGTTGGTGACAAACGGATGTGTGTGCCACATGTACCACCGCTGTTCCGGCCGCCCGTCGGAGACCATGTCCAAGCCGGCCAGCACGCCATCTTGTAGATTTCTCGGCTCGCCCAGCATCGCCAAACTGACCCGCCACGACTCGACCGCTCGGCCACCGGACTCGACCGATATCGGATCCGTGTGGTCGTAGATCGCCCCACCTAGCTCCAACAACCCACGCAACTGGGGTGATCTACGGTAGATCCGCCGCACCAGCTCGAACACCGCGCGCGCCGCCTCATCGGCGGAGGCGA
>JBOFLH010000263.1:0-10241 GCA_051657765.1 Nocardioides sp. | reverse complement strand
CCGGCCGGTGCTGCGAGAACTAGGCAGCGCCCGTCGGAGTCGGGTGTGGATCTGGTCCTGGGTCGCCCTCGGGATGTTGGTGCTGCTGTCCGTCGCCACGTCGTACGCCGTCGACCTCGACGCGTCGTGGCGAGCCCGGCTGACTATCGGCCTGCTGATCCTGGCGGGGATGGCGATACCAGTGAACCTTGGCGGCTGGGGACCACGAGAAGCCGCCGGCGCGGTCGCCGCGACCCTGGTCGGGCTACCGCCCGAGAGCGGTATCGCGGTAGCCGCCGGCTACGGCTTGCTCTCGACGATCAGTGTTCTGCCCGGTTTCGTGGTCCTCGCCACTCGAGGAACCACTCGGGCCGGTCGGTCCTGGGTCTAGCTATACCCCGCCCTGGTGGGCGAGCGAGGGCACGAACGGCTCGAAGAGCATGCGCATCCCCGCCTCGGTCGGCGTACGGTCTCGTTTTCGACCGTTGCACGGTTCGCAACTGGCCACCAGGTTGAGCCACCCTGAAGCACCGCCGCGTGACGACGGCAGCACATGGTCCACGGTCGTCGCGCAGCCACCGCAATAGCAACATCGGTGCCGATCACGGATGAGCACTCCGGATCGGGAATAGCGTGCCTGTTTGCGGAAGAGCCATTTGGGTGCGACATAGCGGAGCAACCGGATCACCCGGGGCCATCGGAACGGCCCGATGGTGCGGCCCTCCTCGGCCTCCTCGACCAGCGCCACTTGGCGGGCGAGCATCTTTACCGCGTGTTTGACCGAGGTGCTGCCGAGACGCTCGTAGGAGGCGTTCAGGATGATCACGCCAGATCGGCCGTCGAGGGTGGCGACCGGGCCGAGTCCCGCGTAGTGAGTCGCGATCGTCATCATGCCTCCTCACCGAGAAAAGTCGTTGGAGGTGTCCCATCCTCCCCGGCCCATCGTCCTCGCTCGTGGCGATTTCGTTAACTTTGTTTGCGACATACTCCCTCAGCACTCCGTCAGAACGCGAAGATCGTGGCCGAGACGCGGTCCGAGAGCCCTACGATGCTCCCCACACCGTTCAGTCCCGTCGAGGGCCTGAGCGACCGCGGGTACAGCGGAGCCGCCAGATCTGCTTCGCAGATCACTGTCCACGCTGGACCAAAGCCAGGTAGATCGACTTCCACGGCCGATGATCGCCTGCGAACGATTTCCTGGCATCGCCCGATCCGCAACCTCGAGCCTCGGCGAGGAGATCGGCTCGGCAGTTCAGGTCAGGTCGAGCTCGACACAAGTGTCCTCGCCCAGCGCGAAGTGTCGACACGGCGCACGGAGCGCCTGGCTCAGTTCGTCGTGTCCGGTGAATCGCAGCCCCGGCACGCCGTCGCCGATCAGCAGCGGCGCGGTTGTGATCCAGAGTCGATCGATCACCCCAGCCGCCAGGAAACCGGACACCGTGACACCGCCGCCTTCGACGAGAACCCGGCCCAAGCCCAGCCCAGCAAGCCTCGCCAGCACGCCGGACGGCTCGAACCTGGCCACCGTGGACTTGGTTGGGCCGACCTTGGTTGGGCTATTGGCGATCCACCGGCAAATGGTGACCGAGCCGCCGGCGGCGTCCGGCTGCCAGGCTTCCATGTCGGGCGCGTGCTCCCCCACCATCCACAGCGTTGGCGCGGCGCCGTCGGTGAAGACGCGCGCGTCGCGTGGCGCCCGACCCAACGGGTCGAGGATGACCCGGGTCGGATTCGCACCCTCGACATCGCGGAC
Organism: Nocardioides sp.; assembly: GCA_051657765.1. Taxonomy (GTDB): domain Bacteria; phylum Actinomycetota; class Actinomycetes; order Propionibacteriales; family Nocardioidaceae; genus Nocardioides. Next base: position 8,509 of record JBOFLH010000263.1, on the reverse strand, counting down.
AGTCAGCTCGGGATCATCGGCGAGGACGGTGCTGACGCCGACCACCACCGCATCGACCAACGCCCGGAGGCAATGCAGGTGCCGGCGATCCTCGGGGCCGGTCACGAACCGGGCGTCGCCGGTGCGTGAGGCGATGAATCCGTCGAGGCTCTGTCCCAGCTGGGCCAACACCAACGGCGAACCAGCGGCCACCAGCCCGCCGTACCGCTCCACCAGCGGGCCATGCCCAACGACCTCGCCGCGCAACAGACCGGCCCAGCTATCAGCCTCGCCAGCTGGCCCGCCGGCTGAGGTGTCGGCTGCCCTGGTCACCATTCCAGCAACCCTATTGCTCCCCCGCTTCGCGGAGCACGGGACTTGTTCGGCGGGAAGGCCGCTACCCCCGGCAAGTCGATCGCACAAGCTGAAAGGCGACACCGATCAGCCTGACTAGCGAGTGCCCATCGAACTGGCCTCAGTGACGGCGCGCTCGATCAGGTCAGCCGGGAGCGCCCGGTAGCCTGATCTATCGGCGCCATCAAGCGCGTAGGGTTTCCAAGACTAATTTCTTGCTTGGGGTGAGCGATGGATTGGTTGGCACTGGTTGTTGCGGGCGGCCTTGTGGACCGGCTGGTCTCCGTGGTTCTCGATCGGCTTCGAGACGCCCGAGAACTTCGGCAGAACGACAATGTCCGGATTGATGGGCATTGGTATGCGGCATGGCAAACGTCCGTCGACGGCAACGAAGTGATCACGACCCAGCCGATCACTCTCATCCAGCGAGGGCGCACCATCCGCATGAAAAACGAGAAGCGATCGTCTGAGCACCCCAAGGGCGGATACCTCTGGCGATCAAAGTTGCACTTCTACCACGGGCGATATGCGATGGGTCAGTATGTCGCTCTTCCCGGTGAGCAAAACTCATCCAAAGGGATTATGTACTTCTACTACAGATCCCAGCACAAGCTGTTCTATGGGGTGTGGGCCGGATCGTCCCACGACTCAGATCTCTCCGCGGGGTTCCTTGTCATGGCTCAGGAGCAAGAGGAGGCCCGCGCCTCCATGACCAGGCTGCTGGCGGACAATCCGACACGCGTGCCGATCAACGTCTTTGGCGAAGCGCAGTGACCGGGAGCAACGTGATCGAGGTCTGGATCAACTGTCCGACGAGAGCCTCGGCACACGAAATCGCAACCAGCCTAGTTGGCAGTCGACTCGCGGCGGCGGTGAACATCGGTGCTGAACACACTTCGTATTACGTCTGGCAAGGGACTCCGGTCGAGCGGAATGAGTTTCAGCTCCGGGCGAAGACCCTAGAAGCGAGATTTGATGAACTCGCGGCCCACGTGCAATCTATCCACCCCTATGAGGTGCCCAGCATCGTTGCTGTGTCCCTCAACAACGTTGACCCCAGCTACGGACGATGGGTGGGTGAAGCAACTGCTAAATGACGCCGAGCGTGACAACGAGTTCGGGTCGCAAAGTGTTGGAACCTTAGAGCCCACTTGGCGCACTTCCGCGGGCTAGAGTCGCCGTAGCCCTTGCCGACGACTGAGGATCTAATCTCACCCCCATGCGACCTTCCGGCACCCGGATCGACGGCGCGCACCAGATGCATGGACCCAACAGCTATTGAGAGCGGTTGTTCTCTAGGCTGACCGCTATGGCAGCTATGGGACCCATCGCCGACTACGCCCAGGACACGACGGTCCGTTCGGATGTGATGCGAATCTCGGCACGCGGGCGAGCGGTGCTATCGAATCCGATGACCAATCGAGGCACCGCGTTCACCGTTGCGGAGCGGCACCTCCTGGGTCTGATCGGGCTGCTGCCCAGCGGGGTTACCAGCCTGGAGAACCAGACCAGACGGGTCTATGAGCAGTTCCGCCGGACCAGCACCCAACTCGGTAAGTACCTCCATCTGGCGCAGCTGCGCGACCGCAACGAGATCTTGTTCTACCACCTGCTCAGCGAGCACCTGGAAGAAATGTTGCCGATCATCTACACGCCCACGATCGGCGAGGCGATCGAGCGGTTCAGTCACGAGTACATCCGTCCGCGCGGAGTGTTCCTGTCGATCGACCGTCCCGACGACGTCGAGCAGTCGCTGCTGGACTACGGCTCTCGCGCCGACGAGGTCGATCTGATCGTGGTCACCGACTCCGAAGGCATCCTCGGAATCGGCGACCAGGGGATCGGCGGCATCCAGATCGCTATCGGCAAGCTGTCGGTTTACACAGCCGCCGCCGGCATCCACCCTCGCCGAGTGATCCCGGTCGTCCTCGATGTCGGCACCGACAACCTCGGCCTGCTCAACAGCGAGATGTACCTCGGCGAGCGACACGCCCGGGTGCGCGGCCAGCGGTATGACGACTTCGTCGATGTGTTCGTCAACACCAGTCGACGACTCTTTCCACACGCGATGATTCATTGGGAGGACTTCGGGTCGCGCAATGCGCACCGGATCCTGACCAAGTATCGCGACGAGATCTGCACCTTCAACGACGATATCCAGGGCACAGCCGCCGTGGTGTTGGCCGCGATCCTGGCCGGGGTGGAGGTCACCGGGCTCGACCTGGAAGAGCATCGGATGGTGATCTTCGGCGCCGGCACCGCTGGGATCGGCATTGCCGACCTGGTCCGCGACACGTTGATCCGCGGCGGGTCGACCGAAGCGGACGCCTATGCCCGCTTCCACGCGACCGGCAAGGACGGCTTGTACGTTGACGACCAAAGTGAGCTGTTGGACTTCCAGGTGCCCTATGCGCGTAGTCGAGCTGAGTTGGCGACCTGGGACGTCAAGGACCCACGTCGGATCGGTCTGCTCGACGTGATTGAACACGTCAAACCGACGATCCTGATCGGTACGTCAACCAAGGGCGGTGCGTTCACCGAGGAGGTGGTCACCGCTATGGCGTCGTACTGCCCGCGCCCCATCATCATGCCGCTGTCCAATCCGACCAGCCACGCCGAGGCTACCCCCGAGGACCTGTTGCGCTGGACCGACGGCAAAGCTCTGGTGGCAACCGGAAGCCCGTTCGCGCCGGTCGACCTGGGCGGCGTACGCCATGTCATCGCACAATCCAACAATGCGCTGATCTTTCCCGGGCTGGGGTTAGGCGTCGCCGCCTGCCAGGCCACCCGGGTCACCTCGTCGATGATCGCCGCCGCGGCCGACGCGCTTGCCGGCCTGGTGAACGCCTACCGGCCCGGCGCCGCGTTGTTGCCGGCGATCTCCGACCTACGGATGGTCTCGGCGACGGTGGCCGTGGCGGTGGCCCAGGCGGCCGCGAGCGACGGCGTGGCCCAACGCCCGCTCCAGGATCCGATCCAGGACATCTACGCCAGGATGTGGCAGCCGGTCTATCCCCCGGTCCAAGTCGTCTAGCACCAAAACCTGCCGCCGCGTTGCACGTGGCGAGTTCGTGACGGGCTACCTCTGCCGTACCAGCCATTCATCGGCGAGGAGCGCATAGGTCATGCCGTCGACCCAGCCGAACTCCCGATGCAGCGAGTCCTGCACGGTATACGACTCCCGCCGCATACCGACTCGTTCCATCAGTCGCCAGGAGCGCTCATTGTCGGCGAAACAAGTGGCGTGCACGCGGCGCAACCCCAGCTCGTCGAAGCCGATTCGCAGCAACTCGCGCACGGCCTCAGTGGCGTAGCCACGCCCCGCATGACTGGGCGCGATCACCCAGCCGAGCTCGGCATGTACGCCGACCGCTTGATCAGTCACCTCGTTTTGCGCCCAGCCGTCTTCCACGGCCAACATCAGATCCCCCACGATCTCGTTCTGCCGGAGGACGACCAGCGTCTTGGCCAGCCGATCCGGCACCCGGAAGTGCTCGATGTGCGCGCCCTCGTCAGGCGGCAGGGTGGTCATCCAGCGGGCCACGTCGAGATCACCGCGAAGTCGCCAGGTAGCCGCGGCGTCGGCGGCCACCGCCGGTCGGATCATCAGCCGCTGGGTGTGCTTGGGCCACGAGAGCCCCTGGATGGTCGTGGTCACCTAACCATCCTGGCGTGGCCTTGTCGCTTGTCAGGTGGATTTGTGGCCGCTCAGTCACAGTTGGTGTTGGCGGATGACGTCTCGCTTGTCGTTTGTGACGCCTCGCTTGTCGTTTGTGACGGGTCGGCGGGATATTGTGACGTGTTGGCGAGCCGGGCGGTTCCGCATGGGCGTCTGGCAAGCCCAATCGGTCTCCGCAGACGCGGTTGTACCGTATGGCCTGTGCCACAACTACGGATCCGTGAGGCGGCTCACAACCTTGGTGTCAGCGACGACACCGTCCGTCGCTGGATTGACCAAGGCGTGCTCGACGGCGGCACCGATAGTGCCGGTCGCGTCAGTGTGGTCCCTTCCGGGTGGTGTCGCTGATGTCGAGCGAAGCGGTCGCGGATCTCGGGTTGCAGCTCGGGTCACCCGCCGTCGCAGTCATCAAGTCCACCAACATGATCGTCGAGACCCACCCGGGGCCAGGATGACAACGGTGCCCGGGTCGGCTTTCGCCCCGCTCCCCGCTCAGACATCGATCAGGGCCGCGGCGCGAGCGCGGCTCGCTTCGGTACTCGTCGCGGCCTTGGCGGTCACCGCCTGCTCAAGCGCCGGTTCGGGGCAACGCGCTAGCCAAGCACGCCTGGTCGTGTTCGCTGCCTCGTCACTGACCGCAACCTTCGAGTCGATGGGTGAGCGGTTCGAAGCCGACAACCCCGATACCGAGGTCGTGTTCAACTTCGGCGGGTCCGCCGACCTGGCCAGCCAGATCCTGGCGGGCGCACCGGGCGATGTCGTCGCCACCGCCGACACCGCCCAGATGGCGAGCCTTACTCAGGCCGGCCTTCTTGCCGGCGCCCCCATTCCGTTCGCTTCGAACACGCTCGAAATCGCGGTGCCCCCGGACAACCCGGGCGGGATCGACGAGCTGACCGACCTTGCCCGAGACGACGTCACCCTGGTGGTGTGCGCACCCCAAGTTCCCTGCGGATCGGCTGCCGTCAAGATCGCCGACGCGGCCGAGGTAGCCCTGCGTCCGGCGAGCGAGGAGGCTTCGGTCACCGACGTTCTCGGCAAGGTGATCTCCGGCGAGGCAGACGCCGGTCTGGTCTATGTCACCGACGTGATCGCCTCCGACACCAAGGTGATGGGAATTCCGATCCCTGAGGCCCAGTCGGCGGCGAACACCTATCCGATCGCCACCCTCGAGACCACCACGGACGAAGCTTTGGCAGGCGAGTTCGTCGACTTCGTGCTCAGCCCCGACGGTCGCGGCGAGCTGACGGCGGCAGGGTTCGGCCAGCCGTGAGAGGGCGATCGCGCGGACGCCATCGCGAGGATTCCGATCGGTGGGTCGTGCGGTGAAGATACGGTGGGGCGCGCCACTCACCAAGGCCTCACTCACGAGGGCGGCAGTCACGAGGGCGGAGCCGTGACCTCACGTGCCACCCGCCGACTCGGTGTGCCGAGCTGGGTCTACCTTCCCGCCGGGCTCGGCATGGCATTCGTGCTGCTACCCCTGATAGCGATCATCGCTCGCGTCGATTGGCCCAACTTCATCACCCTGGTCACCTCCGAGGCGGCGATCGACGCGCTGTGGTTGAGCTTGCGCACCTCGACCGCAAGCACCCTGATCTGCGTGGTCGTGGGTGTGCCGATGGCCCTGGTCCTGGCCAAAAGCGAGTTCCCGGGTCAACGGCTACTCCGCTCCCTGGTGCTGTTGCCGCTGGTGCTTCCCCCGGTGGTCGGCGGCATCGCGCTGCTGTACACGTTCGGGCGCCGCGGACTGCTCGGTCACACCCTCGACCTGTGGGGCATCTCGATCGCGTTCTCGACAACGGCCGTGATCCTTGCGCAGACCTTCGTCGCGCTCCCCTTCCTGGTGGTCAGCCTGGAAGGTTCACTGCGATCCGCCGGCCGACGCTACGAGGTGGTCGCAGCCTCACTTGGCGCTGGTCCGACCACGGTGCTACGACGGGTCACCCTGCCGTTGGTGACCCCCGGCCTGATCTCCGGCATGGTGCTGGCCTTTGCCCGCTCCTTGGGCGAGTTCGGTGCGACCATCACCTTCGCCGGCAGCTTGCAGGGGGTGACCCGCACGCTATCGCTGGAGATCTTCAAACTCCGGGAGACCGACGTAGACGCGGCTCTCGCACTGTCGTTGGTGCTCGTAGTGGTGGCGATCGTGGTCATCGGCTTCGCGCGCGAGGGCCGCGGGGCGCCATGAGTTTGGAGTTCACCGCTCGCCTGGCGGCCCGGCGCCTGGCGGCCGAATTCGCGCTTCGCCGTGGCGAAACCGTCGCCCTGCTCGGGCCGAACGGCGCCGGCAAGTCAACCGTGTTGTCCATCATCGCGGGCTTGCTCCGACCGGACGCGGGACGCGTCGCCCTGGGCGGCCGCCTGCTGACCGAGGTGGGCTCGGACGTTCGCGCGACGCACGTCCCGACGCCTGCCCGACGCATCGCGTTGCTCGCCCAGGAGCCGCTGCTGTTCCCGCACCTGAGCGTTCTCGACAACGTCGCTTTCGCGCCGCGCTGCCGACGTACGCCGAGAGCGGCGGCCCGCCAGCAGGCCAGCCACTGGTTGGCCCAGGTCGGTGCGAGCGAGCTGGCGGGCCGCCGGCCTAGCCAGATCTCTGGTGGTCAGGCGCAACGCGTGGCCGTGGCCCGAGCCCTGGCCGCCGAGCCAGAGTTGCTGCTGCTCGACGAGCCCATGGCCGCGCTGGATGTGGCGGTCACACCGGCCATGCGCCAGACCCTCAAGGCCGTCTTACGAGATCGTTCGGTGCTGCTGATCACCCACGATGTCCTCGATGCGCTGCTACTGGCCGATCGGGTTCTGGTCCTACAGGACGGCCGCATCGTCGAGGACGGGCCGACCACCAACGTACTGGCCACCCCGCGCAGCGCATTTGCGGCGCGACTAGCTGGGCTCAACCTGGTCCCGGGACACTGGCGCCACGGCTCCGTCCACACCGACACCGGGCTAGTGATCGAGGGGACACTTGACGGGGCCCAGCCACCCGCGGGCGCGGCGGTCGTCGCGGTGTTCCGACCGGGCGCGGTTTCGGTCTTCCTCGACGCGCCCGGCGGGAGCCCGCGGAACTGGTTTCGGATCACGGTGACCGCCATCGAACCGTTCGGTGACCGGATCCGGGTGCGGGCCGGCGACCTCGCCGCCGACATCACCCCGCGAGCCGTGGCCGACCTCGAGCTGAGGCCAGGGGCGCAGGCGACGTTCGCGGTCAAGGCCACCGAAACCTCGGTCTACGCCACCTAAGAGGGAAACGGCGCCGTCCTCGCGGTGTCCGATGGTGTAGTTGCACACCGCGTCCGCCGGTCGCTCCGAGATGGGCCACCCAGCTGATCACGTGTCGAGCCGCGCGCCGATCTCGTCGGCAACGGTCACAACGGCTCGCACGTCGTCGTCGGTTGTGCGGAAGTTCACGATGCACGGTCGCAGGCAGGCCCGCCCGTCGATGACCGCCCCGGTGACATAGACCCGCCCATCGGCTTGCAATGCGCGCGCCAACCGCGTGTTGTGTTCGTCGACGTTGCCGCGGCGCGGGATTCGGCGGAACGGGACCACGGTGAGATCAGGGGGTCCGAGGAGCGGCTCCAGTCGCGGATGCGCCTGCACCTCCGCGTACAACGCATTGGCCTGCCGCAGGTTGTCCTCGATCGCGTCGCGGAACGCGCCGGCACCATGGGCCCGCAACGCCATCCAGAGCTTTAACGACCGATTGGGACGGGAGTACTCCAGAGTCTCGTCGACCGGGTAGGTGTGCCGGATCCCGGCGTCGTCGGCGTCTTCGACCATGTACGACGCGTCGTGCGCGAAGGCACCTCGCAAGGCGTCCGGATGCCGGGTCAGCAACACGCTGCACGCCTTGGGCACAAAGAGCCACTTGTGGGCGTCGACGCTGACCGAATCCGCGAGATCCAGGCCCGCGAAGAGATGACCGGCTCCCGCACTGGCGGCGGCGGGCAACCCATAGGCGCCGTCGATGTGCAGCCACAGTGTGAACTCCTGGGCGACCGCGGCGGTCGCCGCCAACGGATCCACGGCGCCGGTCAGGGTCGTGCCGGCGGTGGCGACAATCGCCATCGGGTCGTATCCGTGTGCGAGATCCCGAGCGACCAGCCGACGCAACTCGGCCGGGTCCATTCGACGGTGCCGGTCCAGGCCCACCGAGCGCAGATTGGCGCTACCGATGCCCAAGATCTCGACCGCCCGAGCCACGCTGGAGTGCGCGTCCACGCTGGTATAGAGGGTGGCCCGACGTCGGCCGATGCCCTCGGATCGACTATCGGGAAAACGCGCCGAGCGAGCGACCGTGAGCGCGGTCAGATTGGACACCATCCCGCCACTGGCGAAGGTGCCGCCGGAGGCCGGAAAGCCGACGTACTGCGCGACCCACCGCAGGGTCTGTTGTTCGACCAGGTGGGCTGCCGCGGTCTCGGCGGCCATGTTGCAGTCATGCGAGGCGGCCAGCGCGTCGGCCAGCACCGCCGATTCCAGCCCCGAAGAGCC
>JBOFLH010000262.1:0-2595 GCA_051657765.1 Nocardioides sp. | reverse complement strand
GTCGCCTTCGGTCCGGCGGGGATCGTCTCGTCCAGGTAGTGCCGGCGACCGGTCAGCGGGTCATAGCCCGCGTACACCTTCACCCGCAGCGAGCCACTCGGGAGTACCTCGACCGACCCCCGACGACGCTTCTGCCCAGACGCTGCCACAGTGCAAGAGTAACTCTCGCACCACGTTTGATTCCATGGACAAGGTAAACCAGGTGCGTGACGGACTATTTCCCCTGTTCAGAAGTGTGCCCCCGAGAGGATTCGAACCTCCGACACACGGTTTAGGAAGCCAGCCGGGCGGTTTGGCGGCGGTCCTTGCCGGTGCGGGTCAGGTGGCCTGACCTGGGTGTTCATGATTGCCCCGTTGCCCGTGGCCGCCCCCTTCGGCCTGATCCCCCGGAGCGCGGATCGCACGCAGATCGCACGACAACCGAGCCGACCCAGAGGGAGGTTATCGACGCCGTGCCGGCTGGGCGCGACGAGCTGGGCGGTCCCGGCCGGTGCGTCAACACCGAACCGGGACCTCGATCGAACCCCTACACGACAGGAGTCCGACCGTGGACGACAGACTGCACGACCCTGCCCATCACTCCGACCTGGCCCCCTCCCCCGGTCTCTACCGTCTGGCCGACGTTGTCGCCGAGGTGGTCGACGCCTACCTGGTCGGCCTGTTGGCTCGATCCAGCCGCGCGCCGGGTCGACACCAGCGGTGGTGCGACGTCAGCCAGCACGACCCGCTCGCCGACCGCTGCGTGAGCCCAGGACGGGACGCTTCACCGTCCCTGTCGACCTGGCTGGTATCCGCCCCGGGTGAGGACCCGTACGTCGTCGTCGACGTCGCACCCGGCGGCGCCGAGCTGACGGTGACCCAGGCGCGCGCCCACGCCTGCCAGGTCGTCGAGCTGCTGGCAGTGTCGGGTGGTGGGGTGCCCGAGCAGAGATGAGCCACCGATCCGATAAGCAGAGCGAGGGTGGTGCGCAGGTCCGGGTCCAGGGTGGGCATAGCCCATCGCGTAGCGACGCCGCAGGCGCCCTGGACGCGGGCCGGAGCACCGCGCACGATCGGCGTTCGGGTCGGCGGCGGAGGTGTCGAATGAGAGAGGTGTAGGGGCGCTTCAATGCGACCCTTCGAGCTGAAGTACTTGCCACTCGGCGCGAGCCAGAACCTCATCGAATGTCAAAACCTCGGGCTCGTACAGATTTCGGCGGTACAGCTGGAAGGACCTAAACTTCTCCCTGTGATCTCCTCCATGCTCACCTTTCATCTCGGTGAGGCTTCCTATGATGAGATAGCTGCGCGGCCTGATAATAAAAGTTCCCTCGGGTAGTTCAACTCCGTCATTAGAGTGATCCGCTAAGCGTTCCGATAGATCTTTTGTGGCACGATAGGCAGTCTGCTGCGCTTGGACTATGCCTCCGGCTAGTTCTTTGGAAGGTCCCCAACAGCCAGGGCGATACTGTTGTGAAGTGACGAGCGAGTGCTGGTGGTGTTTAATCTCCGCAAGTACCATCGTGCTGATTCGCCCTTGAGTCTTTAGCAGCGCGTCGACTCTCTTTCCTGGATTCTCAACTGTGGAGCCACCGACAATTTGCTCCAGTCTATGGTCGTCCCAAGAGGTCGAAAGATTGCCCCCCAGACCGACTCCGAGCACCCAGGGATTCTCCTCGAAGAAGTCTTGCCACGCTTTCTCAGGACCGCCCGCTTGTTCACTTGCCTGCCTAAAGACAGCATCATCGTTAAGCCACGCCCGAAATTTTGTCACCACCTCGCGCCTGCGCGCGAGGGCGACGAGGTCCTCGGCGGTTGAGTCGTCACGTATCAACGCACGGAACTGTTCCGGATCTCGTCTATACAAAGAAGGTATCGCCGCCGGGTCTTGAAAGATGTCCCGCAGCAACTGTTCACCGAGATGAAATCCGTCAGAAGTGCTGTCAACTGGAATATATTCTAGGGATTTGATGAACTCGACAAAAGCTTGAGATCCGTCTCGATCTAATGTGAATAGGCTTCCTAGCTTGTCGGCGTCTTCGTTGGCGGGGACCCTCTCAAATTTCATCTGCCGAATGGTGCCCGCTTTTCGAGCTACCATGGCCTTGACTTGTACTCGGCCGGCTTGTGACCGATAGGCTTCAAATTCCACCCAGGACCACTCCTCGTCTGTGTCGTTGATGTCAGTGAGATCGAAGACCCGTGTCACATATCGAGCTGGATGCCCATAGTCACGAGAAGTACTGAAGCCGAGTGGGAAGCTTTTGCTCAAGTAGATCCGATCCGGAAGGCGGCCCCGGGCGTAAGTCACGTCATTAGAGGGAGCTGTGGCGAACGGGTTACGACTGATTGGCATACCTGCTCCTGACGCGACACTCGAGCTGGCTTGGGCGATCGAGTCTAGAGGCGGCGTTCCTCACGCGTGCGTTGTTCGGAGTGGTTGATTTCGGTCTTCTGGCGCGGAGGCCGAGGACGGCGCGGAGCGCCGCCCGCAGGCCGTCCGCGGCCTTGATCTATCCAGAGCCGGAATCAGCAGTGCGACGTCGTGACGGATGTCCTGTCCCGGTAGGTGCTTGACGGTGGTGTGTCGGTAGCTGCTTGACACTTGCCGTGGTT
>JBOFLH010000261.1:0-6287 GCA_051657765.1 Nocardioides sp. | reverse complement strand
GACGACCATGTTCCGTCGGGTGATGTTGCGGAGTTCCACTCGTGCGGTAGTCATGTCTTCCATGGTGCCATCGGTTGCCCCCCACGACTTCCTGGATCAACCCGGCGGGAGTGGTGTACCGGCCTTGGGATCGAGGGGGGTACGCGCCTGGGTACCGAGGGGGTACAGCTGGCTGGGGGGTATCGAGGGGGGTACGCGGCTCGATACCCCCGGCTGACCAGGCAGGATGCACATCTTCAGGTCGTGTACCCCCCGAGACGGAGGAGAGGGTCCTACGCGCGCAGGCGCGCACGCGCGCGAGGGGAACACCAATCCCCGGCCTCCGGGGGGCATCCCCGGAACCCTCGCCGCACCCAGTGATTCAGGTGAATCACCCCCCAGCCGTACTCGTTCGTAACGGCCTAGGACCGAGAGTGCATGGGGTCCGACGTAGTGAGGGATGTCCGGATCCGCTCGAGGGGGTGGGCATCCAGGGGGGTGATTCAGATGAATCACTCGGGACAGGCGGGGCTGGGTTCGTCCGTTGGGGCTTGGGCCCGGCCACCATGCCCCCCGGTGTCGGTGGTCGTCTACACAATTCAGGTCTATGACCGAGATCGAGATCGCACCGCCGACCATCGCTGATCGTGTCCGGGCGTTTCTGCAGCCGACGCCCCGGGCCACCGGGGGCGACCGTGACGACCCGCCCCGCGTGGTTCTGGTTCGGCAGTCGTGTTTCGATGACGTCGTCTTGATCCTCGAGGCGCTGGCCCATGTGCTGGCGGTTCGTCTGAAGGCCACTGACGCCGAGGAAGAAACCGAGGTCATGATCGAGCATCTGAAGACGTTAGTCGGCGAACTCACCATGGGCGGTGACATCTCCGAGAACGCCCGCACGTACGACCCGGACGAGTTCAAGAGAGATCTTCGCTCGCTGCTCGCTGAGGGCGCAGACCCCCGTTACCAGGGCAGATGAGAGGACGAAACATGCAGTACAAGGACCCCGTATCGCTGATGACTGCGAAGACGCACCTTGAGCGCGCCGTGGCCGCGACCAGCCCAGGCGTGGTTGGCCGCGCGGCGCAGCTGGCCCAGGTGGACGCGCTGGTCAGCATCGCCGAGTCGTTGGCCCACCTCGATCAGATCGGCATCCAGGCCGTCGCCGAGTAGCCGCTGGCGATCGCGTGGTCCAGGCGGTGACGACCAGGGGCGCTACCGGGTCCAGGGCCGCCTGACCCACAAAGTGGTGCAGCTCGGGTTGTGGTTTGTGAGAATCCCTTGGTGATGTCAGCGGGAACCAGCGGTGGGTTGCATGCGTGGGTTGATGAGTCGGTCCATGTCGAGGCCGGCTTGTATGTGCTCGCGGCGGTCGTGGCCGACCCGGCGAACCGCGATACGCATTACCCGGCGCTATGGGCTCATCTTCGATCGCCTCGCCGGCGGTTGCACTGGCGTGACGAAGAAGCGAAAGACCGGGTGTTGATCGCTGAGACGATAGCGGCGCTGGATCTGGTTCATGTGGTGGTCGTGGCCGGCTCGTTGAACCCGAAGCGGCAGGAGCGGGGGCGCCGCAAGTGTCTTGAGTGCCTGCTCGTACAGCTCGGTGACGGGGTGGGCCGGGTGTGGTTCGAGTCAAGAGGCAAGGCCTTGGATCGTCGTGATCTGGAGATGGTGACGGCATTGCGTACCCAATCGGTATTGTCCGAGCGGGTGCAGGTGGACTTCGCTCGGCCGCTCGATGAACCGATGCTGTGGATTCCTGATGCTGTCGCCGGCGCGGTCGCAGCTGCCCGAAAAGGAACCGGTGTCTACCGTGCCGCGCTGGGTCCGGGACTCGTCGAGCTTGATGTCGGCCTCTAGGAAACGCGAAAGCCAGGTCCCGTCATGCGGCGGGGGTCCTGGCTCCACTTCCTCACACCCCTCAGGGGGAGGCCTGTTGACAGGCTACAGGCAAGGGCCTGGCTCTTCAATGAGCCAGTTGAGCTTCTTTTGTCTAGAGGTTTCGGGAGAGCACAGAGCGACTGACGCCGATGGTGCGGGCGGCGGCGGCGATGGTGGAGCCGTCGCTGATGAGTTGGCGGGCGACGGTGAGGCGGTCGAGTGTCATGACGGTGGGTCGGCCGCCGCGGCGGCCGGCGGCGCGGGCGGCGGCGAGGCCGGCGCGGGTGCGTTCGACGATGAGGGCGCGTTCGGCTTCGGCGAGGGCGGCCATGACGTAGAGGGTGATCCGGCCGGCGACAGGGTCGGTGGTGTCGATCCCGCCATGCAGCGCGCGGACTCCGATGTCACGGCCGGCGAGGTCGTCAACGAGCTCGAGGAGCGAGCGGCCGACTCGGCCGAGGCGATCGAGGGCGGTCACTACCAGGATGTCGCCGGCGTCGAGCTGGTCGACCAGGTCGTCGAGCACGGGCCGGCGGCCGGCACCGGTGGTGGTCTCGGTGTGGATGTGGTCGACGCCGGCGGCGCGGAGCTGTGTGACCTGGCCGGCGACGTCTTGGGTGCGGGTGCTGACTCGGGCGTATCCGTACGTCGTCATAGAAGCCAGTGAACCCGAGGCCGCCCGCATGGTGGGGGAGGCCTTGAGCGTTCGGCACGGGGGTTCTGCACGGGTTCTGGTCGCGTGTGTCGTGGGTGTGCGTTAACGGCCAATTCCGTACACCGCCTCGTGGTCCAGGCCGCACCGGCTTGGGACTGCTTCCATGGGTTTACGTTGATCGCATGGTTTTCACGCCGCTGCACCAGGCTCTTGGTCGGCAGCCCGGGTCTCTTGTTGTCGAGATGCTTACGGAGGCTGTGGAGGTTGGGGTTGCGGAGAGTGACCAGCTCGACTGGAAGGCCCGGTTGCCTGCCGAGAAGGACCTCGCGGGTTCGGATGTTGTGAAGGATCTGGCAGCGTTCGCGAATAGTGGAGGCGGGATGCTCGTCTTCGGGGTCACCGAGACGAGGAAGAAGGCAACTGGCCTGGTAGACGTGGGTGAGGTTACGGAGTCTTTCGAGCGGACCCTGCGCCGTGCCGCTGTGAACTGCGTGCATCCGCCGTTGTTTGGGTTGGACGTCATTCGACTCGGTGCCGAGGGGCATAGAGCGCTTGCTGTGGTCGTGCCGGCGAGCGTTGAGGTGCCGCACCTGATCTATCGCAACGACTACTTCGGGGCGCCGGTCCGCAACCATGCAGACACCGAGTGGATGCGTGAACGGCAGCTCGAGGCGCTCTACCGGACCCGGTTCGACCAGCGGCAGAACTCTGATCGAGCGCTAGGCGACCTGTACGAGGAACTCGCCGCCGGGCGTGACACCAACGCACGTGCCTGGCTCGTCATCGTGGCCCAACCACGGATCCCGATTGTTGGACGTGACCTCGATGTATCGAGGATGCGGACGATCGCAGCCGCTGCGACACGTCAGGCGCTGGACTGGATCCCCAACACTGCGGGAGTCCACCCACTCGATTCGGTCGATCGGCAGAACCCGCGTCGAGGTCTTCGGCGATGGGTCCTGGTCAATACCCCGACGGAAAGCAGGCGATGGCGCGAGGCCTGGATGGGGGTCCACGACTCCGGTGCGGTGAGCTTGGCGCACGCGATCGGTGGCCACAAGATCGCAAGCGGCGTAGAACTGCGCGGCAACCAGATCCGCTCACGACACATTGAGTGCTCAGTGGCCGACTTCATGGCCCTCCTCCTCGAGGCAACCACAGCGCGGGAAGTGACCAGCGAGTACGACCTGGTCCTCGGGATCGAATGGACAGGCGAGAAGCCCCTCGTCGTCGAGACCGTAGACAACATCGGAGACCGCTTCACCGACCACTCAATCCCTCTGACTCGCTACAGCAAAGTCCGCACGGCAGTACGACTCGACGTCGACCACCAAGGCTTCTTTGATCAGGCGTATGCCCTGGCACTGGATGCGGTGAATCAGGGCGGCATCCAAATAGTTCAAGCGATGCGGCGACCGCCCCTCTCCGGGGGCGATACGGGTTAGCCACTTCGTGGTGACCCGATGCGGACCGCTCACCACCATCCAGTAGCGGCTGTCTGTCGACAGCACCAGCCGGCCACCGGGTCCGGTTCGGTTCGGTTCGGTTCGGTTCGGTTCGGTATCGAGTGCGAACCGCGGCAGATCGTGGGAGATGGATGGTTGACATTCGGCGTACTGGATGGTCGATACTTGGCCTGATGGCGTGGTCCCGCGCCGAACCCTCGATTCCGGTGCTCACGCCACCGGCGGATGCGGGGGCAAAGGAGGCTTGGCGCCTTCGGGGCGAAGGTCTATCAACTGTCCCTACTGACGGGGCACTGCGAGCGTGAGTCGTGATGCGTCCGTCAGGAGAGGTACAGCTGTGACCAAGCAACGATCTTTCAAACGCCTCGTCCGGGCTCGGATGGCCAAGACCAGCGAGAGCTACACCACCGCCCGACGTGTGCTACTGACCAGCTCCTCCGGGTCGGAACCTGCCACGGCAGCCGACGCCACCGACGAGCATGCGGTAGACGTACCGCGTCTGGTGACCACCGACGCAGCCATCCGAGAACGCACCGGCTATGGCTGGGAAGAGTGGTTCGACCTGCTCGACGAGTCCGGCGGCATGGCGCGGTCCCATCGCGACAACGCCAAGTGGGTTGCTGAACGGCTCGACATCACCCCGCTCGCCTGGCCTGCCCAAGCCGTTACCACCAGCTACGAACGGGCCAAAGGGCTGCGGGTGGTCGGGCAACGTGACGACGGGTTCACTGTCACCGCCTCGCGGACCGTCGCGGTCCCCGCCGAGAGGTTGTTCGACGCGCTCGTCAATGCCGCGGTGAGCGTGTCCTGGCCGTCCGGGGTCACCTTGAGCCCGCGTACGGCGACACCCTCGCGCACGGCCCGGTTCGATGTAGTCGGTCACACATCGCGGGTCCTACTCACCTTCGACGAGAAAGGACCCGATCGCTCGACGGTCACCGTGGAGCACTCACGCTTGGCCGATCCGGCAGCCGCTGACCAGTTCAGATCGGCCTGGCGCCAGACCCTGGCGGAGCTGAAGGCGACCCTAGAGCAGCAGGAGGTTTGTCATGGCTGACGTCAAGCTCCTCGCGGTCGTCCTCGCCGCTGTCGCGGCGTTCCTGGCCGGTGGTGCCTACTACGCGGTGTTGGGTGATCGGCTGGCCCACTACAGCACCGCTGGGGCCACCATGGGTGCTGGCACGGTCGTGGTCGAGGTGATCCGCTGCCTGATCATCGCCAGCGTCGTCGCCGGACTCCTCGGTCGAACCAGCATCGATACCTGGGCCGGCGGCATACTGCTCGGCCTGGTCTTGTGGATCGGGTTCCCGCTGGTGTTGTGGATCGGCGCCATCGCCCACGAGAACACCCCACTCGGCCTGGCCGCCATCCACGCCGGCGACTGGCTGCTCAAGCTGATCCTGGTCGGCGGCATCCTCGGCGCCTGGCGGTAGGGCCCCAGTACCGGCGCGACTTGATCCGGCAGAGTCGCGCCGGTACTCCGATCGTGATGGAAGGTGGGGTGGGCATGACACGTCGGCTGCGGCTTGGGACGCCGAGCCCCGCGGAGCAGCCTTCGGAGGAGGCGAGGTCGGCGTTCGCGACATACCAACGGCTCCAAGACGAGCTCCTAGCGAGCGGCCAGCTCGTGGCCACCGAGAACCTTGGGCACCCGGCCCCGTTGGCGGAGTTCAAGTCAATGCCGGCGAGGTGTGCTGAAACTGCCGTTACCGGTCGATTGTCGACGCGCGTGATTCAGATGAATCACCTTGGCACCCCGGCGTCGGCACACTCGCTGACCAGGTCGCAGCCGTGCCGGGCCCTTGGTTGGAGTTTCTAACTGTTGGTGGTGGCGCGGTCGAACTGTTCGCGGATGGCGCCGAGTTCGTTGTTGCTGGTCTCCATCGCGCCGGTCAGCTCGTTGAAGCGGAAGAGGTTGGCGGCTTTCCGCAGGCTCATGTGGACGGGGGAGGCCTCGTGGAGCGCGCTGATGTGCTGGAGCAGTGGCGCCCGTGCCGGTGCTGCTGCCCCGCCGACCAGGTACCGGGTGACGGTGACCTCGGGTTCGGTGGGCGGTTCGACGACGGCAAGAACGAGGAACCTCCGCGCACGTTCTACGGTGAAGCGTCTACCGGTGATCGGGTCGAGTGTCGTCGTGTCGCTGGGTACCCACGCCGGGCGGTGGTGTCGATCAGGCTTTGGGCGTGAACGCTGTGCGGCAGAGACCGCAGAGGATCGGCCCGGCGTCAGCGACGGTCACCGACGCCCGGATCTTGCGGTTGCAGCCGCACACCAGGACGAGGCCGTTCTTAGGACGTCGGCGGCCG
>JBOFLH010000260.1:0-1291 GCA_051657765.1 Nocardioides sp. | reverse complement strand
ACGAACGAGACGAACCGGCTCAGCTTCTCCGGGTCTTCGAGAGTGGCCCGCCATTCGTCGATATAGCTGCCCACATGGCGCGTCATCTCGGCCTCCAACTCCGCCCCCAGTCCCAACGCATCGGCGACGACGACCTCCCGCACCCGGTCGAGCCCGCCGTCCAGCGCGGCCACCCACGTCGAGGTGCGTTGCAGGCGATCCGCGGTGCGGATGTAGTACATCAGGTAGCGATCGAGGTAGCTGACCAGCGTCTCGGTGTCCAGGTCGCCGGCCAGGAGTTGGGCATGGGCTGGGACCGCACCACCGTTACCGGCAACGTACAGATTCCAGCCCTTCTCGGTCGCGATCACGCCGAAGTCCTTTGACCGCGCCTCCGCGCATTCGCGGGCACAACCGCTGACACCCCCTTTGAGCTTGTGCGGAGACCGAAGTCCCCGGTAGCGAAGCTCCAGCTGGATAGCCAGGCTGACGGAGTCCTGAACCCCATAGCGGCACCAGGTCGAGCCGACACACGACTTCACCGTTCGCAACGCTTTGCCGTAGGCATGTCCGGACTCGAAGCCCGCGTCAACCAGCCGTCGCCAGATCGCTGGCAGCTGTTCCATTCGGGCGCCGAACAGATCGATCCGCTGCCCACCGGTGATCTTGGTGTAAAGCCCGAAGTCACGAGCCACCTCACCGATCACGATCAACTTCTCGGGAGTGATCTCGCCGCCCGGAATGCGCGGCACCACCGAATAGGTGCCGTTGCGTTGAATATTGGCCAAATAGGCATCGTTGGTGTCCTGCAGAGTCCGAGTCTCCGCGCCGAGCACGTGGCCGTTGTACCGACTGGCCAGGATCGAGGCGATGGCCGGTTTGCAGATGTCGCACCCGCGCCCACTGCCGTGGCCCTCGACGATGTCGTCGAATCGACGATAGTCGTGCACCGCGATGACTTCGAACAGTTCCTGCCGCGACATCGCGAAGTGCTCGCACAGGGACCGGTTGACCTCTCGTCCGGTGGCCGCGAAGTGATCCTCGACCAGTCCTTTGACAAGGTTGACACACGATCCGCACGTTGTGCCGGCTTTGGTGCACGCCTTGACACAGGCCACGTCATCGCATCCGCCGTCGCCGGCCAGCGCGCCGACAATGGTTTCCTTGGTGACGTTGTTGCAGGAGCAGATAACCGCGTCGTTGGGCAGCGCCAGTTGAGGCCCGGCGCCGCGTCGCACCGGCACGATGAGTTCCTCGGGGTTCTCGGGCAGCGGGATACCGTCGCTGGTCGCAGAGGCGACCATCGGCCGCA
>JBOFLH010000259.1:0-4148 GCA_051657765.1 Nocardioides sp. | reverse complement strand
TTGGCCTGCCCCGGGTTCTCCGGTGTCATCCGGGCTGGGCTTCTATGCCACGGGTGTTTGGTTCTCGAACTGTATCGGGGTGAGGTAGCCGAGGGCTGAGTGGCGGCGCTGGCGGTTGTGGAAGATCTCGAGGTAGTCGAAGATCGCGTTGGCGAGCTCGACCCGGGTGCGCCACTTCTTGCGGTTCAGCAGCTCGACTTGCATCCGGGCCCAGAACGACTCCATGAGGCCGTTGTCGTAGCAGTCCCCGATCGAGCCCATCGAGGGGACCAGGCCGGAGTCTTTCGCGCGTTGGGTGAAGGCCCAGGACCCGTACTGGACTCCCTGGTCGGAGTGGATCACGGTGCCCGCGACGTCGGCGCGGTTGCCGATGGCCATGCTGAGGGCGTTGGTAACCAACGCGGCGGTCGGCGAGGCATCGATCGACCAACCGACCACGCGCCGGGAGAAGGTGTCCAGCACGACCGCGCAGTACACCTTTCCCTCCCGGGTTGGGTGCTCGGTGATGTCGGTGACCCACAGCGCGTTCGCCCGGGTGCGGGCGAAGTCGCGCTTGACCAGGTCCGCGGTGAACGTCTCCGGTTTGACATGCCGCCACCGCTTGCGTCCTGGGAGACCGTGCAGGTCGGCACGGCGCATCAGCAGCTCGATCTGACCGTGTCCGACCTGGACCCCGTGGCCGAGGGCGAGCTCGGCCCGTACCCGGCGGGAGCCGTACGTGCCGCGGGAGTCGGCGTGGATCGCACAGATCGTGTCAGTCAGCAGGGCGTGGCGTAGTGCGCGTGCTGAGAGCGGCCGGTCACGCCACTCGTAGTAGCCCGACTCGGCGACCGCGAGCAGCCGGCAGGACTGCTGCACCGAGTGCCCGTCAGCGGCCATCTCCCGGATGGCCGCGTACCGGTCTTTTGGGGGCACCACCGGCTCGAGGATCTCCAGGGCACGCTTCGCGGCTGCGAGTTCGGCCTCCAACGCGGCGATCTTCCGGTTCGCCGTCGCCAGCTCGGTCTTCTCGCCTGTGGTCAGGCCCGGTTGAGCGCCTCGGTCGATCCGGTCCTGACGACGCCACGCGTAGATCGTCTGATCACTGATCTCCAGGTCCCGAGCCACGTCGACAACCTTGCGCCCGGACACCAACAGGTCCAGCACCTTGCGCCGGAACTCCGGCGGGTAACCACGACGAGCCATTCATGCCTCCCGATCTCAGGTGGCACAAGAATCCAACAGCCTCGACTCCGCCAGACCCGGGACACACCAGCTGGTTAGTTACGCGACCTCCGGGATTGGGGCCACGGGGTGAGCCTGCCGGTGGGCGTGCTCGAACTCAAGGGGTGGGATGTCGCCGATGGAGGAGTGGAGCCGCTGGTGGTTGTACCAGTGGACCCAGCGGGCGACCTGCCACTCCACGGCTCGGCGGTCGGCCCAGGTGGGTCCGCCGTCGTTGATGGCCTCGGTCTTGAACAGGCCGATGGTGGACTCGCACAGGGCGTTGTCCAGGGCGTCCCCGACGGTGCCGATCGAGCCGGTCATGCCGTGGTCGATGAGTTCAGGGGTGAACGCCACCGACGTGTATTGGCTGCCCGCATCGGAGTGATGTATCGATCCTGCTGCCTGCCAGTCAGATTCACTGATCCGTCTGGTCGTCAGGGCTTGGTGCAGGGCGTCGGTGACCAGCGGGGTGTGCTTGCTGGTGGCGACCCGCCACCTGGCGACACCACCGAGGTCATGTGGCGATGTATCCCACCGCGAGCGGGTTGTCGATCAGGTAGGCCCAGGTGCCGGCCGGGGTGAGTCGGGCGACATCGATCGCCGTACCGACCGAGACGTCACCGCTCGCCGTCGTGATTGCGCTGCGGGTCAGGAGCAGCGCGACACCATCAGCCACGAAACAGGCACTCGGCCGGAGATCCAGCCGGGACCGCGTGGCGTACAGGGCCCGCGTGGGCACGAGGCGGTCCGCACCCGTGCGGCTGCTGGCGTCGGGCATCACCCGGATCGCGTCGGGCTCGAAGAGCCGGTCAGCTGCGTCGAAGTCCCCGTTGTTGAAGGCGGCCATGAAGGCTGCAGGCAACGCCTCGGGTGTTGCTGCGCCCAGGCCCTCGGCCAGTGACTGCGCACTCGGCCGTCGCAAGCTGGACGACGCCGTCACTCGAGCCGGATTCCGGGACGGGCTCCACCGTGCTCGCTCAACGCGGGCACCGACGGCAGGTCCATGTCGAAGTGCTCACGGTACGCCGCCAGCACCTGGTCATCCGAGCCGAGCTCCTGCGAGGTGCGCTCTGCCCCGACGTTGACGGTGAGCCGGCGACCGGTGATCGTGACGCGGCCCGTCTCGGTCGGCTTGGAGCAAAAGATGCTCTGCAGGAAGGGCGACTCCGGACAGGTGCGCCACCACCAGAGCGTGGGGGCGAAGTCCTCGATGGTCGCGCCCCGGCGGTCGAACTGGTAAAGCGGTTCGCCGTTGAGGTGCACGTCGACCTGGTCGGAACTCGCCGCGGAGAGCGCGTAGACGCCTGCCGGGTCGACCTGCTCCTGCGCAGTGGTCATGTCCAGCGGGTGCTGGGAGTTGCGCCGGAAGCCGGTGTCTACGAGGTAGGCAGTGCCGTCCACCACGACCTCGAGTACCAGGTGCATCATCGGCTGCCCGAGCACGCCGTCGCGATAGCTGCGTCCCGGCAGGATGCGGCTGTCGAAGCCGAGGCTGGAGATCAGGTAGTGGAAGGCTGGGTTGAGCTCGTAGCAGCCACCGCCTCGGTTGTCCTCGACAATCTTGCGGACCACGGTCGGATCCATTGGGATCTCGTTGCCGAAGTGGTAGTCGAGGTTCTCGAACGGGATCCTGAGCACCTGGGCCTGCTGGAGCTTAGCCAGGTTCTCGAGGGTTGGTTCGGGACGGTGTCCGAAGCCGAGCTTGCTCAGGTAGCCGTCGATCAGCGCGTCGTCGAGGTGTGACTCGGTCTGGATGCTGTGTGCGATGGTCATCCTGATGCCTTCCGGGTGATGGGCTCGTCGTGCTCTTGGAGTGGGCTGAGGACAGCGGCGACGCTGGCCGTCCGCCGAGCGAGGAACGCCGCGGCCTCGAGCGTGTCGTCGGGTACGCCGCCGGGCACGTTGCGAGAGATGTTGCCGACGCCGTAGGGGTTCCCGTTGTCCGGGCGCAGGAGCACCGGCTCGACCGAACCGGTCGTGACCGTGACAGCACCCCAATGACCGACAGCATTGTGGATGCTGAGCAGGGTGGACACCTGGCCGCCGTTCGTGGCGCAGGCCGACGTGAAGGCGGACACGGCCTTGAACTCGAGGGCACCGTCGATCGAGAGCTGGGCGGTGGTGTCGATGAACCGCAAGAGCTCTGCCGACGGCAGGCCGAATCGGGTCGGGCACCCCAAGACGAGCCCCTCGGCCCAGATGAGGTCATCGAGACGGATCTCATCGATCTTCGCTCGAGACGCCGCGTGTTCCACGGCGCCGGGCCGGTCCACGTCCGCTCCTCCCGTGATCTCCGGGATTCGACGCAGCCGCACCTCGTGATCCTCGCCGGTAAGGGCGTCAGCCATGGTTTGGGCGATGAGGTGCGTGGTTCCTGTCAGCGAGTGGTACGCAATGGCGATCCGGGTCATGTGCTGCCTCCGTTGTCGGTCAGCACGACCATCCCTGAGGCAAGGAAACCGGTGAAGCCGATCCCGCCGACTCAGTCAGGTCCGCCGGCACCCTCGGTCGTGATGACCACCTTGCGCCCCACTCTCACGAGCTTCGACACCACGTCCGGCTCGTCCAGGGCCACCTCGTCGAAGTCGACCGTTGGCGAATCGAGGGCATCGATTCGAGCCGCCACCAGCCGCAGGTGCGCTCGGTCGACCTCGGGCAGGAGGAAGCTCCCCCGCACCCCGACCGGCACCTGCGCCGCCGTGGAGACGACCCGCCAGCCGTAGTCGGGGAGCCGGCGCAGGACATCCCGCAGGGCGGGGCCGCCCAACGTGTCGACGACGAGCCCGACCCGACGGGCGACCTCGCGTCCGTCCGACCCCACCGCGAGGGCCTTCGCGGTGAGCATCGTCAGGCCTGCGGCCCGGCCGAACTCCATGACGACCCTTCCTACGACCGTCCGGTGGCCGACCACGACCACCGGGTCGCGGGCCACCGCGGCTCCG
>JBOFLH010000258.1:0-5596 GCA_051657765.1 Nocardioides sp. | reverse complement strand
AGGACCAGATCGTATTCGCTGGTCACTTCCCGAGCGGTGGTCACCTGGAGGAGGAGGGCCATGAAGTCGGCCACTGAGCACTCAAGGTGGCGTGAGCGGATCTGGTTGCCGCGCAGTTGTTCACCGCTTGGGATCTTGTGGCCGCCGATCGCGTGCGCCAGGCTCACGGCGCCGGAGTCGTGGACCCCGATCCACGCCTCGCGCCATCGCTTGCTTTCCGTCGGGGTATTGACTAGGACCCAACGCCGAAGACCTCGGCGTGGGTTCTGCTGATCGACCGAATCGAGTGGGTGAACTCCAGCGGTGTTGGGAACCCACTCCAGTGCCTGACGTGTCGCGGCGGCTGCGATCGTCCGCATCCTCGATACATCGAGGTCCCGTCCAACAATCGGGATTCGTGGTTGAGCCACGATGACGAGCCAGGCACGTGCGTTGGTGTCACGCCCGGCGGCGAGTTCCTCGTACAGGTCGTCGAGTGCTCGGTCAGAGTTCCGTCGCTGGTCGAATCGGGTCCTGTAGTGCGCCTCGAGCTGCCGTTCGCTCATCCATTCGGTGTCGGCATGGTTGCGGACCGGCGCCCCGAAGTAGTCGTTGCGGTAGATCAGGTGCGGCACCTCGGCGCTCGGAGGAACGACCACAGCAAGCGCTCTATGCCCCTTGTCACCGAGACGCGTGACGTCCAACCCAAACAACGGCGGATGCACGCACTTCACCGCAGCACGGCGCAGGGTGCGCTCGAACGACTCGGTCACCTCGCCCACGTCTACCAGGCCAGTGGCCTTCTTCTCTTTCTCGGTGACCCCGAAGACGAGCATCCCGCCGCCACTGTTCGCGAACGCCGCCAGATCCTTCACAACATCCGAACCCGCGAGGTCCTTCTCGGCAGGCAACCTGGCCTTCCAGTCGAGCTGGTCGCTCTCGGCCACCCCAACCTCTACGGCCTCGGCGAGCATCTCGACAACAAGTGGCCCGGGCTGCCGACCAAGGGCCTGGTGCAACGGAGTAAAGACCATGCGGCCAAACGTATCCCCGCTGGAGCAGTCTCAAGCCAGCGCGGTGCGGCCTGAACCACGAGACGGTGTGCGGATTGGCCGTTCGGGCACGGTGTATCTCTCGGCGCGAAACAATGTCGTGGTGATCACCAAGGAAAGGAGCGACCGGGCCGCCACGATGATCGTCGGGTTTCTGGTGGGCAGCGTGGGTACGACCTGGTTCGCCAACAGATGTCCTCGAACGGTGGACTTGCTAGACCTGATACGCGTCCGCTGGAAGTGGACTATGGACTTCTACTGGCTGACCGACTTCCTCGAATGGTGGACGCCGCCACGGGTCTCCGCTGGTGCTGCCGTTGTCGCCGCTTGTGCTGCAGTGATCGCAGCGGCCAGTGGAATCCGGACGCTCCGACAAAATCGGCGAGACAGCAAAGCCCGAAACCGACCCATGGTGGCGGCCGAGCTGCGCGAGGTGCCGTACGTGCAGGGCACCCAGATCCTGGTCGTGCGCAACTACGGTCCGACGATCGCCCGCAATGTCCGGGTCTCGTTCGATCCGGAGATCCCGGACCCAGAGAACCCGTCAGCGAGTATGACCCCGTTTCTGAAGCGTCGATACGCCACCCCAGTTCCCGTGCTGACGCCGGGGATGGAACTGGACAACATCTACTTCTCCGGGGAACAACAGGATGGCGGATGGACAAATCGGGAGCCGACCTCCGAGCAAGTGACTGTCACGATCAAGTACGAGAACGACACGGGCGAAGCGTTCACCGACGTATTCCCACTCGACACCAACCTCATCCGGAACCGGACCTACACAAAGTCCTCTGCAGCACCGGAGGCCCAGTTGAAGAAACTGGCGACCGCAGCAAAGACACTCGCGAAACTTGCAGTCGAAACTGATCATCGGCGTCGTGACCAAGAGGCTGCTGCACAAGCAGTTCGTCAACAAGATGCGCCCACGTCAGAGTGACCCGTAAACGGCCGATTCCGCTATCGGCCGAGGCTTTCGTTTAGTGCACTTCGGCCGCCACTGCACAACCTTCGGCCTCCGCCAGAACTCCTGCACTGTTGTTGCCCAACGCGCGAAGTCGTAAGATCACTTCACGATTACGAAGTTAGCGATATCCCCCAACCACGCACCTGAAACGAAGGACGTAATCTGAATGAGACTGCGGTCAATCTTCGCAACCGTCAGCATCGCAATCACGGCTCTCGTGACCGCGGGCGTGGCGCCTGCACAAGCCGTTAACTACTGGAACACAGATCCGTACCAGACAGGCTGCGCCAGCGGCTCCTATGTGATCACCAGCAAAGCAGTCAGTCGCGGCAGAGCTTACGTTTTTTACTCACCCACATGCGGCACGAATTTCGTCGAGTACAGTGGCGCGCGACAAACAACTGTCAAATCCATCCAGACACCGACATCGGGATGGACCAATTTTGAGTCGGACTATGGTTCCTGGTCCTACTCGATGCAAGTGTCAGCGCCCGGAGCAACCAAGATCCTTGCCTATATCAAAGTGGCCGGAACCGAGTGGTACGTGGAATGCGGCGCAACATGCGGAAGCTGGTTCCGAGGGCCAATCCTCCCTGGCTAGCCGGCTCTGACCAGCGCCAACGATTAGACGGGTGCCTCCGTCTGAAGTGCGTCCGGTGTGAGTTGGTATCGGTGGCGCCGTTGGGGTCGAGCGAACGCGTTGGGACGGTCCGTGATCGGTTCGACTCTGGCGAGCCCGAGTTGTTCGAGTTTCGGTGGTGCCGCGGGACTAGGTCTCGGGCGAGAGCCGGTATCGTGCTGACGTGTGGCCATAGCCGGGTTCATCTTGAGGGGTGGACTCCGGGCTGTGATCTGATCAGTGTTTGCTTAGGGCATACTCGGACCATGGGAGCTCGGGTGGTGCTGCGTGATGTGTCCAGGGGTGTCCGCAAGGCGGTCGTCGTGGAGCGGGTGGACGATGTCGAGATCGATCCGCGCGACGAGGATGAGTGCACGGCGTTCTTGCGGGTGTTGGCGAAGCAGAATCGTCGGCGACCGGTGGACTGTGAGATCGAAGTAACTCCGCGGCGTGGCGGGAGTCAGCGGTACCGGGTTCCGGGCTGACCGATAGCTCACGCGAGGCGACCGGCCATGGCCTAGTACCGCCAGTTAGTGCCCGTGCCCTTGTATTCGGCGACGGGGATGGGTTGATCGTGCGGGAGCATTCGTTGTCGATAGAGAACGCCGTCGAGGTGATCGATTTCGTGGGCGACGAGGCGGGCTGTTCCTTGGTCGAAGGCGCTGATCGCGGGTTTCCCGTCGGGGGTCTGGTGCTCGACCTCGATGGTGAGGGGGCGGGGTACGCGGCCGCGTACGTCGAAGAAGCTGAGGCAGCCTTCGTATTGGGTATCGGTGTCGCCTGATTCGGCGATGATGCGTGGGTTGAGGAGCGCGATCTCCTCCCCGGCCGGGGTCGTGACGATGCAGGCGGCGCGGTTGATCCCGATCTGTGGCGCGGCGAGTCCCATGCCCTTGCTGAAGGTATGCACTGCCGAGATGCGTTCGCGGGCAGCCCAGAGCGCGGCAAGCACTTCCTCAGCTTCGCTGGCATCTGCCGGTAGGTCGAAGCGCCGAGCCGGTGTGGTGAGGATGGGGTCGCCCTCCTGGACGACGCCCACGTCGGCCATGATTTCGCTCGGCCGCCGACGGCTCGTCGCGTCGGGTGCAGGGTCGTCGGGCAGATTCCGGAAGGACCATTCGAGGCGGTAGCGGGCGTGGAGCGGTGGGTCTTCAGTCGACCACGAGAACAAGCTTCGTCCATCCCGCTCTGTTCGGCGGATGGCGGTCTTGAGAGCGACCTCGGAAGCGGTAAGCGTGGTTTCGGTTCCCCACACCGAGGGTTCGAAGTCGGTGGGGAATTCCAGGTCCACGCTGAGCCGCTTGGTCGGTAGCCGGACGGCGCGTTGGAACCAGCGGCCCCACTTGGTCTCGCTGACCGCGTAGGTGTATTCGATAACAGTGCTTTCGCCTGGGTAGAGCGGGAACTTGCCGGTGTCGTTTTCGAACATCAGCCAGAGTTCCTTGAAGGCGTCGCGGTCGTGGCGGACGGTCCAGCGCATCGGGTCGCGGTCGCCGTGGATCGCGCGGAGCTCCAGTTCCTGCCAGGTCAACGGGTGCTGGCGGTAGTGGGCGTTCGATTTCTCTGGTGCGCCTGGGTAGCGGTCGACGGCGATCCGGATCAGGTACTGGGTGATCGGTTCGCTACCGGCGTTGTGCAGGATGCGGCGTTGGGTGGCGGTGTAGTGCGTACCGTTGAAATTCAGCCGGGCGTGGTCGTGCTCGACCACCAGACTCGGCGTCGGGTCCGTCGTCTCAGCGGGGCGCTCGGACCGGGCCGCGGCTCGTGACGGCTTCTTGATGTCGCTGTCGCGCCAGGCGCGCAGCAGGGCACCGCCGGCGTTGAGTACGTCCTCGGCGCGGGACGCGAAGGTGTGGGTGGCGCGTTCGCCGCCGGTCTCGATCTTGGAGATGTAGCTGCGGTCGAAACCCATCTCGCGGGCGAGGTTGGTCTGGGACCGCCCTCGTACCTCCCGCCAGTGCTTGAACTCGCTGACGAAGGCGTCCGTCAGGTCTTCCCGCATGAGCCTGTCTCCTCCCGAGCGTGAGCGTGAGTGTGAGTGAGTGGTGAGTGCGTGTCAGTCACCCTGTCATCACCTGGTGACAGCGGGGTCTCCTGGTGACCATCCGAGCGTGAGCGTGAGTGTGAGTGAGTGGTGAGTGCGTGTCAGTCACCCTGTCATCACCTGGTGACAGCGGGGTCTCCTGGTGACCATGAGAGAGCAGATACCGGCGATGGCGGCCGGGCCAGAAGTGCCTGCGATCACGCTCCCCAACGACACCGACGACGGCTTCGCGATCAGTGGAAGGCCGCATGCCTGGCTCGCCGTTCCGGTGGCCAGGGATCTGTTGGTAGCGGCGTGGATGATCGAGGGCCTGGCGGAGGTCGATGCGGAGACGCTGGCACGGTGGAGCGACGCCGAGGTCTGGGAGCGTGCGGTCCAGAACTTGCTGGCT
Organism: Nocardioides sp.; assembly: GCA_051657765.1. Lineage (GTDB taxonomy): Bacteria > Actinomycetota > Actinomycetes > Propionibacteriales > Nocardioidaceae > Nocardioides. Next base: position 547 of record JBOFLH010000258.1, on the reverse strand, counting down.
CACGGCGCATTGGCGGTCAGGCGCGAGGTCGCCGCGCAGCGGTTTTCGGACGCATACCGGCACGCCCGACCCGCCCTGGCGTCGTACTTCGCGCTGGTGAGCCTCCGGATCGACGAAGCGTTCGCGTCGGTTCGTGACGGAAACGACCGCCCAGGACGAGCAGCTTCGTGATGACTCGGACAAAACCGGGTCCGACGGCGGGCGGTTCGATGAGCTCACCGCTGGTCGGGTTGGCCGTCTCGGCTCTCGATGGCTTGCACTCGCGCTTCGAGCTGATCGACGCGCGCAACCAGGTCCTCGACCGCGGAGTGATCACCGATCGGAGCGCCGCCAACAGCTCGCACAAAGACCCCCAGGCCCTGCCGTCCAACCACGGTGCCATCGGACTTGAGCGAGTTGATGGCCTGTTTGACCGTCATCGGCGAGGCGTCGTACTGCTCGGCGAGCTGGGTATAGCTCGGCAACTTGTCGCCGACGCGGTACTCCTCGCGCTTGATGGCCTCTCTGATTCCGTCCGCGATGCGCACGTAGAGGGGGCGCGGTTCGT
>JBOFLH010000257.1:0-1997 GCA_051657765.1 Nocardioides sp. | reverse complement strand
CAAGAAACAGCGGTTCCCCAAGAAGCAGCGGCGGTTCCCGCACCGCATCGCCTACATCAAACTCCGCAAATGGGCCCACATGCTCGGCTTCGGAGGCCACTACACCACCAAAACCCGCCACTACTCCACCACCTACAGCTCACTTCGCAACGCCCGAAGCATCTGGAAACAGCGCCACCACACCACCGACAACGACGTGGAGACAACCCTCCTCATCGGGCACTACACCTACGTCGGCACCGGATGGCGCACCCACGGCGACCAGATGCTCGCCAACACCGCCGCCGCCATCGCACGAGAACGAAGACACACCGCACGAGACGAATATCGACAGCTAGCAGATCGGGAGGAGGAAGCATCATGGATACCGATAGCGTCATAAGGACCATTCCAGAAGCCGCGTTGCTGTTGCGGATGGAAGATGCTGCCGAGCGTCTGGGTATCGCTCGGACACTGATGTACCAGTTGGTGCGTACCGGTCAGGTCGAGTCAGTACGGGTCGGCCGACTTCGCCGTATTCCGGTCGCCTGCTTGCAGGAGTATGTCGAGCAACTCCGCAGGCATGAGAGAGCCGAGGATCGTCGTGGCGCGTAACCCGAATCGAACCTCGTCGGTCTATCTCGGAGGTGACGGACACTGGCACGGCCGGGTCACTGTAGGACTGAAAGACGACGGCTCACTCGACCGTCGCCATGTGATGAGCAAGTCCAAAGCCACAGTCGTGACCAAGGTGCGCGCTCTGGAGCGCAAACGCGACGCGGGACGGGTCCCCAGGGCTGGACAGGCTTGGACGGTAGGAAAGTGGCTCGACCACTGGCTCTACTCGATCGCTCAACCGTCCCTTCGGCATTCCAGCTTCGAGGCGTACCGGATTGCCGTGGAGAAGCACTTGGTCCCCGCCATTGGGAAGCATCGGATCGACCGTTTGGAACCGGAGCACCTGGAGCGGCTCTACCGGAAGATGATCGACGCGGGGGCACGGCCTGGAACGGCCCACCAGGTGCATCGGACTGTGAGGAGAGCGCTTGGTGAAGCTGAAAATCGCGGCCACGTCACTCGTAATGTCGCCGTGCTGGCGAACCCACCGCGCGTTCAAGCCGATCCGGTCGAACCATTGACGGTTGCCGAGGTCCAACGGCTCATGACGACAGCCGCCGATCGGCGCAACTCAGCACGATGGGCTATCGCTCTTGCGCTCGGAATCCGCCAGGGCGAAGCACTTGCCTTGCGCTGGGCCGATGTCGACTTGGACGGCGGCACCTTGCGGGTACGCGCAACCCGGCTCCGACCGGCCTACGAACACGGCTGTGAGGAACCATGCGGGAAGACACCCGGCCTGTGTCCCGAGCGCCGGCAACGCAATCCGGTGACGGGGGAGACCAAGTCCGCCGCCGGCAACCGCGTCATCGGACTACCGGATGAACTCATCGACTTGCTGCGGAGACATCGAGTCGAGCAGGGCGCCGAACGAGATCTCGCGGCACAGCTCTGGTCCGAAGGCGGCTGGGTCTTTGCTAGTCCGACCGGCGAACCGTTGAACCCGAACTCGGACTATCACGCCTGGAAGGCGCTGCTACGGCGTGCCGATGTCCGCGATGCCCGTCTCCACGACGCCCGCCACACGGCCGCCACGGTGCTGCTGGTGCTTGGTGTTCCCGAGCGCACGGTCATGTCGCTGATGGGTTGGTCGAGTACCTCGATGGCGGCCCGCTACCAGCACGTCACGGACCCCATCCGGCGTGATGTCGCGCAACGGATCGGGGGTCTGTTGTGGACCGACAACGGCATGGTCGAAAGGTAACTGAGACTAGAACTGAGACTACGGGCCGGAATCGGCGGAGGCGGTCGGGTGGCTGATTTCGCGTTGTGCCTGGTCAGCGTGGCGGAGGATGCGGGATTCGAACCCGCGAGGGCGTGAACCCAACCCGCTTTCCAAGCGAGCGCCATAGGCCTCTAGGCGAATCCTCCGCGCAGGAGGCTACCCGCCGGTGTGGGGG
>JBOFLH010000256.1:0-5406 GCA_051657765.1 Nocardioides sp. | reverse complement strand
AATTCTTCACGGGAGAACGCTTGCCAGGAAGCGATCGTCTCGTCGCGAAGCGCGGCGCTATCCGACCTCCCGAATCCCGGAACCGTATCAAGAGGCGAGCCGATCTCGACTCTTGACACCTGCTTAGCGTTGGCGCCGGACACGGCAGTTGCGATGCCTAGGGTCACTCCCAAGCCAGCAACTATCAAAGGGGCGACCAATCGCATCCGAAGTCTTCTCATTCTCACAATCTCCATTAGGGATAGTTTAAGTAGGCGTCGACGGCGAGACCGTAGGCCGAGGCATACCCAGCGGTGTTGTTGTCAATCCAGCTCTGGGTGGTCTGATTGTCATGGAATTGCAGCTCGACGTATACATCACCATCAGATGCATTTCGGTCCAACTCTGCCAGATTAGTCCGCTGCTGAATCTGGTCCGGCCCATAGACATGGAGGCCGACCCATTGATCTATAGACAGAGCTAGATTTTTATCGTCGTAGGTTCCAACGTCGTCTTCCCACATAGTCAGCATATAGTTGTTCGAGGTGTCGCATCCGCTGGTCGCATTTGTATGGGTGACAATATGGAGATTGGCCGAGTAGTTTTGAGACTCGACGATATTGTTGATGTAGCCGTCGTCGCGCTTGTTCTGGCTCAGTCGAACCTTATACCCACGGCTGTGAATATTTCGGATAGTCGATGTTGTAGGCTCACCTAAATACTGAGAACCGTTGCCGGCATGCCAATTCCAACGGCGTCCGTTAACATTTTCCTCTCGACCGGCGTTGAGACACTCGCCGCGATATCGCGAATCAGAATGACGTGGAGACGAGAGAAAAACCTTGTAGCCGTTGTAACTTTGGTCTCCCGTGTTGGGATTGAAGTCATCGGTCACGGCCGAAATGCCAAGCGGCGAGGTAAATGAGCCATCATGACTTATCGCGGCACACAGTGAAACTGCCGAGAGACTCAAACTAGCTGCTAACACCGCAAATAGTCGAGCCCACAGGTTTGGCTGTGAGAGGCGTCACTCTCTAAGTGTAGCGTGGACGTGAATTTCGGTCAACGGGCCGGATTTCATCGCAATTGCCCGCGAAGTGGCTCCGACGCCCCGGTTCGATCCGCCGCGTGTGGTGCTGATGAGCCTGGGAGCGGCCTTCTTGACTGACGTCGTACGCGCAGCGACCCTACCCTCAAGGCCCGGGGTGGCGCCGGGTCAGTCGGCCGCGCCGGTCAGGAAGCCATAGACGGCGGTGTTGAATTCGTCCGGCGCGGAGGTGTTCAGTGCGTGCGCACCAGCGATGACCGCCACCGTGGCCCCTCGGATGCCGGCGGCAAGCGCGCTGGCCACCGGCCGGTTCGGCTTGTCCTGTTCGCCGGTGAGCACGAGGGTCGGCGCACGTACCTTCGCCAGATCGCCGCGCAGGTCCAGCGCGGCCAGCGCCGCGAAAGCCGACAACGCCTTCTCTTTGGTCAGGCCCTGGGCCAGGAACTTCGCCTCCGGAGTGCGTCGCATCACAGCCAATTGCAACTTCATCACCGATCGACGGGGAGTGACCTGCCCGCTCGCCAGGACCAGTCGATCGACCAAAGCCGGGTGCTCGGCGGCCAGCCGGAGGGCGACGACCGATCCGATCGACAGGCCGCACACATGGGCTCGACGGATCCCCTGGGTCTCCATCATCGTGACCACACCACCCACGGCCCGGTCGAGTTCGAATCCGGAGGTGTCGGTGGGCTTCATCCCGGCGAGCCACGGCACGTACCCGCGCCAGCCGGTCGGCAACGCGGTGACCTGGTCCTGCCAGTCGGTGGGCATTTGGCCGAAACCCGGTAGGAAGATCACCGCCGGTGCCGCCGGCTCGCGGCCGCCGGGCACCGCATCCGGCTCGGACTCCGGGTTCACGTCACGATCTCCGGCGCGGAGACTCGGGCTTCGTCGGCTTCGGAGTCGGTGAGCATGCGCTGGCTTCGTCGTTCGGCTTCGACTCGCCGAAGGTAGTGGTCGACCTCATTGGTGATCGCGGCGTCGTCCCAGCCGAGCTCGGCCGCCATCAACACTGCGGCCGGGTGGGCCGCGGCAACACCGCGGTCGAAGGTTTCGATTGAGATGCGGGTGCGTCGGGTGAGTACGTCATCGAGATGCCTGGCTCCTTCGTGGGTGACCGCGTAGACGACCTCCGCGGCCAGATAGTCATCGGCCCCGGTCAGTGGCCGGCCGAGCTCGGGACGGGTCACGATCAAGTCCAACACTTCGTCGATCAGCCCCCCGTGTCGCCCCAACAAGTGGTCGATCCGGCTGACGTGCAGACCCGCGCGCCGAGCCAAACTCACCCGCTGGTTGGTGCGGGTCTCGAAACCGTTCGCCCCGGCCAACGGCACCCGATCGGTGATCGAATCACGCACCTGGGCACCGATGAAGGGTGCGGCAGCATCAACGGCGTCGCGAGCCATCACCCGATAGGTGGTCAGCTTGCCGCCCGCGATCATTACCAGCCCCGGCACCGGCGTCACCACGGTGTGTTCGCGTGAGATCTTGCTGGTGGACTCCGATTCGCCCACCAACAGCGGCCGGAGCCCGGCATACACCCCTTCGACATCATCATGGTCAAGCGGATCTTTCAACAACATGTTGACGTGCCCCAGGATGTAGTCGATGTCGGCCTTGGACGCCGCCGGGTGTGCCTTGTCGAGGTCCCACGGCGTGTCGGTGGTGCCGATCAGCCAATGCCGTCCCCACGGAATGACGAACAGCACCGACTTTTCAGTCTTGGTGATGAAACCGGCCTCGGACCGAATCCGGTCGCGCGGCACCACCAGATGCACCCCTTTGGACGCCTGCACATTCATGGCTCCCCGACCACCGACCATCGCCTGGATCTCATCGGTCCACACCCCGGCCGCGTTGACCACCGCCTTCGCGCGGACCTCGAACTCGCGATCAGATTCCAGGTCGACGGCCCGGACGCCGACCACCCGGTCGGACTCCCGCAAGAATCCGATCACCCGCGTGCGGGTGGCCAGGTGGGCGCCGTATGATGTCGCGGTGCGCGCGATAGCGGTCACCCACCGGGCATCGTCGACCTGGGCGTCGTAGTAGCGCACCGCCCCGGCCAGGTGGTCGGTGTTGAGATCGGGGGCGATCCGGGCGACCTGCTTGCGGAACAGATGCTTGTGCTTCGGCACCCCCATGTCGTACTTGCCGAGCATCGCCAACGCGTCGTACAACACCAACCCGGCCCCGACATAGGGCCGCTCGACCGTTTTGTGCAGCGGATAGAGAAACGCGACCGGTCTGACCAGATGCGGCGACAGCCGCGTGAGGTGCAACCCACGCTCCTCCAGCGCCTCCCTGACCAACCCGAAGTCGAACATCTCTAGGTAACGCAAACCACCGTGCACCAACTTGCTGCTGCGCGAACTCGTGCCCGAGGCCAGGTCGCGCTGCTCCAGCAGGCCGGTGGACAAGCCACGGGAGACCGCGTCCAAGGCGGTGCCGGCCCCGACAATCCCGCCGCCCACCACCAGCACGTCGAGTTCGGCGGTCGCGTCATTGCCCGACGCCTCCAACGCGTCGAGTGCCTCGACCCGGGCAGCAGGGCTCAAGGCACTCGACGAACTCATGTCCCTAGTCAATCACGCGCGCTCGCCGTCGCGCCTCGCGTGCTAAGCATCGCTGTTGGCCGGACCGAGACGGACCGGCGCAATCGGTGGGCCGGACCAGACTGAGCTCAGGCCGGTGTTGGTGGCCTCAGTGTCGACGGACTGGCGCTAGGAGTGAACAACTTCGTGCTCTCGGGATGACCTACGTTGTCTATGGGATGGCGTCGAAGCTCGGGACCGCCGTAGTGATCATGTCGCTCATGGCATGTTGTTCGGTGTGTGGCGCTGCCAAGATGTATAAGTCCGCACTCAGCGCGGAAAACGCTGATGGTGGTCCAACAAGAAGCGCCGGCAGACATGGGCAGTAGCGCTACTGGACGACGACCTCGACCCGTTGGAACTCCTTGAGGTCGGTATAGCCGGTGGTGGCCAGCGACCGACGCAGCGCACCAATCAGATTCATCGTGCCGTCCGCGGTCCGGGACGGCCCGAATAGGATCTCCCGGAGGCTCCCGACCGTGCCGAACTCGACTCGCTCGCCCCGGGGCAGGCAGTCGTGGTGCGCCTCGGTGCCCCAGTGGAACCCATGACCTGGCGCCTCGACGGCGCGAGCGAACGGAGAACCAACCATCACCGCGTCCGCCCCACACGCGATGGCCTTGGCGATGTCACCGGACTTGCCGATCGAACCGTCCGCAATGACGTGGGCGTATCGGCCGCCGGACTCGTCGAGATAGTCTCGCCGGGCCGCCGCGACGTCGGCCACCGCCGAGGCCATTGGCACCGCGATCCCGAGCACGGTCCGGGTGGTGTGCGCCGCGCCGCCGCCGAACCCGACCAGTACGCCGGCGGCGCCGGTGCGCATCAGATGCAGTGCGGCCTGGTATGTCGCGCACCCACCGACAATCACCGGAACATCCAGTTCGTAAATGAACTCCTTGAGGTTCAGTGGCTCCGCCTGAGATGACACATGTTCTGCGGACACCGTGGTCCCGCGGATCACGAACATGTCCACCCCGGCGTCGACCACACACTTGGCGAACTCCTGGGTGCGCTGCGGTGACAGCGAGCCGGCCACGGTCACCCCGGCTTCGCGGATCTGGCGCAACCGTTCGGTGATGAGCTCGGCCTTGATCGGCTCGGCGTAGATCTCCTGCATCCGCCGGGTGGCTTCCAACCCTCGCAAGCCGGCTACCTCGGCCAGGATCGGCGCGGGATCGGCATACCTGGTCCAAATGCCCTCGAGGTTGAGCACCCCGAGCCCACCCATCTGACCGAGCGCGATCGCCGTCTGGGGCGACATCACCGAATCCATCGGCGCGGCGAGCATCGGCAATTCGAAACGATAGGCGTCGATTTGCCAGGCAATGTTGACCTCTTCGGGGTCACGAGTACGCCGGGACGGGACGATGGCAATGTCGTCGAAGGCAAACGCGCGACGGGCACGTTTGGCCCGGCCGATCTCAATTTCGGTCATGAGGCAATCTAACCAGTGCGGCCGGCCCGCAATTCGCTCGGTCGCTGCCCAGTGCGGCGCTTGAGCGCGTGGCTCAGCGCGAACGGACTGCCATAGCCGACCTCGACGTGGCGGCGACCGAGCCGACTGGCACCCCCTCTGGCACCCTGTTTCGGGCCGATGTCGCGGACTTCTTGGCCGCCACGGTGACCGGCCGCCGTCGCGGTCCTGCAACGCCGCAGTCGTGACCATCATGACCACGTGCAGACCGAGAGTGTCGGTCACGATATGCCGTTTCCGTCCGACGGTATCGGCGGCCTTGACCGATTGGAGTCCACGATCCCCGCAGAGGCCAGCGGGTCACGGCC
>JBOFLH010000255.1:0-8898 GCA_051657765.1 Nocardioides sp. | reverse complement strand
TGGTCCAATCGCCCGACCCTCAACTGATCGACCCTCGACTAGTCGACCCAGTCATCAGCCGGTAGCGGATCGATTGACAGGTATTCCGCCCACCATCTTCTCAGAGATGTCGGCGTTGGCGGCCCAGACTGGCGCGATCAATCTGGGCCAGGGCTTTCCCGACCAGGACGGGCCAGCCAGCGTCGTCTTGCGCGCGGTTCACGCACTGGAGACCGGCCAGAATCAATATCCGCCGGGCATCGGGCGACCGGAGCTTCGGCAGGCAATCGCCCGACACCAGCAGCGCAACTACGGTATCGATCTCGATCCGGATACCCAGATCGTGGTCACCACCGGTTGTACCGAAGCCATCGCCGGCGCCGTCCTCGGGCTGGTTAACCCAGGCGACCCGGTGGTGGTTCTGGAGCCGTACTACGACTCCTACCTAGCGATGATCGCTTTCGCCGGCGGTGTACGCCGACCGGTCACCCTGCGGTCACCGGAGTTCCGACTCGACGTGACCGCGCTGGACGCGGCGGCCGCAGGTGCGCGGGTCATGCTGATCAACACGCCGCACAATCCGACCGGCACGGTGCTCACTCGCGCCGAGCTGTCCGCGATCGCCGAGGTCGCCACCCGGCACGACCTCACCGTGATTACCGACGAGGTCTATGAGCACCTGGTCTTCGACGACAACGAGCACCTCCCCCTGGCGAGCCTGCCCGGCATGTTCGATCGAACCGTCACCTTGTCGAGTGTGGGCAAGTCCTACTCGTTCACCGGCTGGAAGGTGGGCTGGGCGAGTGGTCCAGCCCACCTTGTCGGGGCGGTCCTCGGAGCCAAGCAATGGCTCAGCTTCGCCTCAGGTGCCCCGTTGCAACCGGCGGCCGCGCTCGCGCTGGACGAGGAGCCGGACTTTCCGGGCGAGCTGGCCGCCGACCTGGCCGTACGCCGTGATCTGCTATGCGCCGGTCTGGCTGCCGCCGGGCTCAGTCCGCGGATCTCCGAGGGCACCTACTTCACCACCACCGACATCTCACACCTGGGCTGGCCGGACGGGCGGGCATTCTGCCTGGCCCTGCCGGACCGGGCGAGCGTGGTGGCGATACCGAGCCAGGCGTTCTACGACGACATCGACGAGGGCCGCCACCTCGTGCGCTGGGCGTTCTGCAAGGACGCGGCGGTGATCGCCGAAGGCACCCGGCGGCTGGCGACAGCCGATCTGACCGCTCCCGGGTAGCCGAACCGGTTACCCGCCGCTCTGGTTGCGAGGCGGCCCGCCGGCGTACCAGGCCCGGACCTCCGGCCGCAGAAGCAATGCGACGCTCAGCAGGCAAGCCGTCAGCAACGGCAGCAGGACGACGGCTCCGATCACGGCGAAAAGAGCCACCGCGGCGGACGCAGTGGCGGAAATGAGCAGCGCGATCCGGGCCCATGACACCCGTCGGAACGCGAGGGTGGCGAAGATCAGCGCCAACCCACACCAGACCATCAAGACACCACCCACCACGAAGCTCGCCGAGATCACCATGTCACCCGTGACGTCTTGGGTGAGCACCGTCGGTTGCTGGCGTTCGAGTTCTGCCAAAACCTGGTCCGGGCTGTTGGCCAGCACCACCAGACTCAATGCGACACTCACCATGGTGAGCGCGCTGCCCACCCAGGCCGCCACGCAGGCCGCCGTGACCGCGCCCGGCCGTGCGTCACCCGCCCGCGCGGAATCCACCCGGGGCAATGTCGCTCCGAGCACGGGCGCACTCGACACCGGTACACCGGGCCCGGAAGCTCCGGGCGAGACGCGACTCGCCGGCGCGTCCGGGCCGGACCAGGTCGAGGGCGAGGCAGATCCGGGCGGCGAGCCAGCCGCGCCGAACCGGTGCCCGGTCCACCTCTGCGTGGACCCACGCGGCGTCGGCGGTCTCCCGTCGAACCAGTCGCGGGCCGGCTGCAGCCACAAGGTGATCACGGCGACACCCACCAGGATCACCAGAAAACCAGCCGTGACCAGCCCGCTGAGCAGCAGCGGTACGCCGATCACGGACAGTCCCATGCGCGCACCCCTATTGCGCCGCAAGACATAACCACCGAGTATCGCCGCCGCCGTCGCACACCCACCGGCCACCGTGGCGCTGAGTTGGATCAACCTGAGGGCACCGGCGAGGTCTAGGTCGAACGCGGTCAACGGCCACTGCCGCAGAGCGGCCTGAACAGACTCGCGATTCTCTATGCTGCGCAGGTCGGCGATGGCCGAGAACGCCAAGGACACCACCATCGCGGATCCCACCATAATCAACACCGCGGAAACGGTCACCGGTCCGGGGCGAGCCAAGCCGCCAGATTTGTCAGGCCCCGGTTTGTCAGGCCCCGGTTTGTCAGGCTTGGTGTCACGGTCTTTGTCGCTCACGTCGTTACTCACGATCATCCTTGGCAGTCATCCCTCGGTGACTATTCCATCATTGCCACCCGCACCACTCGACGGCGGTTACCGATGACCCGCGGCGCAGGGATCACACGGGTCAGGTAGCCCCGCCGAATCACTCAGCGAGCCCGGAGTCCGGTGGGGGCGGCCGGTGTTCCCGGTTGCCCAGCGGCCCGTCCGGCTCGCCGATATCGACCAGCACCAGCTCGTCGGCCTCGTCGGTGAGGATCGCGCTGGCTTGCGCCGACAGGCCGGTGTCGCTGATCACCACGGAGGCGTCCGCCAGGTCGGCCATCGAGCTCAGGCCGACCACCCCCCACTTGGTGGAGTCTGCCAGGACAATCAACCGTCGACCGCTGCGGACCATCACTCGATTGGTCTCTGCCTCCAATAGATTGGGCGTGCTGAAGCCGGCGCGGCCATCCATGCCATGCACACCCATGAACACGGCGTCGAGGTGCAAAGACTCCAGCGCCGCGATAGCCAGCGGGCCGACCAACGCGTCGGAGGGTGTTCGCAAGCCGCCAGTCAGCAGCACCGAAAGCGAATCGTTCCCGCTTCGATGCAGGACATCGGCAACCCAGACCGAATTGGTCACCACGGTCAGCCGGGGCACGTCGACCAGGTGCCGGGCCAGCGCGTGGGTCGTCGTGCCGGCGGAGATGGCGACCGCCGAACCCGGTTCGACCAGACCGGCGGCGTGTGCGGCGATCGCTTCCTTCTCGATCAGCCGGCGGGCCGAGTTGGCCTCGAAACCGGGCTCGGTGGTGGACGGTTCGGTCCGGGCCATCGCCCCGCCGTGCACCTTCTCCAGCAGGCCTTGCCGCTGCAACACCACCAGGTCTCGCCGGATAGTCATGTCCGAGACGTCCAACAAGGCAACCAGATCGCTGACTTTGACGGTGCCGTCCCGGTCAAGTTCGGCCAGGATCGTGGCTCGTCGTTGGGCGGCCAGCATCAGGACTCCCGCACCACGGCGACCCCGCCGGCGCCGACGGTGAGTGAGTTCGCCACCGAATGACCGGTGACCAGATCGCGACCGGAGCACGCCACACTGACCGGCTCGGCGCGATGGTTGATGACGAACAACCAACCCTGGCCGTCCGCGGCCACCCGTCTCACCAACTCCAGCCCCGGGGTTGCCCGATGCCATCGGACGCCGGCTTCGGCAAGTAGTTGCTCCGCCACCGCGCCGACGCCCTCCTGATCAAGTCGGGTGGCGACGTACCAGGCCGATCCGTCACCTACCCGGCGCCGGGTGAGCGCGGGGACACCCGGAAGCGGCCCGTCGACATACTCAATGAGAGACTCGGCACCGGCCAGGCGCAGATCCTCGGTCCAGATCGTCGCCGACCCACCCGTGCTCAGTTGCACGCGCTGATGCTCACGCAGTGGGCTGAACTCCTCAACCCGAATGCCGAGGAGCTCGCGAAATGCACCGGGATAGCCGCCGAGCCGGATGTGGTCGTGGTAGTCCACGATGCCACTGAAGTAGGTCACCAACACCGTGGCGCCGGCATTGACCAATTCGGTCACCCGCTGCGCCACCGCATCGGTCACGGCGTACAACGTCGGGATCAGGATCAGCCGATAGCGGGTCAGGTCGGCTTCGGGGTGCACCACGTCGACACCGACACCGCGATCGGTGAATTCTCGATGCCAGGCGTGCGCCTGGTCGAGGTAGCGCACGTCGACACTCGGATGAGAGTCCAGTTCGCACGCCCACCAGGCCTGCCAGTCAAACAGCAGGGCAACCGCGTTGTCGCTGGTGCTGCCGGCCACTTCGTCAACTCGGTCGAGAATCCGGCTGAGCTCGACGACCTCGCGCCAGACCCGGGTGTCGGTGCCGGCGTGTGGGACCAACGCGGCATGGAACTTCTCCGCCCCGGCTCGCGATGCTCGCCACTGGAAAAACAAGATCCCGTCCGCGCCGCGGGCGAGGTGTTGCAGGCAGTTGCGCAACAGCTCACCCGGCTGTTTGGCCACGTTGCGGGGCTGCCAGTTCACCGCACTGGTCGACTGCTCCATCTGAATCCACGGCTGGCCGCCGGCGACACCACGCACCAAGTCGCTGGCAAAGGCAAGCTCGCGATATCCCTCCGGATCGGCCGCCACCAGGTAGTGGTCGTTGGACACGATGTCCATCTCGGCGGACCATGCGTGATAGTCCATGTTCTTGCAGTGCGACATCACCATGAGGTTCGTCGTTACCGGAACGCCCGGCGACAGGTCGTGCAGAATGTCTCGCTCGGCCACGAAGTGCGCCAACAACTCGTCCGAGGAGAATCGATGGAAGTCCAGCTGCTGGGTCGGGTTCGGGAAGTTCGGCGCGGCGCGGGGCGGCAGGATCTCGGCGAAGTCGGCGTACCGCTGAGACCAGAACGCGGTGCCCCACGCGTGGTTCAGTTGCTCGATTTCTCCGTATCGGTGACGCAACCAGCGCCGAAAGGCGTCCGCGCTGACGTCGCAATAACAGAGCGCGTTGTGGCAACCGAGTTCGTTCGAGACGTGCCACATCACCACGGCCGGGTGGGTGCCGTAACGCCGCGCCATGGCTCGGCACAACGCCAGAGCGTGCTCGCGATAGCGCGGCGAGCTAGGACAGAACCCCTGCCTGGCACCGGGCCATAGCCGGGTGCCCTCGGCAGTCACCGGGAGCATCTCGGGATGGTTGTCGGTCAGCCAAGGTGGCGGCGAGGCGGTCGCGGTAGCCAGATCCACTCTGATTCCAGCCGCATGTAACCGCTCGATTGCCTCGTCGAGCCACTCGAACTCGAAACGATCGGCGGCCGGCTGCAGGTGTGCCCAGGAGAAGACGCCAAGAGTGACCAGGTCGACGCCCGCGACGCGCATCAGGCGCACGTCCTCGTCGTGCACCTCGACCGGCCATTGCTCCGGGTTGTAGTCGCCCCCGAAGGCGATGGCTCGGGTCGGCCCAGGCGCAGTGGCCGCAGTGGTGCGGCTCGCCTGAGAGACAACGCGGGGCATGCCCCAACCTTGGGCCGGATCAACTCATGAGTCAACAGCGAAAACAACATGATTTCCGGTTGGGGGTGTTGAAAATCGTGCGAAATCGTGACCCTAGCGCCCTTGACAGTACGGTTTTGCGTGTTGAGGATCACAGTAGGTTGTCGATTTTTGTTTCCCTACTTGGAGGTTCTTCATGACCCGCACATCCCGATCTGCGTCGGCCCGATCTGCGCGGGCGTCGTCGCAGAAGCCCGGCGCCCCCCGCCCGAACACGTGGGGCTCGACTGACATTCCGGGGTCAGCGTTGGTCACCATGGCCGCCACCCGACGCAATTTCCTGCGCTCCGCCGCCCTCGGCGGCGTACTGATTGGCACGCCCGGCTTGCTTGCCGCCTGCGGTAGCGACTCGGGCGGCGGGGGCGGTGCCGACGCCAAGACCGTGAAGTTCGGCGTCAACGAGGCGAAGGGGTCCGGTCCGGCCGCCGATCGCCTGGCGGCGATGGCCGACGCCTACGCCAAGGAGACCGGCGTCAAGGTGCTTGGCAACTACGTCGACCACAACACCTTCCAGGAAGGCATTACCACCTACCTGCAAGGCACTCCCGATGACGTCTTCACCTGGTTTGCCGGCTTCCGGATGCAGCAGTTCGCCGAGCAGGGCTCGATCAGCGACATCAGTGACGTGTGGCCGATCGAGGGCATCAACGACAGCTTCAAGACCGCGTCAACGGCCGGCGGCAAGCAGTACTTCGTCCCGAAGGACTACTACCCGTGGGCGGTGTTCTACAAGAAGTCGGTCTTCGATAAGGGTGGCTACGCACCGCCGACCAACCTCGCCGAACTCACCGCGTTGATGACGAAGATGAAGAAGGACGGCCTGACCCCGTTCGCCTTCGGCGACAAGGACGGCTGGCCGGCGCTGGGCACGTTCGACATCTTGAACATGCGGATCAACGGATTCCAGTTCCACATGGACCTGATGGCCGGCGACAAGGAGTGGAACAGCTCCGAGGTCAAGACGGTCTTCGACGCGTGGAAGGGCCTGTTGCCGTTCCACCAGGAGGACCCGCTGGGTCGGACCTGGCAGGAGGCCGCCACCTCGATGGGCAAGGGCGAGGCCGGCATGTACCTGTTGGGCACCTTCGTGGCCGACGCCATCCCGGATGTGGCCGACGACATCGACTTCTTCACCTTCCCGGAGCTGGACGCCTCGATCGGTGCCACCGCGCTAGACGCACCCATCGATGGCTTCTGCCTGGCCTCGGGCGGCAAGAACCAAGACGCCGGTAAAGCGATGCTCAAGTGGCTCGGCACCGCGGCGGCCGCCGACGCGGCCAATGCCGGTGCGGACGTGCCGTTTATCGCCGCCAACGCAGGCGCCAGCACCGCCAGCTATTCAGCGTTGCAGAAGAAGTCGGCCGAGGTGGTCGGCGCGGCTGAGAACATCGCGCAGTTCCTGGATCGCGACACCCGCTCGGACTTCGCGCCGGTCGTCATCACCGCCATCCAGAGCTTCCTGAAGGCGCCCGGCGATGTCGACAAGGTGCTGGACAGCATTCAGGAGCAGAAGGAGTCGATCTTCGTCTGATGCGATCTCCACAGCGAGTCCGCGAAGCGACGATTCGATGACGACGCCAACCGGGTTGGCGGGGGTGGCAGCCACGGCCACCACCCCCGCCAAGCGGCGGCTCCCACCGCGGGATCGACTGGTCGTCATCATCATGGTGCTGGTGCCGACCGTGTTCGTCGTCGGCCTGGTCTGGCTTCCGGCCTTCATGTCGGTAGCCCTGTCGTTCGGCAGATGGGACGGCTTCGGCGGCGTGGACCGGATCGAGTGGATCGGTATCAAGAACTACCAGGACGTCACCGGGATCTACCCGCCGTTCTGGCCGGCGATCCGGCACAATCTGATCTGGCTCGGCTTTCTGGCCGTGGTGACCGCACTAGGCATGCTCCTAGCCGTCGTGCTCGATCGGGAGATGCGCGGCAGCCGGTTCTATCAAACCGCGTTCTACCTGCCGGTCGTGTTGTCGCTGGCGCTGGTCGGCTTTATCTGGCAGCTGTTCTATTCCCGGGACCAGGGCCTGATCAACGACGTGTTCGGCTCTCAGGTCGACTGGTACGGCGATGACAAGGTCAATCTCTGGGCCGTGCTGGTGGCCACCGCGTGGCGGCATACCGGCTACATCATGCTGATCTACCTGGCCGGCCTCAAGGGCGTCGACGCGACCCTGCGCGAAGCCGCCGCCGTGGACGGCGCTAACGAAGTCAGGACCTTCTTCGGAGTGGTCTTTCCGGTGATGCGACCGATCAACATGATCGTGCTGGTCATTTTGGTCATCGAGTCACTGCGGGCCTTCGATCTGGTCTGGGTGGTCAACAAGGGCACCAACGGCCTGGAGCTCATCGCCTCCGAAGTCACCCGCAACGTGGTCGGCGAGACCAGCCGGATCGGCTTCGGCTCGGCACTCGCGGTCATCATGATGCTGATTTCGTCGGTCTTCATCACCATCTATCTCCGCATCGTCTTCAAGGAGGAGCCACGATGACCATCGGAGTCGATCAGTTGGCCGACCAGACCCCGGGGCCTGCCGCACCGAGCGCGGGAAAGGCACCCAAACGCACCGAGGGCGGGGTGCTGGGCAAACCACGCGGCACGGTGGCCACCGTGGCCATGATCGTGTTGTCGTTGGTGTGGCTGTTCCCGTTGCTCTGGGCGGTGTTCAATTCGTTTCGCACCTACGCCTACACCCAGAAGAACGGCTATCTCTCCTTCGGAGGCTGGACCCTCGACAACTACGCAAACGCCTGGCAGCGAGCCGAGTTCGGGTTGCACTTCAAGAACTCGATGATCATCACCATTCCGGCGGTGGTGGTCACCTTGCTGCTGGCCTCGACCATGGCGTTCGTGCTGGCCCGGTTCAGCTACCGGTTCAACCTCACCCTGTTGGGCATGTTCCTCGCCGCCAACCTGCTGCCGCCGCAGGCCTTGTTGGTGCCGATGTTCAAGATCTACCAACGGGTACCGTTGCCGGCCGCAATGAGTGACACCGAACTCCTGCTCGGCAGTTTCTGGGGCTTGATCGCGGTGAACGTCGCGTTCCAGCTGGGGTTCTGCACCTTTGTGCTCAGCAACTACATGAAGACCATCCCGATCGAGATCTACGAGTCCGCGCAAATCGACGGCGCGAGCGTGTGGCGCCAGTATTGGCAGCTCACTATGCCCCTGGTCCGGCCGGCCCTGGCCGCGCTCGGCACGTTGCAGTTCACCTGGATCTACAACGAGTTCTTCTGGGCCACCGTGCTGTTGGGCGGCCGCGGCGAGAAGTTCCCGATCACCAGCTCGCTGAACAACCTGCGTGGTGGCCAGTTCTTCTCCGACACCAATCTGGTCGCTGCCGGTTCGATCGTCGTCGCGCTGCCGGTGCTGATCGTGTTCTTCGTGTTGCAGAAGCAGTTCGTCTCCGGCCTTACCCTGGGCGCGACCAAGGGCTGACGGATCGCCCGAACCAGACACCTCGACGAACTAT
>JBOFLH010000254.1:0-3824 GCA_051657765.1 Nocardioides sp. | reverse complement strand
ATGTCCTGGGATCGGTGGCCGGCATCGGGATTACTCGTCTTCAAACCGGACGAGTACTTGGCCGTCACGGGTCAAGAACGCGTGCACACCTGCGGTTTGTGCCTGTAGTACCAACTCGTCCTCCGCTGACACTTCATGCAACATGGATTGGAGCGTATGACGCGCCCGACGCAGAACAGCGTCTCGGCGAGTCTCACCGTACTCGGCCACGACTGTCGGGCGGGCCGGCTAGAGTTCGGCCTATGGTGCAGTCTCGGTCGTCTCAGTCGTCCGAGATTCGCGTGCTCGACCTCTTCAGCGGCGCCGGTGGCCTGAGCGAGGGCTTCAAGCGTGCATCAGCGATGACGACCACCGTGCGGAAGTACTCGACCGTTCGAGCCGTCGAGTTCGACCTAGCTGCTGCCGCCTCGTACGAGGCGAACCACGGAAGGTCGAAGGTCTTCGCTGGCGCGATCGAAGACTGGCTCGCGACCGAGGAGGTCCCAGAGGCTGACCTCATCATCGGCGGGCCTCCGTGCCAAGGCTTTTCTGCGCTCGGCAAGAAGGACGTTAACGACGAGCGCAACCGACTGTGGGAGTACTACGCACAGACGATCTTGAAGGCCAATCCCCACTTCTTCGTGCTTGAGAATGTCCCTAGATTTCTGGACTCACCGCAGCATGCGCAGTTCGAGGAGATGTGTGGTCGCGACGGGGCCCTCCGCAACTATGCTTTCCAGGCGAAGATCTTGAATGCCGCCGAATACGGCGCCGCCCAAGTCCGCAAGCGAGTCATTTTGATCGGACACCACCGCGATCTGCCGAGCCCGGGCTTTCCTGAAATCGAAAAGTGTTTCAAGGATCCGGCGAACTGGCTGACCGTCCGGAGCGCACTGGACAAGCTCCCAGAGAAGGTCCGGCTCCAGAACCTCCCAGATCGGTTGTACGAGTTCCAAGGCGAGGACCTCGCTGGCACCTATCGAACGGACGAGCTTCACGTGACGCGTCACTACGAAGAAATCTCGCTGAAGCGATTCGCCCACATAGGGGAGGGCGAGAACCGGTTCAAGCTTCCGGACGACCTGAAGCCGGACTGTTGGCGCAAGCACACGAGCGGCTCAGGAGATGTCATGGGACGCCTCTGGTGGGATCGGCCGTCCGTCACGATCCGAACGGAGTTCTTCAAGCCTGAGAAGGGCCGCTACCTCCATCCGTCCGAACCTCGCGCACTCACTCACCATGAGGCCGCACGAATCCAAGGCTTCAGGGATACCTACCGGTGGGTCGGGTCGAAGACTGCGATCGCGAAACAGATCGGCAATGCCGTGCCGATCCCGCTCGGTAAGGCCATCGGCAGACACCTGATGTCCGCGTTTCCTGCGGTATAGCTGAGCTGGGTTATCGGTCCACTGGGGGCGAGTCCCTGCGGGTCGTGACCGTGGCAGCGGCTAGATCGCCTGCCAGGTCCAGTAGATCTGATAGCCGCTCGCCGGTCTCCGAGTCCGAGAAGCCCTATGACGTGAGCGCCTGCTCGATCCGGCGGCGGATAGCGTCGGTCTGGCCGTCGATGCACTTGGCGTAGCGGCGGAGGAGGACGTCAACGCTGTGGCCGGCCCATGCGGCGACCTCCGGCGCAGGCGTGCCCGCGGCGAGCCAGGTGGAGACGCAAGCGTGGCGGAGGTCGTAGGGGCGCCTCGCTAGTGGTGAGCGTTGCTCGGCAGGAGTGAACGCTGACTCCCGGGCCTTGGCCCAGACTCGCTGGTAGAGCGTGGCGTTGATCTCGCGACCCGATCGGGCGCCGTAGAAGAGCCGGCCGTCGGGTCCCTCGGTGAACTCGTCGAGGTGCTTGCGCAGCATCGGGACGAGTGGCGGCACTACAGGCACTGGCCGGGATTGTCCGTCCGCACGCTGCTTGAGCGATCGCTCCTCGCGACTCTCACCGCTATTGGTCCACGCAGTGCCGACGTGAGTCGTGGCAGCTTCCAGACTCAGCTCGCCCCAGTACGTGTCACGCGCAGGTAGCACGATGTTGCGGTTGCGAAGGACCAGCGCCTCCTCAGGACGAAGGCCGGCGTAGTAGAGCAGTCCGAAGAAGGCGACGAGGCGGGGGCCGTTGGTCGGGATCTCGCCTACCGCTTTCAGGAGTCGGCGAGCCTGTGCGTGGTTGATCACGCACCTTAAGTCCACCTCGGTTGATGCCTTGGTGGTAGTCAGCTTGATCCCTCGGCCCGGGTTCGTCGGCAGGAGCCGCAGCTCGACCGCATAGTCGAGCACGGAGTTCAGGATCATCTTGTGCTTACGGACCGTGTCCGGCGCGGCTGGCGTGCCGTCCAGGCGCGAGGTCGCGGTCACGAACAGAGACCGCACCAGCACAGGGTCTTCGGCCAGCCGCGAAACGGGATAGGTGCTCGTAGCGAGCCAGACAGCCGCCGCTCCGAGATCCTCAGGCACCGATTCACGCCGCCGTGAGTTGAAGAGGTAGTTGCTCATCACCCGTCGCAGCATCTTGTCGTTCGGCTTCGACGAAAGACTGCCGTTGTACATGGCAGGCGTGGCCGCGGCGAGAGCACGGGCAAGATCGACCCGATAGCGCGGGGACACGTCGCGCCACTTCATATCGACGAACTGGCAGGCGAGGTCGTACCACGAGACCTCCTGCTGCCGGCGTCGCGCCCACGCGATCGGTTCGCCGGTCACTGCATCAAACGCGTCACCCCGACGAGTCGCGGCCAGGAGCTCGCTGCGGTAGCCATCGGCCTGCGCCGCCGTACGGAACGTCTTGCGGTGTCGGCGGGTGCCGACCTTCCAGCGGACGGCGTACGACGTTCCTCGAGCGCCGCGATAGGGCTCGATCTTGTGGAGGCGGACGTCGTACTCGGTCATCGGGCGTGCTCGTCCTCCGTCAGGGACTCCAGCCACTTCTCGTAGTCGGCACGGCGAATGCGCAGCTCGCCGTTGGGAAGCTTGAGGCATCGGGGTGCGCGACCCTTGGCGCGCCAGTCGTGGAAGGTCGATCGCGAGACGCCGAGCTCGTCGAGGAGGTCGGCCAGGGTCAGGTGCGTCCGGTGTCCCGACCGAGCGGGTCGGCGGTGGTTCATTGCGGTGGCTCCTTCTCGGTGTGGTTGGCCAGCCAGGTGGCGAGGTCGTGGCGGGTGATGCGTACTTCGCGGTTGGGGAGTACGACGCAGCGTGGTGCTCGGCCGGTCTGGCGCCAGTAGTAAAAGGTCGATCGGCTGATCTTCAGTTCGGCGCAGAGTTCCGGAATCGTCAGGTGCTCGACAGTGCGGCAGCGAACTTTCGAGCGGCGAATGTGTTGATCATTCACGGGTGTTGGTTCCTTCCTGGTAGGGCGATGTCGGCGATGTGCGTCACACTCAGTGATGAGGGGTGACCGTTGTTCACCGGTCGCCCTGGGAGGCGGTAAGGATCGTGACCACACAGGATCTGGCAGCACCCGCGGACGCCGATGAGTTGGTGCCGCTGGCCGATCTGTTGTTCATCGCGGATCTGGCGCGGGGCATGCAGTGGGACGCGCGTGCGGGCGCGGATCCGTCCGCGACGGAACGGGAGAACTTCACCCGTTCGCATGTGGCCTCGGGCACGTTCGACGCGATCGCGTGGCTGGTGGGACTGACGGCCGTGACGCCGGCTACCGGTGTCCGGTCTGCTGATCGTTCGCCGGTTGGGATCGAGGTCCAGATCGAGGTGACCAAGCGAGCACGGGGGGTGTTGGATCAGGCCAGCGGCCAGGCGTTGTATCTGGGCGGAGTGCTGGATGCGTTGGACTTCGCGATGGGTTTGAGGGATCGGTTCTGGTGGGTTCCCTTGCCGGATGCGATCCGGTT
>JBOFLH010000253.1:0-3968 GCA_051657765.1 Nocardioides sp. | reverse complement strand
AGATCGACCCCGACGCAGCCAAGGACATTCGGTCCGCCCTATTGAACTGGGGTTACACCTCCCGGCGCGGCACATCCAGCGAACCGGCCGCCGTCTCGGCCCACCTCGCCTGGGTCGCGCGACACAGCCGCCCGACGGCGTGCCTTGCGCGGCCTGACCTTGCGCGGGCGGCCCTCGAAGCGGTCGCCACGAAACTTGACGGTGGCCGTGCGTCCGTCGCAACTACCCGACTCAAGCGCGCTAACCTCGCCACCGCACTCGACTACGCGGTAGAGCTCGGTCTCTTGGAGACGAACCCGATCCGGGCGATCAAGTGGACCGCACCTCGGTCCACTGCGGGTGTTGATCAGCGGGTTGTGATCAACCCAGAGCAGGCTCTGGATCTTCTCGCCGCCGTACGGAGCGTGAAGCCGAGCGGCCCGCGACTCGTCGCGTTCTTCGCTTGTATGTACTACTCGGCTCTCCGCCCTGAGGAAGCCGCCGAGCTGCGCACCAGGTGGCTCCAATTGCCTGACGACCCAGCGCAGTGGGGCTGGATACTCCTGGAACAGGCGGCCCCGGAGATCGACCAGCAATGGACCGACAGCCGCTCGCGCCGCGGAGCGCGGGCACTAAAGCACAGGGCTCCGGGCGAGATGCGACGCGTCCCGGTGCCGCCGCTGCTCGCCCAGCTCCTCAACGAACACCTGGCAGCTTTCGAAGCCGACCAAGCAGGACGCGTGTTCACTGGGATCCACGGTGCCCCGATCTCAGGGCTCGTCTACCGCAGAGTCTGGGAGCGGGCTCGCCGCATTGCCCTTACCGATGAGCAAGAGAACTCGCACCTCGCCAGGCGTCCCTACGACCTCCGCCACGCGGCCGTTTCCACCTGGCTCAACAGCGGCGTGAGTCCGATGCGCGTCGCAGAGTGGGCCGGCCACAGCGTCGATGTACTCCTCAAGACCTATGCCAAGTGCATCGACGGACGAGAGCGCGCGGACTTGGACCGCGTCGCTGGCACGCTCGGCATCTAGCCCACGCGACACTGCACGGGCCCGCAGCTTCCCGTCAATTGTGGTCGCTCAGTCGGTCCTCGCCTACATCCGGGCGAGTACTGCCGTTGCTGAGTGTGGGGCCCGTGGACTTGGCACCAACTGGGTGCGCCAGCTCGTCGGACATGTTCTGGGACCAAGTGGCAACAGATCAGTAGGGCGCAGCCGTGACCGGCGGGTCGTAGGTCCGGCCGTAGCACCGGGCGAGCGCTTCGATCGAGGTACCGGCACCAAGCACCTTCTGGACGTCCCGCCGCAGCCAGGGCGAGCCAGACCGACACTGGCTCGGGTCGACACTCGGCGGGTCGACCTCGGTAAGGAGGCAGTCAACGAGCTCGGGGAAGCGGATCAGCAGGACTGCCGCTCGGGCCATCGTGTCCATGGGTTCGTCGTGGCCTAGGTGGTCCTTGAGTGCCCAGATCATGCCTACAGCGTTTGCCGCGCGTTTCACGAGTCGCGGATTGTTGGGGAGGATATCGACGTAGCGCTTGAGGAGATGTTCCTCTCGTTCTTTCTGGATGTCGGCCTCGGCAGCCCGAGCGCCACGAGCGTGGAGAAGGTCGTAGCGGTCCGAATCGTCGGTGACGCTACGGATCCGCGAGGTGAGTTCTGGGCTTTGCAGATTCTCGGCTGTGCTGGCGGCGATTTCTTCCTTGATGACCTCGATGCTGTGGCCAGCGGCGGGTGGCAAAGTGCTTCTTGGGCGGGATGCCTGGCGGTCCGAGCCCTTGCTGGCGCGGGTTTCGCTGACCGCGTTGACGTAGCTGTCGACTTGTCCGGCGCTGAGGGCGGGGACAAGGACGGTGTGGTCGAACAGCTTCTGAATGAAGTCTGAGCCGAGGCCGTGGACGGGGCCGCTGAGCGGTGCGAAGTCGTCGTAGATGATGCTGAATGCTTGCCGGACCCAGCGGCCGTCGGCAGCGATCAAGACGAGGAGGGCAGCGGGTCGCCGCCACCGGGTGAGAACGCGGGCGCGGTCGGGTTCACGCATCAAGGTGTGCACTGTTTCGAGTAGCCTGACAACGCGCTCGGCTGGGCAGCGGTCGAGGTCGTCGATCACGAGTAGCACTGGCCGTCGGCGGGTCGAGGTCGTCAGCCGCGTGGTCCAGTAGGCGAAGCCACCGATCTGGACCAGTGCCAATGCGATCGCCACCAGGGTCGCATGTCTTGCTAACTGGTACGGGGTCGGGACGGCGAAGATCGCGGCAACGATCCCGACTGCTGCCAGATAGGTCCAGCCTGTCGCCACATGTTGATGAACCCGGCCGCCTGCCGGGTTTTGCTTGGGCGTTTCGGGGATCTGGTTCGTTCCTGGTGACGGTGAGTTCCGAATGCGCCAGTACGCCACTGCGGCAAGGAGGGCCGTCAGGATCGCCGCAGACAACGGCAACCGCCAGTTGATCAGACGTTCACCCAGGGCTCGGATCCACGGGGCGGCGGTCGTGTCACTGTCGAATGTCAGGACCCACCACAGCGTGGCCAGCGACAAGCCGCCTGCAACCGCGGAGTCTCCAAACATCTGATGGTCGCTGCGGCGAGGCACCCAGCGTCTGAGTCGGGTGACGGCAGCAGCGATCTCGGCAAGCGGGTTGTCGTCGTTGCGGGCGTGAAGAGTGCCGATCACCGGCGAGAGCCAGAACAGCAGACGCCCGGCCGTGACCCCGAAGGCGAGCACCGCGACCAACACGGTAAGTGTGTTCCCGGCAACGTTGAGGCTGGACCACCAGCCGAGCCACCGGCCCGCCGCGAGGATCCCGAGGGCAGTGAGGGCTACGAGTGAGGACCGGGCTCGGGCCAATCGTGCCGTGAGGTCGACCAGCGACATCAACGCTTGAGTCGGAAAGCTCCGGGATGCCCGGACCTCGCGGTGGAGTGCTGTTGCCACCGACCACCACTCGGGTGCAACGGCACTCTCCCGCCAGGCGTCGTATCTGATCACAAGTGGGTCACTGATACGCCGCTGAGGCGGGGGAACGCTCCCGGCCAGCCGTGGATCGAGAAGTAGCTCGATCAATGTCGACTTACCCGACCCCCACCTGCCGTCGAGGTGGAACACCGCGCGTTGCCGCTCTTGATCGACCCGACTAACACGATCCAACAACCGATCGAGATAGGCGGCCAGGACCTCGCGGCGCAGGTGATCATGGGTCCGCTCGATGTCGGCGGCCGCTAGATCCCGCACACTCGGATCAGGCCGAGGCCCCGCCATCAGCTCCGATGTGAGCCACACCAGCACGGTTCCGTCGTCGCCGGCCGAGACGATGAGTTCTTGGCCGTTGGCGTGGCCGAGGGCTACCGATAGCACCCGGCCGGTGTGGCCGGTGAGGGGTTCGCCGATGGGCTGGCCGCTGGTGGCGTCCCAGCGTCGGACGGTTCCGTCAAGACCGGCAGAGACGATGAGGTCGTGTCCGAGGGCTACCGACAGCACCGCACCATGGGTCGCCTCGATCCGAAAAAGTGTGGGCTGCGTAGCGCTAGCTGGCTCGGTGCTCACCCAACCTCCAAGCCGATCCGGGCGGACATTCAGGACCGCCATTAAGACCTGATGGTGGCCACAACGGCACAAAAGATGGACTGTACCCGGAGTAGGGGCTCGACGTGGTCGTATCGCGAGTGACCCGCAATTGCCGGCTGCCCAACTGCGGCGGGCAGGTCTCGGACCTGCCTGTCTACGCGCGTCGCCCAGCCAGACTTCTGAACTACTTCTGACCGATGAACCGCAAGAACCCGCATCGGGCCGCGTTCTGCCGCACCGGCTGAGCTATAGCGGGCCAAGACTTCGCCCAGGTCAGGACGGTTTTGGGTGGCGCGCCTGTAGGGATTCGAACCCCAAACCTTCTGATCCGTAGTCAGATGCTCTATCCGTTGAGCTACAGGCGCTCAGCACGGCCTGGGAAGACCGCGACTGGTTGAGGATATCGGACCGGCCAGGCTTCC
>JBOFLH010000252.1:0-11879 GCA_051657765.1 Nocardioides sp. | reverse complement strand
CTCGGCTGGCTAAGGAGGTTCGCTCAGGCGCTCGGTCTGCCGCTAGCATGGCCGGTGCATATTCGTCGTACCCATAAGGAGTGACCCGCGTCTTGAGCGAGTGGCTCTTACTCAGTATTTCAGTGCTGCTGATCGCAGCTTGCGGCGCGTTCGTCGCTGCCGAGTTCGCGTTCTTGACAGTTGACCGTGGCCTCGTGGAGCAGGCCGCGGCCGATGGCGACAAGGCGGCGATCGGCGTCCAGAAAGCGTTGCGCTCACTCTCCACCCAGCTCTCGGGCGCACAGGTGGGCATCACTGTTACCAATCTGGCGATCGGGTTCTTGGCCGAGCCAGCCATCTCTGACTTGGTGGACGGTCCGCTGGCCAGCTTGGGCGTGCCCGCGTCCTGGGTACGGCCGGTTGCCGTCGGGCTCGGCCTGGCGATCGGCACCTTTCTCACCATGGTGTTCGGTGAGTTGGTCCCCAAGAACCTCGCGTTGGCCCGGCCGTTCGCTATCGCCCGGGCCACTCAAGGCTTTCAGCGGACCTTCACCAACCTCATGGGGTGGCCGATCCTGCTCTTGAACGGCTCCGCTAACGCGGTCGTGCGCCGACTCGGGATCGAGCCTCAGGAAGAACTGCGCTCAGCCCGGAGCTCCACCGAACTGGCCTCGCTCATCCAGCGATCAGCGGACTTGGGCACGCTGGACCCGGAGACCGCTGAGCTGGTCGAACGTTCGGTGGAATTCGGGACCCGGACGGCCGGCGAGATCATGACGCCACGTGTGCGAACAGCGTCACTGAACGAGGGGGACCGGGCGATCCGGATTATCGAGCTAGCCCGGGAGACCGGCCATTCTCGCTTTCCGGTGCTGAACGCCGACGATGTCGCGGTCGGCACCGTACACGTCAAGCACGCGGTCGCCCTCACCGTCGCGGACCGAACGACGACCCGGATCAAACACATCATGGTCCGCCCCACGGTGGTCCCGGACTCGCTGCGACTGGATCCACTGCTGACCCTGCTACGACGCGATGGTTTCCAGATGGCGATCGTTCTTGACGAATACGGCGGGCAGGCAGGGGTCGTGACGCTCGAGGACGTCGTTGAGGAGATCGTTGGCGATATCTCCGATGAGCATGACCCGGACCCGTCGCGAGCTAGGCTGCTTCGAGACGGAAGCTGGCTGCTGTCCGGGTTGCTTCGACCAGACGAAGTGGAGGACCTGACCACGGTCGGGTTACCTGAGGACGAGGCCTATGACACGGTCGCCGGTCTGGTTCTGAAGTCGCTAGGCCGGATTCCCCGGGTGGGGGACATCACCGAAGTGGACGTGCGGCTCCCGGGCGATACCGAGACTCAGGACGAGACGAGACCGCTGAGTCGTCGAGCGACACTACGGGTTGCTCGGATGGATGGTCTTCGAGTAGATCGGCTCGCGATGAACCTGGTGCCGCAGGTGCCGGCCAAGGAGACCGATGTCTGACCTCGGAGCACTCCTGGTAGCGCTCGGTTTGCTAATGGGGAATGCGTTTTTCGTCGGTGCGGAGTTTGCCCTGGTCTCGGCTCGGCGAAGTCAAATCGAGCCCAAGGCGCAAGCGGGTTCGCGACTTGCCAAGGTGACCTTGACGGCAATGGAGAACATGTCGCTGGTGATCGGGGTGAATCAGCTGGGCATCACTGTGTGTTCTCTGGTGTTGGGCGCAGTTGGCGAGCCGGCGGTGGCGCACCTGATCGAGCCCGCGTTACGGCTGTTGAGGGCGCCTGATTCCGTGTTGCATCCCGTCGCTTTCGCGATCGCGCTGGCGATGGTGGTCTATCTCCACGTGGTCATCGGTGAGATGGTTCCTAAGAACCTGGCGCTGGCCGGGCCGGATCGCGCGGCATTGGTGCTCGGCCCCCCCATTTGGCTCTTCGTAACGGTGTTGCGGCCAGTCGTCAGCGTGGTCAACGCGGTGGCGGCCCTGGTGCTTCGACGGGTCGGGGTCGAGTTGAAGAACGAAGTCAGTTCGACCTTCACTCGTGAGCAGGTCTCGGCGATGGTGGAGGAGTCGCGTGGGCAGGGCCTGATCGAAGCTCACGAATACGACCGCCTGGCAGGTGCGCTCGGCTTTGCCGAGAAGACTGTGGAGTCGGTGCTGATGCCGCTGGCATCCTTGGCCACGGTGCCCGAGAGCGCGTCTGTGGCGGTGGTCGAGGAACGGTGCGCGGCCACCGGTTTCAGTCGCTTTCCGGTGCAGGCTCACGACGGCGGGCTCCGCGGCTACGTGCATATCAAGGACATGTTGGAGGTCGACGAGGACCGCCGGTCGCGGACGCTCGATGCTCAGGTGATCCGGCCATTTGCGGATGTCCGGCCCGGGGCTCTGTTACATGAGGCGCTGGAGACGCTGCAACGCAGGGGAGCGCACATGGCTCGGGTCGTCGATGACGAGGCTCCCCGTTCAGCTATCGACAACACGGTGCCGACCGGTGTTGCTGGTCACCTTCTCGGAGTCGTTACCCTTGAAGATGTGCTCGAGGAGCTCGTCGGAGAAATCCGCGACGCCGCACATCACGGCGAGGCGAGCTGACCGCACTCAGATTCCGACGGCAGCCGACGCTAGGGTGTTCTCCGAAGGCAGATCGTGCCCACCAAACCATCCACAAGTCAGGCCATTTATATGCCCAGGCAACGCGCGCGCACCGCTCGCGTCTGGACGCTGCCCAACCTGCTGTCGATGGTTCGGCTGGCCGGCGTTCCGGTGTTCCTATGGCTAGTCCTCGGCCCGGAGAAGGACGGATGGGCGCTGGGAGTGTTGATGCTCGCCGGCGTCACCGATTTCCTAGATGGCTATCTGGCTCGCCGCCTCGATCAGTACTCCACGTTGGGCGAGATCCTCGATCCGGTGGCTGATCGGCTGTACATTCTGGCCGCGGTGGTCGGCCTTGCCTTACGGGACGTGGTGCCGTGGTGGGTCGCGGTGGTGCTACCGGCTCGTGACCTGTTTCTGTGGACATTGGTGCCGTTCCTGCGCATGCGTGGCTACAGTGCTCTCCCCGTGCACCTGCTGGGGAAAGCAGCCACGTTCAACCTCTTGTACGCATTTCCGCTGCTCCTGCTTGGAGACGGAGACGGAATTGTCGCGACGCTGGCTCGAGTGTGGGGATGGGCTTTCGCGTTTTGGGGGATAGGGCTCTATTGGTGGGTCGGGCTACTTTACGCCTGGCAAGTGCAGAAGTTGCTGACCAATAGCTCCCGTTGGGTCAGCGCCGATGACTGAGGTCCACCGCCACGATGTCACGACGCCGCTGCTGACCCGCATTGCGAGCGCGTCGCTTGACCAGGATTACCGACTCGCGGCCGATCGCGATCGCGGTACGTCCAAGGGCACCGCCGGGCGGAGCCCATCGGTCCTCCTGGTGATCGCGGTTCTTGGGCTACTGGTAGGCACGGCCGCCGCGAAGGCGGCGCAGTCGGCCGACGACGCTCAAGGCCAGCGCTCAAGTCTCATCAAGCAGATTGCCGGCGGGCGTGAGCGGGTGAACATTCAGCGACAGACGCTGACCGATCTACGCGCCAAGAACCGAACCCTGGAAGGGGATATCGGGACGGTCGGGCAAGGGTTGGCCTCGGTCAACAACACCATTGATCGCCTAGCGCAGGTCACCGGTTTCGCCGCGGTTAGCGGGCCTGGCGTACGAATTGTGGTAGACGATGCTGCCAATGCCGACGAACTCGGCTTGGTCCGTGCGGACGATCTGGGCATTCTGGTCGACGGCCTATGGAACGCCGGTGCGGAGGCTATCTCGATTGACGATCAACGAGTCACGCCGCTGACCGCGCTCCGCAACTCGGGTCTGTCGATCGGCGTCAATCGCGTGCCGTTACGTGCGCCGTACACGGTCCGTGCGATCGGCAATCCGGACACCATGGAAGCGAAGTTGCTTGAGTCCACCAGTGGGCTGGCATGGGAGGTTCTAGTGGCACAGCTGGGGTTCCGCGTCGACATCGACACTGTTGACGACATGACCTTGCCGGCCGCCCGGTCGCGACCACTTGAAGCCGCGCGGGTGGCCTCGGTCACCGCAGGCTCGGGCGATACACAGGAGATAGGACCATGATTGCCGCGTTGGGCCTGGCCGTCGGTGTGCTTCTCGGGCTCGTTTTCAAACCCGATGTGCCGGCAGGCTGGGAGCCCTACCTTCCGATCGCCGTGGTCGCCGCGCTGGACGCCGCTTTCGGTGGCTTGCGCGCCCATCTCGATGGCATCTTCGACGACCGGGTGTTCGTGATTTCGTTCTTGAGCAACGTCGTCATTGCGGCCGCGATCGTGTTCCGGGGGGATCAACGGGGGGTTGGCGGGCAGTTGTCGACGGGCGTGATCGTGGTGCTCGGTATTCGTATCTTCTCAAATGTGGCGGCCATCAGAAGGCACCTGTTCCATGCCTGAGGTAGACCCGCCGGGTGAGCGCCGACCGACTGCTCAGGGGGGGGCATCGAGAATCCCCCAGGACCCGGCGCAGCACCTGGCGGCACCCCGGGAACCAGCCGACAGCTCCGAGCCCGCCTGGTCTACCCGCCTGGCTGGCCTGTGGCGGGCTCGACCGCGGGCGGTCGGGGCGCCGGCCACCGAGTCGGGCCGGGTTCGCTGGGTTCCGACGACCGGTCTCTGGCCCACCATTAGATCGCGGCTTCGGCGCGGGCTCTCGCGACCAACTCGATCACAGGTGGTAGTCGCTTCCTTGCTTTGTGCGCTGGGGTTGGCCGCCGCGACGCAGGTCCGGGTCAACGAGGCCAGCAATGCCTACGCCGGTTATCGCGAGCAGGATCTCATCGATATTCTCGATGGGCTTTCGACGCTCTCGGAGCGAACCCAGCGGGAGATTCAACAGCTAGAACAGACGAAGAACGAACTGCAATCTACCCGTACGTCCCGCCGGGCAGCGCTCAAGCAGTCTCAGGAGAACGCTGAGAACTTGGGCATCCTCGCCGGAATCGTGCCGGTCACCGGCCCAGGAATTCGGATCACCATCGAGGGTGACGCCGAACAAGTGTCCTTGGAGGTCCTGCTTGACGTCATTCAGGAGTTGCGAACGGCTAATGCGGAAGCCATCGAATTCAACAACCAGGTGCGCGTAGTGGCCCAGACGTCTCTGGAGGTAAGCAGCGCGGGCATCTTGCTTGATGGCGAGCTGGTCCGATCGCCGTACGTGATCGATGTCATTGGTGAGCCCAACACACTGGCCGGCGCCATCACCTTCAGCCGTGGACCCAAGGAGATCATTGAGGAAGAAGGCGGAACTGTCGAGGTCAATGATCGCAGCAGCCTGGAGATCGAGAGCACCACAACTCCCGCGACCCCGGAATTCGCCCAACCTGAGTAGGCAGTCCAAACCGGCCGGTTGATCTAGTGTCGTCACCCACGACGTTAGTGTGGTCCGGTTCGAAGTCGATCCGTCTCACCGCATGACCACCAAGTTTCCAGGAGGACCTGTGTTTCCCGACAACCTGAAGTACACCGCCGAGCATGAGTGGGTGGGCCTGACCGACTCGGCCGCTAACACTGTTCGGGTTGGCATCACCCACTACGCCCAGGATGCTCTGGGGGATATCGTCTTTGTGTCTCTTCCGGAGGCGGGCGACTCCGTGGTGGCCGGCGAGGTCTGTGGCGAACTTGAGTCGACGAAGTCCGTGAGTGATGTGTATGCGCCGCTCTCTGGTGAAGTCACGGCCCGAAACGACGCGCTCGACGCAACCCCGGAGCTCGTCAACAACGATCCGTATGGCGGTGGCTGGTTGATTGAGATCGAGGTCGCGGATGCTGCCGCCGTTGACGAACTCTTGGACGCGACTAGTTATCAGGCGTCACTTGAGGGTTAGAGTTTGTCCATGTCGTCTGAGCTAGTGGGACCATTCTGTACGTCGTGCGGCACACAGAACCCCGACGGGGCACGATTCTGCGCGCAGTGCGGGGCGCGGCTCGTGGTGGTGGCGTCGGCGGGTTCGGTCGCGGACGACGCTACCTCGACGATCACTTTCGGCGCGCGTGACCTCACCGAGACCGCGGACCGGCTGCTCGGGCCCGTGGACGCCGCTGCCGTTGATGCGCTGCCCGAGGGGCATGCCCTGTTGGTGGTGCAGCGTGGCCCAGGAGCCGGTAGCCGATTCCTGGTCGCGGAGGACTTGGTGGACGCGGGCCGGCACCCGGACAGCGACATCTTCCTCGATGACGTCACGGTGTCGCGTAAGCATGCTGAGTTTGTCCGGTCCGGCGGCGGCTTTCACGTGCGCGACGTGGGCAGTCTGAACGGCACCTACGTCAATCGTGATCGCATCGAGGAGGTGGCGTTGCAAGACGGCGACGAGGTTCAGATCGGTAAGTACCGGTTGGTCTTCTTTGCGGGCCATGCGAGCGGCTGACGATGGTACTGCCAGCCACGGCTGCTGACCGATCACGCGCGTTACTGAACATCGGTCAAGTCCTGGACCAGTTGCGGCCGGACTACCCTGGGGTGTCCATTCCGAAGATCCGTTTTTTGGAGGACAAGGGCCTGGTCAAGCCTGAGCGCACGGCGGCTGGCTACCGCAAGTTTTCCGCGAACGACGTCGACCGGCTTCGCTACATCTTGCGCATGCAACGCGATCACTACCTGCCGCTCAGAGTCATTGGGGAACATCTGGACGCTCTTGATCGGGGGCTGGAGCCCCCGCCCATCGAGTCGGTAGTCCCTACGGTCCCGCACGTCGCGTTGGCAACCGACGGGCTGCCGAGCGCGGCGTCCTTTCAGCGGCGTAGCGATCTGCGATTGTCTCGCCGCGAGCTGTTGAAGGTCGCCGCAATCTCCGAAGACCTGCTGGCCCAATTGGAGCAATTCGGGTTGGTCCACCCTCGTTCGGGGACCAGCCAGTTCGACAGCGATGCCCTAGTGATCGCGCAGACCGCTAGGGAGCTTGCTGAGTTTGGGTTCGAACCACGGCACCTTCGTGCTTTTCGGGCCGCGGCGGATCGTGAGGTTGGCTTGGTCGAACAGGTCGTCACGCCGCTACGAAACGCACGCGACACCGCCGCCGAAGAGCGCGCTGCCCAGGCTGCGGCCGAGATAGCGGCGCTTTCAGTCCGCCTACATGCCACGTTGGTCAAGGTGGGACTCGGCGGACGTCATCGGCGTTGACGGCGGTAGGTGCCGACCTCGGGGCCGAGATCCCTGGGTGTCGTGCGCTGGAAATCCCGAGTGGAATGGACCTTCAACACATCTCGAAGGAGTTCCGATCCCCGACACCCGAGTGCCGGCCTTCGGTTCAGAGGTAGTCTGAGTAGGTGCGCGAAGTAGACGTCGTCGGGGTGCGAGTGGAGATGCCGTCCAATCAGCCGATCGTTCTGTTGCGCGAGGTGTCCGGCGAGCGCTACCTCCCCATCTGGATCGGTGCCGTGGAAGCGACCGCGATTGCCTTCGCGCAGCAAGGCGTGGTACCGCCGCGTCCGCTGACCCACGACCTCATGCGGGATGTCCTCACAGCCACCGGCACCACGCTCGCTGAGGTCCGGATCACGCAGATGAGGGACGGGGTTTTCTACGCTCTGCTGGTGCTCGACTCAGGAGCCGAGGTGAGCGCCCGGCCATCGGACTCGATCGCCTTGGCGTTGCGCACGGGCTCCAAGATCGTGTGTGCGGAGGAGGTGCTGGACGAGGCTGGTCTAGCAGTGCCCGAGGAGCAGGAGGACGAGGTTGAGAAGTTCCGCGAGTTCCTCGACCATGTGACTCCCGAGGACTTCGACCACGAACACTAAAGCTCTACATGAGACTTATGGCTTCGACACGCCGGTCGAGAGCGTTGACCGACAGGTGGACGAGGCCTACCTTGGAATGTCTCTGTTGTAACTTCACTGCTGTGGTTGCTGCCGCGCGCTAGCGCGCCAATCAAGCGGACCCTTCCCCTCGGGAAGTTACGCAAAACGGAGTAACGCGACGGAGGTCGAAGGTGCCAGTGAACGAGAACGATCGAAAGTCTCCGATGGTTGACACGACAGTGGCCGTCGAGCGGGCGAATGAGCAAGGTCTGCTCTTCGCCGACGATGTCTCTCCCATGCCGAACGACACCGGCTATCGTGGCCCGACCGCCTGTCGTGCGGCCGGGATCACCTACCGCCAGCTGGACTATTGGGCACGGACGGGGCTCATCGAACCGACCGTGCGGGGCGCCAAGGGGTCCGGTTCTCAGCGGTTGTATTCCTTCCGTGACATCTTGATCCTGAAGGTGATCAAGCGCCTACTGGATACCGGTATTTCACTTCAACAGATCCGAACAGCGGTGCAACACTTGCACGAACGAGGTACCGATGACCTGACCAGGGTCACCTTGATGAGTGATGGCGCCTCGGTCTACGAATGCACCAGCAGTGACGAAGTCATCGACTTGCTACAGGGTGGCCAAGGAGTGTTCGGCATCGCGATCGGCGGCGTCTGGCGAGAGGTGGAAGGTAGCCTGGCCACCCTGCCGAGCGAACGAACCACGGCTGACGCCGCGCAGCCCGCGCCCGGTGACGAACTTGCCGCACGTCGCGTCGCCCGCAAGATCGGCTGATCGTGCTGATAGGTTTATGGTGCTGACAATCCCGCACGGGAGAGTCTTCACTCTGGTTGGTTCCGACTCGGGAAGCGCACGGAGCTGGCCGGGCATGAAGCGCCGAAGGGGCAACTCCTCCCCGGAACCTCTCAGGCGCCCGGACCGTGCGGACTGGCGACTCTGAAGCAACTTGGCGCTCTGGCGGTGAGTAGTGACAGAGGGGGAGGCGAACCGAGTAGCCAGTTTTCGAGGAGCCTTCATTGTCGCCAGAGATTGCCGCCACTTCGCCGGAGTTCGTGTCACGTCATGTCGGGTCTGATGCCGCTCAGCGCGACCTGATGTTGGCTCGGCTTGGCTATCGGTCCGTCGATGAGCTGATGGCGGCCGCGCTGCCCCCCGCCATCCGGAGCTCCGGTCTCGGACTGCCGCAGCCGATCACCGAGTCGGAGGCCGCCGCGGAACTACGAATTCTCGCCGCCCGCAACGCGCCGTGCGAATCAATGATCGGCCTGGGTTACTCAGAGACCGTGACGCCGGCTGTGATCCGGCGCAACGTATTGGAGGACCCGGCATGGTACACCGCTTACACGCCGTATCAACCAGAGATCTCCCAGGGTCGGTTGGAAGCGCTGTTGAACTTTCAGACAGTCATCTCGGATCTCACCGGGCTGCCCACGGCCAACGCATCACTGCTTGATGAGGGCACGGCAGTCGCCGAAGCTATGACGTTGGTACGACGAGCGCAGCGAGGAACTGCCGGGCCACTGGTGGTCGATTCCGATGCGCTACCACAGACCATCGATGTGGTCCGGACCCGAGCCGCCGCCATGGAGATCGAGGTGCTTGTCGCCGACCTGAGCGACGGTCTGCCGCCCGGCGAGCTGAGCGGCGTCGTCGTGCAATATCCAGGTGCATCCGGAGCGGTGCGCGATCCAGCGCCGATCATCTCAGCGGCCCACGCCCGCGGCGCCAAAGCAATCGTGGCCGCGGACTTGCTCGCGCTCACCCTCCTCGAGGCGCCGGGCGAGTTGGGCGCCGACGTGGTGGTTGGCTCGTCACAGAGGTTTGGCGTCCCAATGTTTTACGGCGGGCCACACGCCGGTTTCATCGCGGTTGCGGCAGGACTCGAACGACACCTTCCGGGGCGACTGGTAGGGGTCTCGGTTGATGCCCAAGGCGGTCGTGGCTATCGCCTGGCGCTGCAAACCCGGGAGCAACATATTCGCCGGGACAAGGCGACATCGAATATCTGTACCGCTCAAGTGCTGTTAGCGGTCGTGGCGTCGATGTACGCCGTGTACCACGGCGCAGACGGGTTGCGGGCGATCGCCATGCGCGCTCACCGCCACGCCACGGACCTGGTGGCGGCGCTCGGCGAGCGAGGGATCCGCACCGAGAACCAGACCTTCTTCGACACGGTGACGGTGCTCGTGCCCGGCCGGGCACACCAAGTGGTCCAGGAGGCGCGGTCGCTCGGCATTCACCTGCGACACATTGACTCGGACCGAGTCGGCGTATCGACCTCAGAGCGCACGACGCACAACTCGGTGTCGTCAGTCATCAAGTCGTTCGAGGCAGTCGCCGGTGGTGGCCTGGACCCGGCGAAAGACACCGTCATCGCCGACCACCGCAGGCAGCCCCCGATAGGGCTCCCGTCGGCGGTTAACCGCACAACGTCATTTCTGACCCATGAGGTGTTCTCCGCATATCGCAGCGAGACGGCGATGCTGCGCTACCTTCGCAAGCTTTCGGGGCGCGACTACGCCCTGGATCGCGGAATGATCCCGCTCGGCTCGTGCACCATGAAGCTGAACGCGACCACCGAGATGGAACCGGTCAGCTTGCCTGGCTTCGCGGACCTGCATCCGTTCGTGCCTGCGGAGGATGCCGCCGGCTATCAGTCGCTGATCGCCGATCTGGAGAGCTGGCTGGCCGAGATCACCGGGTACGACCAGGTGTCAATCCAGCCGAATGCCGGTTCCCAGGGCGAACTTGCGGGCTTGCTGGCCATCCGGGCATACCACCGAGCCAGGGGCGATGAGAACCGTGTGGTGTGTCTGATTCCGTCTTCGGCGCATGGCACCAACGCGGCCTCGGCGGTGATGGCCGGGATGACGGTGGCGGTCGTCAAGGCCGCCGCCGACGGGTCGATCGACCTTGCGGATCTAGCAGCCAAGTGCGCGCTGCACGCGGACACGCTGGCGGCAATCATGGTCACCTACCCGTCGACCCACGGCGTGTATGAGGAAACCGTCACTGAACTGTGCCGAATCGTGCACCACTACGGCGGCCAGGTGTATCTCGACGGCGCCAATCTCAACGCGTTGCTCGGCTATGCCAAGCCGGGGGAGTTCGGCGGCGATGTGTCTCATCTGAACCTGCACAAAACGTTCTGCATTCCGCACGGCGGCGGCGGTCCGGGGGTCGGACCGGTTGCCGTCAAGGCTCACCTCGCACCGTTCCTGCCGACCCACCCAATGCATCCAGAACCGGCCAAGCGAGACGGTATCGGCGCTATCAGTGCGGCACCCTACGGATCAGCCGGGATCCTGCCGATCGCCTGGGCTTACATTCGGATGATGGGAGCCGAGGGACTCACCCAGGCCACCGGGATGGCCGTCGTGGCCGCGAACTATGTGGCCTCTCGGCTGCGTGACAGCTATCCGATCATGTACACCGGACAAGCCGGCTTGATCGCCCACGAGTGCATCCTGGATCTCCGCGAACTCACCAAACGCACCGGCATTACCGTCGAAGACGTGGCCAAGCGGCTGGTCGACTACGGATTTCACGCGCCAACCATGTCATTTCCGGTAGCGGGAACCCTGATGGTCGAACCAACCGAATCGGAAGATCTTGCCGAGCTGGACCGGTTCTGCGACGCCATGGTCGCGATCCGTTCGGAGATCGATCGGGTCGCGGCCGGCGAGTGGGCTGCCGAGGATTCGCCGCTGCGGCACGCGCCGCACACTGCCCATGTCTTGGTCGGGCAGTGGGAACGGTCCTACTCACGCGAGACGGCCGTGTTCCCGGGAGGTGTCGACCCAGATAAGTACTGGCCGCCGGTGGCCCGCATCGACAACGCCCACGGGGACCGCAATCTGATGTGTTCGTGTCCGCCGCTGGCCGCCATCGCCGATGGGTAGCCGGCGATCAGCCAGTCGATGTTCGGCGGAGGTCAGCCGACCGATCATCAACGGTCAGCCGACCGGGGCAACTAGTGGTCCGTCTCAGTATTGAGTGATCCCTTGTCGAGGGTGGCCCGTGCGCGTTCGACCTTGGCGAGGATGTCTTCGGCGGTGGCTGTCCAGGCGTAGGGCTTGGGGTTCTCGTTGGTGGTTTCGAGGTAGG
>JBOFLH010000251.1:0-3078 GCA_051657765.1 Nocardioides sp. | reverse complement strand
GGTCAAAGACCTCAACACCAAGATCCGCGCATACGTCGACGGCTGGAACAACCGATCCCACGCCTTCGTCTGGACCAAGAGCGCTGACGAGATCCTCAAGAAGACCAACCGGAAAGAGACTTCAAATCCGCGCCACTAGCCAGCCTATCGTTGGGTACGTACACGTGTTGATGTCCTCGCCTCAATCCCTGGCGAGACTCTGCACATGATCTGCCTCGACAGCAGCCTTTGCGGCTTCTTTGCTCTTGTTGAGCTTCGAGTACGCCTCCGAAAGGCAGGAAAGAACTTGGGACAGCGGCCGATAGTCACCATCCAAGTGATCGCTCATTCGAGATCGCAAGATCGTCGAAGCCTCCTCAAGCACTTCAATTGCCGCATCGGGTCGCGAGTGTTGCATCAATGTGTGAGCATAGGCGTGTAGGCTGCTCACAAGGTCAGCTGACGAAGCCAAGTTCTGCCTATGTAGCCTCCGTCTCAGTTTGATAACGCTCTTGTGTGTAGATAAGGCGCGATCGACATGACCGCGTTCGGCAAGGTCCGTAGCGTAGTTGTGATTGGCCATCGCCCAACCGTTGACATGTATGTTGGGATTTTCGAGGAGAAGGCTGTGCCAGTGTGCCAGTGATTCTCCCATCGCGGCGAACCCTTCGTTGAACCGCTCGACAGCATCAAGTCTTACTCCATAGTTGTTTAGGGACATGGCAAGATCCCGCCTGTGAGTGGCGGGGTCATCTTTCGTCAATCGGCGTCGGATAGCTACAGCCTCGCCCGCAGTCTCCGCTGCAAGAATTAGGTCACCGTCCGCCGCTTGCATGATTGATAAGTTGCTAAGACACCTTGCTAGCCCCGGCTCCTCGCTTCCATGTGTGTCTTCTTCCAAACGCCTCCATAGCACGGCGGCCTCGCTCGCCAATACATAGGCTTGGCTACGCTGGCCGTTCTTGTAGAGTTGGAACACGCACTCATTGAGAGCTTGTCCAAGTTCCACGCCCTCACGCGTCTGCTCCCTACTGGGAAGCTCCCGCGCCAGCGTAAGCGCCTCGCATGCGGCATCGGCAGAGCTTTGCTGCCTTCCGAGTACAGCGAGGACGTTTGCCCGGAGTATGTGGGTCGAGATCCGGTCCCTATGGTCATGAGCCAGATTTGCTTCCACTTGTGTCCAGAGTATGACTGCCTCGTCGAGCCTTTCGAGTGCGGTCAAAGCATCGCCAACGTTCAGTAGAGCAGATGCAGACAGTGTCAGCTCTCGGGCTAGCTGGTCCGACGAGTGCGCACGAGTTCTCACCTGATTGAGCTTGAGTTCCCGAAGCGAGAGAAGAGTCTTTGGCAGTCTTGAGAGTCCGTCTTGCGCAGACAGTAAGCCGTCCAGCTCTGCACTCGCATGGCCTAGGTTGCCGAGTACAGCTACGGCGAGGTCGTCAAGCTTGCCACCTGCTGCGGCCACCAAAGTCACTTGTCTTAACACTCGTGACAACCGCTTCCCGGTTGGAGCCACCGAGTTGATGACATCAACAAGCCAGCGAACCTGATCGCTTTCACCCTCAAGAGAGGGGGACGAGTCGAGTAGGCGGATGATCACTCGGATGGACGAGGCGGTATCGAGGCCGGTGAGTAGACGTGTTGTCAGGTCAGGGTCGGAACTCAAACACGGGATAGAGATAGCGCGGGCAATTAGTTGATTGGGAGCTTTAAAGGTCCGGTAACTACTCCCGGGATAGGTTGCAGTGAGCCAAAGGCAAAGCGAAGTTAATCCGCTGTCTGAGATGCCTATTGCTTCGACCGATCGTATCAGTTCATCGAAGCTTTGCGCGCCAAGTAGCCAAGCAGAGGAGAATGCGCTTTGCCGGAGCATACCTAGCGGTTCTGCAATGCCGTGCTGCGACCAGTGTGCCATCTCGTTGCTGGCCAGCAGGTCTTGTACGCGCGAACTAACGTCGGTTGTATCTGAAACGGAGCGATCTGTCGATAGGGCAGCAGCGAGGACCTCCGCGTGCAGCAGACCAATCGGCGCCCCATATGCCGGTTGGTCGAACCGGGCAAGTCTAGGTGCTACCTGAGCTGCCAAAAACTGATCTGCCGCTTCTCTTTGCCATCGTAGGTGGTCTTGCGTGTTCCCATGCGGGAGAAGGTCGATCGAGTTGGAACGTTGTGCGTTTTTGACTTCACGGCGAGCGTGAGATGTGAGATCCTCACCGAGGAAGTCCACCATTCGCGGGTTGCGGGAGATCAAAACAACTTTTAGCTTGCTGCTTGTCGCTACGATTGCCGCCCTGTTGATAAAGTTCGCGTATCGACGTCCGCCGTCGTCGAGTTCGATGGCTATTAGATGGGGCCCAAGAGCCTCGGCAAGCGACGCCGTTTCTCCATCTGCGCTTGGCAGTAGCCTGCTCGCGAGCCAGTGGTTTGGCAGTCTCCGAGTAACCTCGCTGACCAGACGTGTCTTACCTACGAGCGCTTGGCCGGTGAGCAGAAGGAAGGGGTGTTGGTCGGCCGAGAGAGCCCAGTTGAGGATGGTTCGCTGCTCGAGTCGGCGCCCACGAAACCTCGTGATAGCCCGATCCGGGTCCAAGGCGATAGATGGACAGGC
Source organism: Nocardioides sp. (assembly GCA_051657765.1). Lineage (GTDB taxonomy): Bacteria > Actinomycetota > Actinomycetes > Propionibacteriales > Nocardioidaceae > Nocardioides. The sequence continues at coordinate 491 of JBOFLH010000251.1, read as the reverse complement.
TTGCGCGTCGCTGTGCGCCAGAGGCAGTGCAACCGCATTTGAGTGAAGCCTCGTTCTTGTGGCGGCGAGGTCTCGCCGCCCCGAGCCGACGTGCGCAATGACTGCTCGCAAACCCGCAGCCACGAATAGCGGTAAGCCGATGCCCCACAGCAAGCGCGAGTGCCGTTGGGCCCACGCCGACGGAATCGTCTCAGCTAGGACGCCGAGGAACATGGCGGCCGCTACTGCGCCGGCGCCGGTAACGGCCGCAGCTACGAGCCCTGGCCACTTTCTGGCATCGTCCGGCATCCTCACCCTCCCAAAGGTGCCACACCTCTTGCCGGTGCTGCTGAACTTCTTGGCAAGTGGTCGCGTGCTTGCTTGCTCATTGCAAAGGATGAACCGCGCCCAGGCGGAACTTGTCAAGGTGGATGAGTCCGGTGGGGGTTAGGCAGCTGGCTGTTCGGCCGTCTGCTGCTCGGCGGGCGGGTTGATCCAGGTGGCCTCGGGCA
>JBOFLH010000250.1:0-2805 GCA_051657765.1 Nocardioides sp. | reverse complement strand
GTGGTCACGTGATGGCCGACACCGACCCGCTCGAATACCGCCAGCGCAGTCACCCGGACCTCGAGGTGGAGAACCACGGCCTGACGTTGTGGGACCTCGACCGGGAGTTCGCGACCGGCTCCTTCGGCGGCGAACGCCGATTTATGAAAATGCGCAACATCCTGGGCATCCTGCGAGACTCCTACTGCCGTACGGTCGGCATCGAATACATGCACATCATGGATCCCGAGCAGCGGCGCTGGATTCAGGAGCGGGTCGAACAACCACACGTGAAGCCGCCCCGCGAGGAGCAGTTGCGGATCCTGCAGAAGCTCAATCAGGCCGAAGCGTTCGAGACCTTCCTGCAAACCAAGTTCGTTGGACAAAAGCGGTTCTCGCTGGAGGGCGGCGAAACCACCATTCCGGTGTTGGACGAACTCTGCGAGGCGGCCGCCGAAGCCGCCCTGGATGAAGTCTGCATCGGTATGGCGCACCGCGGACGGCTCAATGTGCTGGCCAACATCGTCGGCAAGAAGTACTCCCAGATCTTCCGGGAGTTTGAGGGAAACATCGACCCGCGCACCGTGCAGGGTTCCGGTGACGTGAAGTATCACCTCGGCGCCGAGGGCGAGTTCACCGCCGGCACCGGTGCCACGATCAAGGTATCGGTCGCCGCCAACCCCTCCCACCTGGAGGCGGTCAACCCAGTCTTAGAAGGCATCGCCCGCGCGAAACAAGATGTGTTGAACCGCGGCGAGGCGTTCCCGGTGTTGCCGTTGCTGGTGCACGGCGACGCCGCCTTCGCCGGCCAGGGCGTGGTCGCGGAGACCCTGAACCTCTCCCAGCTTCGCGGATACCGCACCGGCGGCACCATTCACCTGGTGGTCAACAACCAAGTGGGCTTCACCACTTCGCCCGGCGCCTCGCGGTCGTCGTTGTATTGCACCGACGTCGCCCGGATGGTGCAAGCACCGATCTTCCACGTCAACGGCGACGACCCGGAGGCATGCATCCGGGTCGCCCGACTGGCCTTCGAATACCGCCAGGCGTTCAAGAAGGACGTGGTGATCGACTTGGTGTGTTATCGCCGGCGCGGTCACAACGAAGGGGACGACCCGTCGTACACCCAGCCGTTGATGTACGACTTGATCGAACAGAAGCGCTCGATCCGGAAGCTCTACACCGAGTCATTGATCGGTCGTGGAGACATCTCCATCGGCGAGGCCGAGCAGGTGCTGCGTGACTATCAGCAGTCGTTGGAGCGCGTGTTCACCGAGGTGCGTGAGGCGGATGCCGCGCCGAGTTCGTGGACGACGGTACCGGACTATCCCGAGAAGAAGCCCGGCGAGACCACCACCGCGATCACCGCCGAGACGCTGAAGCGAATCGCCGACGCACACATTTCCCCACCCACCGGATTCACCGTTCACCCCAAGGTGATGCCGCAGTTGCAGCGCCGCGCCGCCGCCATCGGCGACGGGCCGATCGATTGGGGCACCAGCGAGATCCTCGCCTTCGGATCGCTGCTACTCGACGGTCGACCGGTGCGGCTGGCCGGCCAGGATTCCCGGCGTGGCACTTTCGTCCAACGGTTCGCGACCATCATCGACCGGGTGACCGCCGACGAATGGACACCACTAGCCACCTTGGGCCAGGAACAGGCTCAGTTCTATGCCTACGACTCCTTGTTGTCGGAGTACGCCGCATTGGGCTTCGAATACGGCTATTCGGTCGCACGGCCGGACGCCCTGGTGATCTGGGAGGCGCAGTTCGGCGACTTCGTCAACGGCGCGCAAACAATTATCGACGAATTCATCACCTCTGGCGAGACGAAGTGGCGGCAACAGTCGGGGGTCGTGCTGTTGCTGCCGCACGGCTATGAAGGGCAGGGGCCGGATCACTCCTCTGCGAGAATCGAACGGTTTATGACGTTGTGCGCCGACGATGCGTTCGTGGTGGCCCAGCCCTCTACCCCGGCGTCGTACTTCCACTTGTTGCGGCGCCACTCCTTAGGTGAAGAACACCGACCGCTGATCGTGTTCACCCCCAAGTCAATGCTCAAACGCAAGGAAGCCGCCTCGCAGCCGGGTGACTTCACCACCGGCACCTTCCAGCCGTTCGTTCCCGATAGCACCGCCGACCCGGCCGCGGTGGAAACCCTGCTGCTGTGTTCGGGGCGAGTCACCTGGGACTTGATGGTGGAACGCGCCAACCGCCCCGACGGCCGGCGCTGCGCCATTGCTCGGGTCGAACAGCTCTATCCACGCCCGGTGGACCAAATCGCCGCCGAGATTGCACGCTTCCCGAATCTAGCCAACATCCGCTGGGTGCAGGACGAACCCGCCAACATGGGCCCGCTGCCGCACTACCAGATCAACGTCTGGCCGCTGCTGGACCGCCACGTCCAAGCGGTCTGCCGGCCGGCATCGTCCTCGCCGTCGGTCGGCACACTCAAGCGGCATGTCGCCGAGCAGCGGGGCTTGCTCGACCAGGCCTTCGCCTAGCCGGCCCGCGATGTATTTCACCGACCGTGGCATCGAGGAACTGCTGGCCCGGCGCGGCGACGAAACCGTCACGTTGGCCTGGCTCGCCGATCGTCTTGGCGAATTCACCGACCTGCACCCGGAGTTCGAGGTAGCCGTCGAACGGTTTGCCACCTGGCTGGCGCGAGAGGACGACCCCGACGACTAGTGTCGCGCATTTGAAGTTTCTTTAGGTATGGCCTTGGCCAGTACTTGCTCGGCGGTCTTGGTCCACACGAATGGATGCGCGCGGTCGTTCCAGCCGTCGATGAACGCTCGGACCTTTGCGTTGAGGTCACGCACG
>JBOFLH010000249.1:0-3031 GCA_051657765.1 Nocardioides sp. | reverse complement strand
CTCCACCTGCAGCTCTGAGCGCCGCGGCACCGACGGCTCGACGGATGACGGCGGTGCGGCTGACGGTCAGCCGCCGGTCCGAGCCTGGGCGCGACCGTCACGGGCCGGCCGACTCGACGGCGGCGAACGGGTCGTCGAGCAGTTCCTCGCTGAGTTCCTGCGCTCCTGCCTTACGGCGCCAGGATGCCCACTTGCGCTGTCCGACAACGCCGTACCCCGCGACGATGGGGGTGATCGGGCGCACCTCGATCCGTCGGTGCGCGGCGACGGCGCGCACCGATGCGTCGAGTGCGGCTCGGCTCACGTCGTACCTCCGGTCGAGTTCGACGATGTCGACGTAGTCACGCCACCGAGTGCTGGTGGTGCCGCGTTCGAGGATCGTGACCCCCTTCTCTGCGATCATGGTCTCGGGCGCGTAGACACGGATTGCAATGTCTGGGCCGAGCGCACGGGGTCGTCTCCGTGCCGGGTCAGCGACAGCCGGTGCAGAAACGACTCGAGGGCGTGCCGCACCAGGCCTCAGTCCTCGCTACCCACGAGACGAAGCACGGGGCGCTGGTCAGCCTCTCCCAGTAGGTCTCGAACCTGTGCTGGGCTGAGCTTCAGGGCCTCAGCGAGCCCGTGCACGCCCGCGCTATGGTCTCCAGCAAGTTCAGCGGCCTTCCTCAACAGCGTCGGCACCTCACCCGGATAGGCGCTGGTGGGATCGGCCTTCGCGTCGTAGACGGTCGCCAGGCGTTGGTAGGCCCGGCGCGCGGACGACTCTGTAGTGCGGCCGCGCTCGACCATCCGACGGATCAGGGAGGTCGGGGCGACGCCCCACTTCCTGCCCAGTCGGCCGAGGGCGGCGAGGTCGAGCCGCTGCGGTAGCGCCGCGTCCATGGCCGCCGCCGGCGTCAGAAAGGCAGCCGCAAACTCGTCGGCCTCTCTCTCGATCGCGGCGGTTGGCGCGCCGACATCGCCGTGCAGGAGCAGGTGCCCGATCTCGTGCGCCACGGAGAACCGATGCTTGAAGACGTTCTCGGTCCGTCGGGGTGTGGTGATGATGATTGGGCGCTCGAGGATGACGACGGAAAAGGCATCCACGTCGTCGATCTCTCGCAACGGGCGAACGGCAAGCACGATGCCGTGAGACTCCGCGGTGGCGACAAGGTGCTTCACAGGCCCGTCGGGCAGACCCCAGTGCTGCCGCAGCACCGCGGCTGCCTCAGCAGGCGGTGTGCCGACAGGAAGCGCGGGCAGATCGACCACCGGGAGACGGATGAACCGCTCCAGTGCGAACGTCAGCTCCCACAACAGCGTCGCCGTGGCCAGCGCTTTCTGACGGTCGCCGACCCGCGCCGATCGCAGACTGCGGAAGTGGGCATTCACGGTGTCGAGGCGTGCAAGCGGCCGGCCGATGCTGAAGAAGTCCGGCCGCGTATGCAGTGCTTTCGCGATACGACCAAGCACCTCAGCGCGGGGGGCGTTGACGCCCGCCTCATACTGTCCGATCGCTGCGGGTGAGACACCGACCTCGTTGGCAAGTTCGGTCTTGCTCCTGCCGACGCGTACGCGGGCCTGGGTCAGGCGTGCCGGCTCGAACCGGCCGCTGCCGACGGAAGGGTGATCAAGCAGGCTGGGCGTGTCATCACTCATCGGGATGCGACCCGGCCCGCTCGCGAGGCTCAATCGGGGGAACGGTCGGCATACCGCTGTCAAAGGAGTCGCCGTCAAATGCCGCGCCGTCTCCAGTGAGTTCCGGAACCCATATCGACTCCCGCCCGTCTAGCGCGACCTTGCCGGCATCGTCAAGCACGGCGACGGCCCAATCAATCGACAGCAGGCGCCGGGGCGACGACTCGACAAGGACGAGCACCAGCGGCATCGCGTCGCCAACGGTCCGCACAACGCCCGCGAGCTCTGAATCCTCCACGGATCCGTCGCCGGACTCTGGGTCATCGGTGCGGTCAGGCTCGAACAGCATTGGGTCGGGCGGCGCGGCGGCGAAGCCGTTCTGCCGGGTGGGGCTCGATGCGAACGACGAGATTGCACCCGGGGCGTTCGGGACACGCCACACGTAGATCAAGCAATCGTTCACGACCGGGAGTTTGTACCCGCCCGGAGCGATCTTGTGGGACTGGAAACCGCGCTTGATGAGCGCTTCGTGCGCGTCATCCAGCAGGTCTCGCCACTGGGTGCCGAAGCCGCTCGAGTAGCGCGACTCGGACACTTGGTGGGCCTCGGCCGCTCGGTCATGGCGGTCGCGCACGACCTTGGCAAGTACGTCGCCAACCGTGGAAGCGTGGGAGCCGAGCGCGTCGGCGGGCAAGAGCGAAGCCATCGCTATACCTCCTGAGGCAGTGTCCGGAGCCGATCGGTCAGGATTCAACTTCAGTATGGCACATGATTCACGCGCCTATGATTCAGTTTTGCGCCAGCGGGCGCGATGTCCACGCGGTGCAGCATTTGCCCGCATCCAAAAAAGCAGACCGCACGACCATCGGCATGAGTGATCGCTACGACCATCGGCGTGTGAACGGGCGGGTGGTACTGACCTCAAGCGAACGTTAGAAGCCACCGTCTCGGGCCATGTTGTTGAAGCGGCTGTAGTGGCCCTGGAACGCCAGGACGATGTCCTTGGTCGGGCCGTTGCGGTGCTTGGCGACGATGACGTCCGCCTCGCCGTCGCGCTCCGGGTCGGACCGGTCGCGGTGCAACAGGATCACGAGGTCCGCGTCCTGTTCGATCGAGCCCGACTCGCGCAGGTCGGACATTTGGGGGCGTTTGTCGGTGCGCTGCTCGGGTCCACGGTTGAGCTGGCTGATCGCGATGACCGGGACCTCTAGCTCCTTGGCGAGCAGTTTGAGCGCTCGGGAGAACTCGGCGACCTCCTGCTGGCGAGACTCGACCTTCTTGCCCGAGCTCATCAGTTGGAGGTAGTCGATGATGACGAGTTTGAGGTCGTGTTGCTGCTTGAGCCGGCGGCACTTGGCCCGGATCTCCATCAGCGACATGTTCGGGCTGTCGTCGATGAACAGCGGGGACTCGC
>JBOFLH010000248.1:0-21144 GCA_051657765.1 Nocardioides sp. | reverse complement strand
GTCCTTCTCCGCGGTGGTGGTCGAGGCGCTGTCGGGATGGATGCGCGGACGCCTGGTCGACGCCTGGCTCGTAGAGCATCAGGCCGAGCGGGGCAACCTCGACGAGGCTGAGTTGCGTGCACTGGCGACCGAGACCGGTGTGCCGTACGTCGGGCCGGGCCGCGCCGACGAGTCCGCGGCGTGAAGCTGGTCCTCGACGCAGGCGCCTTGATCGGCATCGAACGAGGTGATCGGCGTACCGCGGGTTTGATTGAGCTGGGTCGGCGCAATGGGCGATGCTGATGACCACCGCACCAGTGGTGGGTCAGGCGTGGCGGGGCTCGGCCAGACAGGCCACGCTGGCCCGGCTACTCGCCATGATCGACGTGAGGCCGGCCCGGGTGGAGGATGCACGTGCGGAGGGGAGCTGCTGGCCGCCGTTTCGGTTCTGGCCCCCGTTCCGGTTCTGGTGGGCCTCGGTAGGGCAGCGATGTACGCGGGCTAGGTACGAGGCGTGAGGGTAGGCCGTCGACAGCTTGGCGGTAGCCCACCCGAACGGTCCGCTAACGGGTGGCCTCGCCTTCGTCGAGGTAGATAGGGGTGAAGAAGGCCTGGTTGACGAGCCGCCTGGTGGTTTCGTTGGCTTCGACATACGCGGCGTGGCAATCGCGGATGAGGTCGAGCACCTCGGCCAGGATCTGCCGTGTTCAGGGAGGGGCAGCCCTGCCCCTCGGCTTCTTCTGGTAGGTCAGACGGTGTTTCGAGGGTTGTTGGGTAGGCAGCTCTCCCATAGGGTGTCTCGGATGGGGGAGAACCGGGCGCGGAACGCAAGCCATGCTGGACATCCTGGTCGTCGTCGGACCGCACTGGCCACCATCTCCGTGCTTCTGGCGGCGGGCACCTTGAGCACGCTAGCGGTATCGCCCAGCACGTCCGCCCAGGAACCAAACCCGTCACTGGGACAATCCCTGGCGGAACGCCGTTCCGGAGTGCTGGCGGGTGCGCGAGTCGAACCGGCAGCGGCTAAGCCGGCTCGTGCGAGGAACTGCGCATCGGCTCCCCCGAAGGCCGGCTTCGACCCTACGGCCTCCTACTCCGCGCCAAAGTTGACGCCGACCAGCATCGTGACGTCCGTCGCCGACTCCGGATCCGGATCGCTGCGCTCTGCGGTCGCCTCGGGTGGGGTCGTGGGATTCTCGCCGAAGTTGGCGGGTAAGCGGATCACTCTGTCCTCGACGATTGAGCTCCGCGGAAGCGTGACCATCGACGGGTCTGCCGCCGCAGGTCTCGTCGTGGATGCTGCGCGCCGGGGTAGCGCCTTTCGCTTCAACGGGGATTCCCCGACGCGGCTGCGATTCTTCTCGCTGAGCATCGTCGGCGGAAGAACCACGGGGTCCGGCGGGGCGATCTCGGTGAACGGTGGCGCGATCGATTTCGAGGTGGGCGGCGTCCGGTTTGAGTCAAACTCTGCCGGAGAGGGTGGGGCCATCAGGGTGGGCTACCGCTCGCCGAAGATCTTCATCCATGACTCCACTTTCATCGACAACGACGGATCCCTCACGGACAGCGGTTTCAGCGGCGGCGCTATCTCGACCAGCGGCGGCAGGTTACGCATCGTCCGGAGCCGTTTTGAGTCGAACAAGGGTTCAACCAGCGGTGCGGTGTACGCGATACACTCCAACCCGGTGATCAAGGACTCGCTGTTCATCCGGAACCGTTCGGTGGGAAACAAGGGCAGCGGAGCGTTCTTCGCCGATGGCGGCGGTCCCGGCGACTACAACAACGGCATCACGTCGCCGGGGAAGATCACCATTCGTCGTTCCAGGTTCACCAAGAACCGGGGCGCCGGAGACGACGGTGGTGCCGCTCTTCTCTACGCCTACCCTGCCGACACCGTCACCATCAAGGGTTCAGCCTTCACCCGCAATGTGAGCGATCCAGGACGCGGTGGTGCCCTCGCCATTCACGCCGACAAGGTCGTGCGGATCCGCAAGACCACCTTCGTTGAGAATCGTTCGACAGGCTCTTCGGGGGCTATCCGTGCCGACGGCTCCGCGAGATACCGGTTCACCAATGTCCTCTTCTCGGGAAACGTGGCGGAGGACGACTTCGGCGGCGCGATGCGTCTCGAACTCTCCGAAGCGGCGAGGTTACGAGTGCGGCATGTGACTTTCGCCGACAACAGGGCCAAGTATGGCAACGGCGCGATCTGGTTGCCGGGGCCTCGCAATGTCCGGGTACAGAACTCCATATTCGACTCCAACGGGGTCGCCGGCCCGCAGCAAGTCAACTTCCCGGTGCAGGACCGCGGCGGCAATATCGTCTGGCCGCCGACGGGAGGAACGTCCAGCCTCCGGTCGGCCAAGATCGCGGACCCGCTGCTCGGTTCGCTAAAGAAGAAGGGCGGCTTCTGGGTCCGCCGCCTCCGCTCGGGCAGCCCGGCCATCGGACTTGCGGTGCGACCCTATCTGGCAACCGACCAGCGCGGCGCGGCCCGAGATGGCGACCCGGACAGCGGCAGCCGGGAACGCGGGGCATCCTGTCGGAGGTAACGGCGCCGGTAGCTAGGGTTGCCCAGTCCCGAACCATCGATGAGTTGCCCTGTGTCAACGTCGGCCGTCGAGGTCGTACCTGGTCAGTCGTGATCGGCCTCGCCTCGGGTCTGCTGGATTCGCGCTTGTGGCGTCCTCTTTACGCGGCGCTGTGCGGGACTCCGTTGGGTCCGTTGCTCGGATGTGTCGGCGATCAGTTGCCGGCTGCGGCAGGCGGTACCCACTCGAGGCGGCCACTCGGAGGGGGATTGCCGCTAGGAGGCTCCCCGCCGGGTCCATCGCCGCCTTGGGCGAGCTCGACCTCGCCGTGCAGGCAGTCCAGGGAGTACGGTGCGGCGTCGTCGGTCAGGTGGTAGTGGTAGACGCCGTCCGGAAACTCCGGCGTTGGTCCGGTCTCCCCACTGCACTCGTCGAGGGTGTCGTTGGTCGTCGCGACGCCGTCGGTGTTCTGGGGTCCGTAGACGGGGAAGCCGTCCAGCGCGAAGCCCAGGATCTTCGAGTGCTCACCGGCGACGTCCAGTTCGTCGGTGATGCAGTACGGCACTCCGTGGTAGTGATAGCCACCACCGGTGGCCAGCGGATGGCCGTTGCAGGAGTCGATGAAATCGACGCCACCGATGGAGAAGTTGTCGTCGATCGCGACGACCTTGAGGTCGGGGTCCTCGTAGTCGTTGAAGAGTTGGGCGCCGCTGACGACAACGCCGATTCGTCCGAGGTTCGTCTGGGTTACCCCGTCGCTATAGGTCGGGCTAAGTGGAATGTCGACCTTCAGTGGGGTGTCGAGCACCACATCATTGGCGTCGGTCGCCAGGAATTCCGCGTCGGGGTCTCCCGGTTGGCCCTGCGGGATCAGAAACTGGTCGGGGAGCTCGTGGTCAGGGATGCCGTTCGACTCGAACGTGAATGTTCCCTCGCCCACGGTGATGGTGACGTTGGTGCTCCATTGGCGGCCTTCACCGCATCCGTTGTGTTGATTGCGGGCGAGCCAGCAGTCGACGCCGCCGGCGATGCCGGTTCCGTGCTGTCGGTAGAGGTGGACGCGGCGACATCGCTCGCGCACGCTGAGGCGATCAGCGCGAGGCCACCAGTTGCCGCTGCGGCTTGGAGCAAGCGAAACTCTGTTTTTTCCCATACCCAAGGGGACCAGGACATCCTGTGATAGCCCCGTGAGGTCACGCACAGGTTCGACCCAGGTCTGCACCGGAGGCGCCCGCCGCTGTCGCCGACATCAGAGCCGGTTCATCCCGGGTCTTCGGAGGACCTCTTGGCAACATCGGGACGTCGCCGGGCGCGTAGCACAATGTCGTCGACGTGGTGCGAGGCCGACGCGGCTCCGGGCGGGCGGGGCTGCTTGCCGTGGACCTCGACATCCCAGTCGGGTGAGTCGGCGAGCACCGCGAGGAAGTCGTCGACTCGCAGGTAGGCGTCCGGGTCGAACGGCCGGCTGTGCTGGCTGGTGTCGAGGAAGGTCCGCATTGCCTCGAGATCGTGGCTGACAACGAGCAACATGCCGCCGGCTGTGACCGCGTCGAGGAGGTTGTCGACCCCGCGTCCGTCGGGTGTGCGTGGGATCGAGGCGTACTGCGCCGACACCAGGTCGAACTCACCGGGTTCGAAGGGTCGGTGGGCGTTGGCATCGGCATGAAGGCACTCGATCGCCAGGTTGCGGTCGTCTGCCACCGTAGCGATGCGGTCGAGCGCTCGCTGCGAGATGTCCATGGCCGTCACCCGCCAGCCGCGTTCGGCCAGCCAGACCGCGTCGCCGCCCTCGCCGGCACCGACGTCGAGTGCACGACCCGGTCCGACGCCGCCGATCTCGTTGACGAGCGTGCCGTTCGGGTTGCCGCTCCACATCTGGCGTTCGCCGTAGCGGTGATCCCAATCTGCCTGATTGGCAGACGGCCGGGTAGCGGTCTCGATGTCCTCGCGAGCCAGGCTGGAGCTGATCATGCCGCCGACCCAGCTGCCTTGCGCCGCGGCCTGCAGTACCTGCTGGCTCGGGTCGGTCACGTTGCCGGCGGCGTAGAGCCCAGGAACCGAGGTCGCCCCGGACGGATCGGTCTCGACGAAGTCTCCGAGTCCGGTCGGATGCTCGGCCGTGGTGAGTCCGAGCGACGCGAAGATGTCGGCTCTCGCGCGGAATCGGGCGCCGACCACGACCGCGTCGGCTGCGATGCGATCGCCGCCGGACAGCTCGACCGACTCGACTCGTCCCTCGTCGCTCGAGACGATGCGTTGAACCTTCTGGTCGACGATGGTGACTCCGGCGGTTCGCAGCGCGTCGAGCTCCGGATTGTCGGCGCCCACGCCGTCGTGCAGCACCAGCGTCAGCCGGGAGCTCAGCTGGCGGAAGAGTCCGGCCGAATGGAGTCCCATCGGATGTGAGAGGATCTGGACGACGCGCAGGTCGCGGACCTCGTAGCCGTGGCAGAACGGGCAGTGGATCACGTCGCGACCCCAGTGTTCGCCGAGCCCGTCGATGTCGGGAAGCTCGTCGACCAGCCCAGTCGCGACCAGGAGCCGGCGTGCGATCACGGTATGACCACCGGTGAGAGCAACGCGGAGGCGATTGTCACCGGTGCGGGAGACGTCGGTGGCACGCCCAGTGAGGACTTCGACGCCGTAGCCGCGGACTTCATCTCGGGCGATCGTGGCGAACTCTGCCGGGGGGATGCTGTCGTGGCCAAGGTAGCTATGCATATGAGCGGCCGGAGCGTTGCGGGGTTCGCCGGCGTCGATCACTATCACCGATCGACGCTGGCGGCCGAGTTGCAAGGCGGCCGCAAGCCCCGCGGCCGAGCCCCCGATCACGGCGACGTCGCAGTGTCGCTCGATGATGTGCGTCTGGTGGTCATTCATGTTGTCCGACGCTACTATCTCTTCCTGATTACGCAGGTCGTCTTGCAGAATTAGCAAGAAGTTCAGTCAGAGAGGAGCCGAGAGTGAGTGAGCTGGGCGAGGTCGAGTATGTGGTCCGCACACGGCTGCGCAGCCTCCGCACCACTCTCGGTCTCTCGCTGGACGAGGTCGCTGCCCGGACCAACCTCAGCCCATCCACCATCAGCCGTATCGAGACCGGCCACCGGACGATCGGTCTCGACGTGCTGGTTCCGTTGGCGCGCGCCCTCCAGGTCGACCTCGACTCCCTCCTCGACGTGCGTCACGACGACGACGTGATCATCCGGCCGGTGCCGAATCGCTCGGGGGAGTTCACCATCTGGCCGCTGAGCCGACCGACTGGCAACACGGTGGCGATCAAGATGCGGCTCACGCCCACCGAACGCACACCCCGGCAGCGCGTGCATCCCGGTCACGACTGGTTCTTCGTCATCGAAGGCCGCGTCCAATTGCTGCTCGGCGACCGCGAACTGATGGTCGAGGCCGGTGAAGCCGCCGAGTTCACCACCATGACCCCCCACGCATTGATCGCCGTGGACGGCCCCGCGGAACTCATCATGATCTTCGACCGCGACGGCCAGCGTGCCCATACCCATCACGCACCCGGCCAGGATCCGGTGCGCACGGCCCGGCGGGGCGCGGGTGCTAGCCGGTGACGAAGCGGATTGCCCGTGATTTGATCAGGTCGGTCTTGGTGTCGCCCGCGATGGAGAGTCCGGTCTTCGTCGCGTAGACGGTGTCGGAGGTCGTCGACGCCGCGTCGTAGACGATGACGGGTTCCAGGTCAGTGGGCGAGGCGTCAGTTCCGGTGGTGGGGACTTCCCACCATGTCGAGGGGACGTCGTGACTACCGTGCGCCTCCGCTGCTTGCCCGAGTGCCAGTCCGTCGTCTCCGGGGTCGAGTACTGCGACACACAGGGACTCCTGGTCGGCGCCGACCAGAAGGTGATCGAGATCGAATTCCCCATCACCGAGCGTGATCGTGCTGGTATCGCCGGAAGCGCCCTGTACCCCGATGGACCTGCGCGCCTGCTCGTCGTCCACCTTCAGGTAGAACAGGCTGTCGCCGACTGGTGTGGGTGCGATGGCGTCCTCGATGAGAACGTCGATCGCACCGTCGGCGACGCCGACTTGCGATATGCCAAGGCGTTCGCCGTCGCGGGTCCGATCGACACGGGTGGCCAGCAGATCGCGTCCGTCGGCCGACCAGGCGGGATCGGTCAGATAGACGTCCTTCTTGGCGGGGGTGACCTCGGTCATCTTCTTGGTATCCAGATCGAGAGTCCACAACCCGCTTCCTTCGATGTGGAAGTCCGGCGAGTAGGCGACCGCCAGGGACTTGCCGTCGGGTCGCAGCGCGATGCCATAGATGATCGCGTCCTCGGGCACGGTGAAGACCGTCTCGATCGCACTCGCGGCCGGATCGAAGGAGAAGATCCGGTACGCCGGCCGAGACCGCTGCTCGACGGCGTACACGATCTCGTGATCCATGGTCGTGAGGACCTCGAGGTCGAGTGAGAAGCTCGTCTCGGTGTCGGGCAAGACCGGAACGGTGTCGTCCAGCTGACTCCGGATGCCCAAGAACACCGGCATCGCGAGGATGCCGACCAGGGCTGCCTGGACCGCCCGGGTCACAGGTTTGGAGAAGCGACGGTGTGCCCACGGGTCGTACGCGGCAGGCTCCTGATCGGAGCCCGCCGCGTCTGTCCGGTCGGAGTCAGTCACCGGCGCCGTCGGGCGGAGCCGGGAGCGCCGCTTCCAGTTCGGCCTCGGTCACCCCGAGTTTCTCGGCTGCGGCAGCAAGATCGAACGGTGGTTGGCCCAGCGCGGCGATGAGTTCCTCCTCGGTCACCCCGAGCTTCTCGGCGGCCTCGCTGAAGTCCGGCGGCCCACCAGGACCGCCACCTTCGGCGGGCCTGCCTGCACCGTTCGTGGTCTCGACGACACCGTGATAGCAGTCGGGTGTGTACGGTGACTGGTCCTCCATGACGTGGTAGTGATAGATCCCGTCCGGGAACTCGGGCGTGGGCCCGAACTGGCCGTTGCACTCGTCGAGATCGGCCCGGTCGACCGGCTCGCCGTTCTCGTCCTGCGGTCCGTAGACGGGGAACCCGTCGAGCAGGAATCCGAGGATGTGTGAGTGCTCGTCGGCGTTGTCGATGGCGTCGGTGATGCAGTACGGCACACCGTGGTAGTGGTAGTTGCCGCCGCCTACGTTCGTGGCCAGCGGGTGACCGTTGCAGCCGTCGACGAATGACACGCCGCCGACGGCGAAGTTGTCGTCCACGGCCACGAATGACCGGTCCGGGTCCTCGTAGTCGTTGAACTGCTGCGCGCCGCTGATCACCACCCCGATCATTCCGAGGTTCGTCTCGGTCACGGTCTCGGAGTACTCCGGTTTCAACGGGATCGAGATATCCAGGGGCGTCTCGGTGATCGATTCCGATGAGTCTGTCGCGGTCACCTCCGATTCCTCGACCGGCGGAGTGAAATCACCTTGGGGGACAAGGTATTGATCATCGACCTCATGATCGGGAATGCCGTTCGACTCGAATTGAAAGGCGTCCTCACCCATCGTGATCTCGACATTGTCGCCCCACTGGGCAGAGTTGACTCCGTCGGTGGTGTCGGCAGGAGACGAGGCGGCGGCCGTCGATGCTCCCGCGTCCGTGGCCGAACTGTCGCTTGCGCTGTCGTCCGTGCCGCCACACGCGGCCAGGACCAGGACGAGCGCGGCTGTCAGGGCTGCCGCCTCGGCAAAACGCAGGGGATTTCTATTCATGGGATTCAGTTGACCTATTTTTTCTGTGAGAAACCTGTGGATTTCTTCATGGCCTTATCACAGAATCGCTGAGTTAAGTTGAGCGACATGAAGCTATCTTCGAGTCGTGGAATCCCGCACGTCGTACGGCGGGTATCCCTGCTGGGCGCAGCACTCATGTTGATCGCCGGGTGTAGCACTACCTCGGCAACCGACGACGCTACCGCTACCGACGCGGACGAATCCGCCGCCGGATCGACTGACGGCAGCGGCGACACCGACGATCTCGCGGCGAGATCCGAGGCGATCCGCGCTGCGCAATGGTCGGACAACGTGTCGATCTCCATCGACGGCTCGACGGTGACCTTCGAGAGCGACGGTCTTCCGTCGCACGAGTATCTCGACACCTACCTCGCTGACGGCAGGGACGGGAAGTACGTCGCCGGGGGTGTGGAGTCCTACGACGCCACGTTCAGTTTCCCGGTGGTACCTACCGAGGCCGACTCCGCTCAGGACACCGGTAACGGAGCGATCGGTGTGGCGATCAGCGGCGCTGTCTTCTTCAATCCGTACGAGGGCGACGGGAGCGGGACGGTCGCGAACGACGACAACGCCACCATCGACGGGGTGCCCTTCATCGACGCGTGCGGCGGTCACCCGCTTCCCAACAGCATCAGCTACCACTACCACGGGATTCCGTTCTGCATCACCGACGAAGTCGACATCCCGGGCGGGCACTCCGAAGTGATCGGCTATCTCCTCGACGGATATGGCATCTACGGGCCGCAGGATGTGGACGGTGAGGGGGCCACCGATCTCGACGAGTGCATGGGCCACTTCGGGCCGACGCCCGACTTCCCCGACGGTGTCTATCACTACCACGTGAGTTCGAAGGCGAACTACATCCCGGAGTGTTTCCACGGGGAAGCCACCATCAACCGAGGGCGACCGTAGCCGCCGACCGTCCTCGAGCTTCCCGTCCGGTTACACAGGTTGTTCACAGATCGAGGCGGTTGACTCTCGACATGGCTGATCGAATGCTGACCCCGGGGACAGCCAGAATCCTGGTGGTCGAGGACGAGCCTTCCATCAGCGACGTGGTCTCCACTGCGTTGCGGTATCAAGGGCATTCGGTGACACAGGTCACGGACGGGACCTCGGGTCTGGCGCTCGCCGTGAAGGAGTCATTCGGGCTGATCGTGCTGGACGTGATGCTGCCTGGCCTTGACGGGTACGAGCTGTGTCGCCGGCTACGCGAGGTGGGGCGGTTCTCGCCAGTGCTCTTCCTGACCGCGCGCGACGAACCGGAGGATCGGATACGCGGGTTCGTGACCGGAGGCGACGACTATCTCACAAAGCCGTTCGCGGTCGATGAACTCGTTCTCCGGGTCTCGGCAATCCTGAGGCGTACCAGCCCTGCCACCGAAACCGACTATGTCCTTGTCGGTGATCTCAGCCTTGAGCTTCGGGGCCGAGAAGTGCGTCGCGACGGCATCCTGATCGATCTCTCCGCGACGGAGTTCCGCCTGCTTCACTACTTGATGATCAACAGGGGCACGGTGTTGTCGAAGTCGCAGATACTCAGCAATGTGTGGGATTGCGCCTATGAGGGGAGCGACAATGTCGTCGAACTCTATATCGGCTATCTACGACGCAAGATCGATGATGGCCGGACTCCGCTGATACACACCCGCCGTGGAATGGGTTACGTGCTGCGGGAAGGTAGGTGAAAAGACGCGGTCCGCGGGCGGCGGGCCTGGGAGTGTCCGTTCCGAGAAGACCCGGTCTGCGCTGGTTGATGCTCGGCCCCGTTCTGCTCACCGTGTGTCTGGGGTTCACGGTTCTGTCCGTCTACGTCGTACGCACCGCGCAGAGCAATTTGACCTCAGGAATCGATGAAGAGTTGCAGCGCGCCCGTGCCGGGCCGGCAGCGCCGAGGGGCAGCTCCACGGACGAGTCGCCCGAAGGAACGACCGAGGGCCGCCGAGGAGACCTTGCCGTTGACCCACCAGTTCAACTCGCTATCAGCAATGGCGGCACCGTTCTGGACGGGCAAAGGTCAGTGAATCCGTTCGATGCTCGTGAGCTGGTGGATCTTGCTCAGAGTCGGGGAATCGTGACGGTCGAGGGTGAACCTCGCTATCGCGCACTCGTGACGGCGCGCGTCGACGGCACCGTGTCGATCACCGCCCTGTCGATGGCGCAGGTTGACGAGTCAGTCGCCAGTCTGCGGGCCAGCCTCATGGTCGGCGGCCTGGTCGTCTTCTTGGTGTGCAGCATGGTCGTGTGGTGGATCGCGACACTGGTCGCCCGGCCGGTGACCAAGATCGCGCTCCTGGCCAGCCGCATTGCCGGTGGTGCCCTGGAAACGACTATCGACGAACCGTCCGGAGGGTCGCGAGAGGTTGCCGTACTAGCGGCGAACTTACGCGGAATGGTCGACGAACTGCGCACGACTATCGCTGATCGCGAACACCAGGCACACGTTGCTACCAAGTCTCGCGACGCAATGCGCAGGTTCCTCGCTGACGCCTCTCACGAACTCCGCACGCCGCTGACCGCGCTCGCGGGATACAGCGACCTCTACCAGCACAGCATGCTCGCCGAAAAGGCCGATCTCGACCGTGCCATGCATCGCATCGGAAGCGAGAGCCTGCGCCTAACCCGTCTCGTCAACGAGATGCTCGACCTTGCCAGAGGTAACGCATCGGGCATGAGCCGCGTCGAGGACGTGGATCTGAAACAGCTCGTCGCGGACGTTGTCCATGACCTACACGCCGCGTTCCCGAACCACCTGATCGAACTCAGCGGAGCTCTGGACGCGCCGTTGGTCGTGCGCGGTGACGTCGATCGCCTCCACCGAGCAGTGCTCAATCTGGGCGCGAATGCCTGTCTGCATAACACCCCCGATGTGGCGGTCGCTGTTCACCTGGCACCATCCGACGCGGTAGCCATGCTCTCAATCGTCGACAACGGACGCGGAGTCGACGGACAGCACCTCGACAATCTCTTCACACCCTTCTATCGCGCGGACTCGTCCCGCAGCCGCACCAGTTCGGCGGGCGGGGGACTCGGCCTCGCCCTCACCAAACTGATCGTCACCGCCCACCACGGCACCGTTGACTACGAGCCGACACCTGGTGGCGGTGCGACCTTCCGGATCGAACTCCCACGTCCGCAGCCAGGCTCTGACGGAGCGTCACAAGGTGCCACCTCGGCTTGACGCCCACCCTTGCCAGCCTTGGGCGTTGGCCGACCATCACCCAAAGCTGAGCGCCACGTCAGGACCGATGGTGGCAGTGCCTAGGATTCGCTCGGCCCACCGAGGACCGGTCGGCGCGCGATCCACAGGTGTCGTTCGGTGGTGACGTGCAGGTCGGCTCGCCGGCGTACGTCGCCCCGCCCGCCGTCGAGCAGCCGATCGAGCAGCTGGCGGTCGGCGGCGCCGAGTCGTCCGTCGATCGCGAGCGTCCGCGCTCGAGGGAAACGCCGTGCCAGCGCAAAGGTGCCGGTCCCGGTTCCCGCGCCAAGGTCCACGATGGTCCTCACCGGTGAGTGCGCCAAGCGCGCTAGCTCGCCTATCACCTCAGCCAGATGTGTCGCGAACACTCGGGCATCGAGGTCTAGCAGGTCTGACAGGCCGTCGGGATGATCATGCCGGTGCCGGTCATGCCGGGGCCGATCCGGCCGATCCTGCGGTCGGCGCGGGCCCGGCCGAGACCATCGGGTTGATATTCGGTCAAGATCATGTGCATACCGTAGATCGGAGGTGACGTCCAGGCAGGGCCGGAAGTTGGCCATGGCTGAGCGTACGCGCTAGTGCGGACAGCGGTGCCGACGGTCGTGCCCGAGGTTCCCTGGGACACTTGGCGCATGGCATCCACGAACGTCGGCGGCTTCTCGCTGAAGGACCACCTCTTCCATCGCGACAAGGTGGCCATGCTGGCCGGGCAACTGGCCTCGGCGTACCCGTCGTTCGATGCCAGCGGCTTCGTCGACGAGGTGGTCTCGCGGTTCCCGGAGCTAGAACTCAAACAGCGCATCTCCTGGATCGCCGACTGCCTGGTCCGGCACCTCCCCACCGGCTATCGCGACGCCGTCACCGTGATTTGTCGAGCGTTGCCGGAACCGCTCGACGACACCCGCTCGGATGGCGACTTCGGCGACTTCATCTACGCCCCGTACGCACGATTCGTGGCCGATCACGGGTGCACGGCGGCAGACCTGGAGTTCTCGCTGGCGGCGTTGCGGGAGATCACCATGCGATTCTCCGCCGAAGACGCCATCCGAGCGTTTATCAACGCATTTCCCGATCAGACTCTCACCACGCTCGAGACGTGGGCCGGTGACGCGAACTATCACGTGCGTCGGCTGTGCAGCGAGGGCACCCGCCCCAGGCTGCCGTGGTCGGGAAAGCTGAGCCTGCCAGCCACCGCCGCGATTCCCATCCTTGATCGGCTCTATGCCGACCCGACCAGGTATGTCACCCGCTCGGTGGCCAATCATGTGAACGATATCTCCACAGTCGACCCCGATCTCGCGACCGGAACGCTCAGGCGATGGCAGAGCCAGGGCGGGCAGAATCCAGCCGAGATGGCCTTCATCGTGCGGCACGCCACCCGCACCCTCATCAAGAAGGGTCATCCGGATGCGCTGGCGCTGCGCGGGATGACCGCGGCTCCGCGGGTCGAGGTCGACGGCTTCGAGCTGACCCGGCAGGTAGCCCTGGGAGATGCGCTGGAGTTCTCCTTCGAGTTGATCGCGCTGGAGCCAGCGGAGCTGATTGTGGACTACCTGATCGTCTTTCAGGGCAAGTCCGGTGGCCCGACCGGGCGCAAGGTCTTCAAGCTCAAACAGCTGTCGCTCGCCGGCGGGGAGCGGGCGCGAGTGACCAAACGGCATCCGCTGCGCGCCGCCATGACCACTCGCCAGATCTATCCGGGCCGTCACGAGCTGTGCTTGCAGATCAACGGTGCACCGCACGGCACCTGGAGCTTTAACGTCACCCCGCCGAACTCGTGAACCCGATGGTAGGCGACCGATCGGTTCTCGGCGTACCGCGCTGGGATCCTCCGGCGGTCACGGCGACGCGCGCTGATCGAGAAAGCCGACGAACCCGTCTGGCACTGCCCAGCACCTCACCTGCCGGCATCTCGAATCGGGTCGATGCTGTGAAGCCGGCCCGGACTTGGGGATCAGGGGTCACA
The DNA here is from genome assembly GCA_051657765.1 of Nocardioides sp. Classification (GTDB taxonomy): domain Bacteria; phylum Actinomycetota; class Actinomycetes; order Propionibacteriales; family Nocardioidaceae; genus Nocardioides. The sequence continues at coordinate 7,747 of JBOFLH010000248.1, read as the reverse complement.
GACGAGCCGGGGGGCGCTCGCCGGCGGACGCGGGTTCCTGCCGCTAGTGTGCGCGCCCCGTTGCCGAGCACCTCGTTTCGCGTGGTGCTGCTTGGGGTGCTTCTGCTTGGTGTGGTGGCGCTGGTGGCCGGCTGTGGCGACCAACGAGGCAACCAACGAGGCGAGCACGTTCGCGGCGCGGGAGAGAGACCCGGCGATGGTTCGGGCATCGCTGGGCTAGTGGTGCTGGGACCGCAATGCCCCGCGGAGACCGAGGGCGATCTGTGCGCCGAGGAACCGGCGGCCGGCGCTCAGGTCACCATCGCCAAACCGGCGCCCAACCGGTCGGGCGCGCCCGGCGCGGTGGTGGCGCGCACCGAAACCGACTCGCGCGGCACCTATCGGACCGGCGTCGCGCCCGGGGACTACGTGGTGAGCGTCGCGGCCGGCATGTCGTGCGAGTCGTTGGCGACTCGGGTGACGGCGGGGGCATACTCGGCCGTCGACCTGCTCTGCGACACCGGAATTCGGTGACCTGGGTCTGCCGATGGGCGGCAGGTGTCACCGCGCGCCGAACCTGCTAGGTTAATTCGGGTACATCGACCTTGGGGGAGGCTTCGTACATGCCCACTGCTCGTCCGCGCCAGCCAGAGCTGTTGATCCAGCCAGTCCCGATCGAGCCGGCCTCGGTGAGTCCGATTCTGATGAACCGGCGTTCTCGTCCAGTCATCGCATTGCTCCTTGCCGCGCTGGTGGCGTATCTGGTGCCTACGTCGACGTCCACCGCCGCCCCGGCCGGCAGTGCGCCGGTGGCAACCCGATCCCCGGTCGAGGTGGCGGCGAAAGGGTCCGTCACCGCCCGGACCTACCGGCCTAGCAACAAGCTGATCGCCAACCCGGGCCGTGGTCTGGCGGTCATGCTCGGGCACACCGGCTATCGCGAACTCGTGCCGCCGGTGTCCGCGGCCATCGACTACTTCAAGAGGCAACGCCGCGAATACGGCTCGTCCACGATCGCGATCTCCTACTATCTGGGCGAGTGGAAGTACACCGACCTTCCGGCATCCTTCCTTACCCGGATGGAGCAGGACTTCGCCTCCGCTCGGGCGCATGGGTTCAAGGTGGCGCCGCACTTTCACTATGCCTATACCCTGAATCAGCCGTTCATCGGTGTGGAGAGCGAGAAGGACGCCAGTGCCGACCGGATGGTTCGGCACCTGCGACAGATGCGACCGGTGTTGCGGCACAACGCCGACGTGCTCGCGTTCCTCTGGGGCGGCATGATCGGCACCTGGGGCGAGCAGTGGAACTCGACAAGTGGCAATCTCGTCCTGGCCGGAGGAGGGCGCGGCACGCTGGCCAACCACAACACCCACCGGATCTTCCGTGCCATGCTCAAGGCGATTCCCAAGTCCCGGATGATCGTGACCCGGAACCGGTCCCTGAAGACCTCCTATCTCGGCCATCGGCGCACCCTGCGTCGATCGACCGCGTGGCGCGGCACCAGACGAGGTCGCATCGGCTTCGACAATCAGTGCTTCATGGGCGACGACACGACCAAGGGGCCGAGGACGACCTACATCGACGGCGGCACCTCCGGTCCCTGGTCGTACATGAACACCGAAGGCAAGTTTGTGCCGGTGGTCGGCTTTCCGGACCCCAACTGCATCGACGGCACCAGCACGGTGGCGGATATGCGTGCGGAAATGTTCGCTAGCAACTGGGATCTCTTCGGCAACTCGCCGGCGGCGATTCTCGGCCTGAGTGAGGACGACCGTCAGGTGCGGAGGCTGATCCGCGACATGGGCTACCGGTATCGACTGCGGTCCAGCGAGATTACCTCCCGAGTCTCGCCGGGCGGTTCTGCGCGGGTGGCGCTGACGATGACCAATGTTGGCTCGGGGTCGCTCTACAACCCGCAGAACATCGAGATCGTTTTGCGCAATCGCGCAACCGGCGCGACCCATGCCTATCCGTGGCGGGCCGACCGGGTCGGCAACCGTAAGGCCTTCCCGCAGCCCGGCAAGACCGTCACCTGGACCATTCCGCTCACCGTCGGCACCGACGTGCGCGCCGGGGACTACGAGGTATTGCTTCACCTTGCCGACCCGGCACCGTCGATTCACGATCGCCGCCGATACGCGATCCGGCTGGCTAATCGGCGCATCTGGGAGAGGTCGACCGGCTATAACCGCCTGGATGCGACGATCCGGGTCGGCTGAGCTGCCTTAGGTGCCGAGCGGACCCGCGAAGCGACCGATAGCGGCTGGCAGCCTGACCGAAGCGTGCCGGCCTGAGGACAGGAATACATAGACACTGATCGATGTTTTGGCAGTATGAACCCTGATCAAGAACTGTCCTTGGCCCAGGCCCGACAGGCCGCTATCCGCCGGTTGCTGAGCGACCCGCATGGGGCTGGACCCGACCATCGCCGCACGAGGCTATTGCGCTCCGCCAGGCGTTCGTTGGCGAACCGCCGAGATGCTCGTCAGCGGCCCTCGCCCGCGGGGCGGTAAGCGGGGCGGTTGAACGTGGCCACGCTGAATCGCTTGAGAGCCATGACGCCTCTTTGCTCAGGCTGACAGGCTAGGGGTGGGCCGGACTCCGGCTAGCGTGTCCGCTCGGCGACCAGCCACCAGCCCGCCGCCATTAGCGCGTCGGCGGCGGTGTGCACCACCCGGGCCAGCAGGGCCAGCGCCGTCGCGGCAGCGACCCCGGTCAACGGGGCCACCAGTAGCACGAAGGTCGCCTCGCGGGCGCCGACCCCGGCCGGCGCGAACACCACTACCACGCCGATCGCATAAGCGGCGGCGAATGCGCCGCCAAGGGCGATGAGGTCACGCCACGGCAGGTTCGGCGACAACACCACCAAGGCGCCAGCATACGCCGCCCAGGCAATCGACATCAGCCCCACGATCATCGCGGTATCGAGCCACCCGAGGCATAGCCCGCGGCCCGCCACACGCGTGCCGATCCGGCGTACGATGCCCGGTGCGAGGCTGGCCACGGCACCGACCAGGGCGAGGACTGTGACCCAGTCCGGCCATGGGGAGTCTACCTCGTCGACCAACAGCGCCAGCGCCCCGAACACCACCGCCGTGTCCAGGTGATAGCCCAGGAACAGCAGGCCGGCGGTGACGGTAGCTCGACGGGTCACCGCGTGCCGCCGGGCCAGCTCAGCCTGGGCGCCGATTGACCACACCGATCCAGGGATGTACTTGCCAAGCTGGCCGAGGAAGAAGATCGCCAGGCCGTCAACCACGGGCAGCGGCCCAGACAGGCACGCCATCACTCGCAGCCACAATATCCCGGTAGCGAGTAGCCCGATCAGCGCTAGCGCCAAGCCCGCGACGACGCCGACCGGTGAAGTCTCCAGCAGGGCGTCGCCGACCTCGTCGAACCGCCCACGCAGGCTGAGCCAGGTGAAGACCAGCACCGCGCCCAGGAACGCGGTCCACCGCAGCGTCGGCGAGCCAAGGGCGTCACGCACGTATCCGCACCAACGCCGTACGGGTCGGGTAAGGCAACGCGGGGGTGAGCCCTCGGGTCCACTGCACGTCGACCGGGACCGGCGAGGCGGAGATCGCTTCGCGATATCGCTCTCGGTCAACGTTGTCGAAGACCAGGATGCCGCCGGGCCGGAGCTTGCCGATGGCGTGGGCGAAGCAGGCTCCGCGGGCTCGACCGTCGACGACGATGAGGTCGAAGGCGTCGTCGATCTGGTGCACCTCGTTGACGTAGGCCCCGAAGTCGAGCCCCTCGAAGCCCGGCTTTCCGGAAAGCTCTTCACCGGGCGCGCCGGAAGCAGGCCGCGGTTCGATAACTCGCACGGTTGCGTTGGCGGGTAACACCGGCCGCACGATATCGGCCCAGCCGCCGTCGTGTTCCACTGAGGTGACGGTGCCGGCTCGGCGGGCGAGCCACGCAGTCGACGCCCCGGAGCCCCACTCGAAGACCCGGGCCTGCGGGTGGGTGGCGAGGAATGACGCCACCTCGTCGGATGCCTTGAACGTCCACCAGGGCACGTCGTAGGGCAGCAGGTCCGCCAAGTCGTAGATGGACAACAGCGACCTCACCCATAGGCCGGTTCGTGAGCGTGCCGCCCACCGGTCCAAGAGTCGCAACAAGCCGACCGCGCCGAGGGCCTTCCGTAGCGTACGGGCCCCGGTGACGTATGCGGTTTTCATCTCTACCCTTTCCCTGGTTCCGTTGAACGCTCGATCTCTGGTGCCCGGCCGGACAGCGACAGTCCGGTCATCCGCATGTCAAGGACCGCGCCCGACTGCCTGGTAAAGGTGAGCCACACGCCACGCGCGGCCTCGCCGGCCCGGGCCTGAGCAGCTGAAATCGGTATCCGTAGCGTGCGGACTGTGCCAACCTGGGTTGGCCCAACCTGGACAGGCACCTCGTCGTTGCCGATGCGGGCGATCAGATCGGGCGGCCCGCTCCCGTCGATCACGAAGGTGCATCCCTGGCGGACACAAAGCGGTGTCGGATTGAAGGCGAGTACCGCGCGGGACACCGGGGCGGCAAGTTCTCTGCGACCAGGCCATTGTTGCCAGCCATCGATGGCGAAACGCCACAGGTCCTTGGTGCCGGCCTTGCCGAGGGCCGGATGGTCGGCCTGCACTCCGGTCTGGGTCAGTACTGGCGGGCTGATCGTGCATCGACCGAGCGTAGTCACGGCAATGGTGAAGCCGTGTCGCCGACGAGTGACCTCGTTGAGTGGTTCGCAATTGGTGGGGAGTTTCTCCAAGAACACCGAGTCGTACTCATATATGGCGCCAGACGGTTCGACGGGAAGCCGCTGAGGGAACAGTGGGCCGTTTACTTCCTGGCGGCAGTCGACGCTCCTGCTGGTGGAGAAAGCTTCCCCCGCGTTGGTAAACGGGTAGGAGACGTTTGCCCCGGTCACAATGGCCTTGCAAATCAGCTGACGATCGAGAGGCTGGCTGGCGATCAGCTCCGGCAGGCTCACTCGCCAAAAGTCTCCGCCAGGCCGATCGGTGGGGTCATCAAAGGGGCCCGTCACCAGGTCCGTTGCGAGATTGGCATAGGTGGTCTGGTATGGATGCAGGCTGACTTGGTCGGCTACCGGCATGAGCAGTGCGGCAACGGTCATCGGCAAGAGCCAGCGGCCGGGTGCCCGGCCACCACGGATCCTGCTTTCCCCTTGAATGGTGCTGTCTTCTGCGGTGGCGCGAGTCAGGCACCACGCCATGCCATAGGTCGCTAACACCGCACTCGCTGGTGCCGCGAACAACAGTTGCCGCAAGCCGTGATAGAGATCGGAGCCGACGATGATCGACACGATGGGTAGGGCTAGGGCTTGCGTACCGACGAGCATGATCCCTACCGCCGTTACCGGATCGCTGCGCCACCGGTGCCGCACGATGATGGCCGCGATCACGATGCCGACCAGCACGAAGAGCAACAGCAGGGTCGGCATCTCTTGTGCGACGTGGCGAGGCACGTAGAGTCGGTCCGACTTGAGTCCGTTGAGGAAGCTAGAGGATGACTCCGTGCTTCGAGTCAGGGCCTGCACGGGAGTTCCGAACACGCGCGGATAGGCGGCTACCAGAATGGTGGCGGCGACCGCGCAGCAAGCCGCCAGCTCGGCCAGCGCGATCGTTGCCGTCCGCCAATTACGAACCCCGGACGGTGAGCCGGTTCGCGCGACAAGCAGCACACCGAGAACCGTGATCAGGCCGGTGACCCCGATGCTGGACCACATGCCGGGGCGGGTGCCGAGCGCAAGAATCAGGCCCGCAACCAGGCAGGCGGACCGAGCTAGGCGAAACCGCACGCCTGGATGCTCGGGGCGGACGAACAACAGCAAACCCAGCGTCACCAAGGTGTAGCCAGTAGCGACCGGTACGTCCTTGACGTTGAACATCTGATGACCGGTCCACATCGGAATCGCAGCCAGGCTGGCTGCCGACACCAGTCCCCATCGCCAGTGCCGCAGGATCACCCGGCCGATCACGCCGACCGCGCCGACGCCGATCAGCCCGACAACCGCCACGCCAAGATGCCGAATGTCGTAGGCACGCGAGGACGTGGCCACCTCGCCCCAGGACTCGACGCCCCAGAGAACCGACCAGGCGTGCAACAGGAGTGTGGTAACCGGGGCATACACGTAGACATTGGTGGTGGGGCCGCCCGGGCCGGCGCCACCGTAGTCCCAATCGAGGGCATACCATCCGGTCTCGAAGTAGTTGCGTAGTCGCATCACGTGGATCGGCTCGTCGGTAGTGATCCCGGACCGGAACGCGCCATCGATCGCCAGTGCCGTGCAGACCACGAGCATCAGCACGCTGGTGGCCACCAGCAGCCGAGGTGGCGGACCCCAGCGTTCGACGTGGTACTTCACGTTCGACTGCGGTGGCGCGAATACACGACGAGCTCGGCCAGCAGGCCGAAAAGAGTCAGTTGCAGGCCGCCAAGCACGAGCACAACTGCGGTGATGAGCAGCGGTCGGCCGCCAATCGCTTCACCGGAGAGTTTCTCGACCAACAAATACGCCAAAGCCAGGCCACCTAAGGTCAGGCTCATCACGCCGATACCGCCGAACAGGTGCGAGGGACGGTTCTCATACGACATCAGGAACCGCACGGTGACCAGATCGACGAAGCCGCGCCAGAATCGAGCCAGGCCGTACTTGCTCTTGCCGTGTAGCCGTTCGTGATGTTGCACGCTCACCTCGGCTACTCGGAATCCCAGCCAATGCGCCACGACGGTGAGGTAGCGATGCAACTCGCCGTACAACATAGGCGTAGCTTGCCGCGCTACTTCGGCGCGCATGGCCTTGAAGCCGGAGTTGAAGTCTTTGCCCGGGGCGCCGGAGAGCAGTCTGGTCGCGCCGTTGTAGAGCCGTGAGGTGTTCCGCTTGATGAATCGGTCGTTGCGCACGGTGCGCGCCCCGGTGACCAGGTCGGCTCCCTCGGCCAGGCGAGCCAACAGCTGTGGCAGTTCTGAGGGATCGTCCTGGCCGTCCGCATCCATCATCACGATGACGTCCGCGCCTTCGGACAGGGCTCGTTCAAAGCCCTGGCGCAGGGCCGGCGCCTTGCCTTGATTGCGGCCCAGTGAGATCAGGGAAACCACCCGATGCCGGTCGATCAGATCGGCCACCACTTCCCGGGTCTTGTCGGTTGACCCGTCGTCAACCACGAGTACCCGGCCGTCAACGTTGAGAGGGGCGAACTCCGCGACGATCCTTGGTACGACCACTGCGAGATTCTCGGCCTCGTTGAGGGCCGGGACGACCACCCACAGACTCGTTGCCATCAATAACTCCTCATTGTTTGTGCATTGCGTGCAATCGTCGCGTTCAGTCTTTGTCCGAGACTGGGGTGAGCCCGATGCTTTGCACCTGTAGATCGAGCGGCTGCCCGGACCGGCGAGCCAGGCTCACCCAGACGTCCGCCGCACCGGGAGGGAGTCGGATGTCGACCGGGCCGAAACCAGCAGTCGAGGCTCCGCGGCCGGTAGTGCCAGGATTGGTGGTCACCGTCACCTCGGCCGGGATGTCGTTCACTCGGGCAATGAGATCATCCGGTGCAGCTGCGTCCAAGCGGAGCGCGCACGATTGCCGGCGACAGGTCTCGGTGATCCGGAAGGTGACGCTCGCTGAGGTGTCCTTGGCGGCTATCGCTGTGGTGGAACCGCGCATTACCCAGCCTTGGGGGGCGTAGGCCCAGAGTGTGGGGTCCATATTGGGTTCGGGGTTGGTGCGTTGGAAGGTGATGGGTGTGCTGCTGAGGGG
>JBOFLH010000247.1:0-1812 GCA_051657765.1 Nocardioides sp. | reverse complement strand
CCGTCGAAGACGATCGGCTTCAAAGCCTCGACCTTCGGGCACTCCCGTGACGGGACCGTGACCATGGCCGTGACCGTCGAAGTCCGACCCCACGACGTAGAGGTGTAGAACACCTCGACCTCCCACAACCGCAGACCCGTACCGCCCTCGGCGTCATCACGAGCCTGATCCTCAGTCGAAGACCACTTCCCATCAGACTTCTGAACCCACACCTTCGACTCACCGACGATCCCCGTCGCCAACATCACCTGACGCTCACCATCAACCGCATAACCCGCCATGAAACTGCTCCTGTTCGTCTGAAGTAGACCGCCACTTTCGGACGGTGTATCAGTACATTAACACGGTGTAGCACTACACCACAAGAGATGTATCAGATTCGCCCGTAAGCTCTATCTCGTGCTCGTCAACGCAACAGAGCAGGCCCAGTCAGTACGAAGGAGGGGGGACAAGCAATGACCACTAGCACCTACATGCGGATCGCAGAGCAGCTCCGGGAGAGGATCATCAGCGGGGAGCTACAGCCGGGAGACAAGCTCCCGAGCGCGCGTCAGATTCAGACCGACTTCAAGGTCGCAAGCGCCACCGCCCAGAGAGCGCTGTCAGTCCTCGCAACCGAAGGACTGACAGACGCCCGAGTCGGCATCGGAACCATCGTCAGGCAGCACCAGCCGATCTACGTTCGGGCCGAGGATCGCCTGAAAGGCAGGAGGCAGACTGGCAAGTTCCACGCCCTCGGCGAGACCAGCCAGATCACCGAGGCTCGAATCACCAACGAAGTGCCGACTGAGGCCCGAAGCGAACTAGGCCTTGACGCGGACGAGCCCGCTATCCGCAGGCACCGAGTTACCTATCGGGAGAAGGTCGCGGTTGAAGTCTCAACCTCTTGGTTCGCGCCGTCAATGGCAACTGTCGCGCCGCTGCTCGTTGGGCGTGAATCTATTCCAGGAGGGACAACCGACTACATATGTAAGCAGCTAGGCAAGGAAGTAACCCACGGGCTAGAACGACAGTCCGTCCGACTGGCAAGCCCGGACGAAGCGCGACAGCTTGGAAAGACTGAGCCTCTGCCCGTCATGGTGACAGAGCACGTCGCCTCCATAGGCGACGAGCCAATCTGCTACGAAGTGGGCCTCTGCCCACCGGGGTTCACAACAGTGCGCACGTATGGTTTGGCGCCCACGCCGGATGGTTCGTGAGAACTTTCTCTACTGACTCAAGGCGCGCCGCAAGCGGCGCGCAGGCCGCGCGCGGACCTCGCCAGACCTCCGGCCGTGGACTCGGCCCGCCACGCGGCCACCCGACCGAAATGGCAAAAGCGCCCGAGCCCGAAGACCCAGACGCCCACACCAACCACCAGCCACCTACCAGACCGACACCCACTCACCACCGAGCCACCGACCCGATACCGGATCGTCTGCACGACACCAACCGTCGTCAAGGGCGCCTACGGCGTCACTACGTGATGAACTCCGTTCACCCCTGACACCGGCCACCGCCGAGCAAACAACCCGGCCCATATCGGGACGATGCCCCTACCCTGCACAGCCCCGGACAGCAACGAGTCCGGGAACGAATACGCGGACAGCGACCGCGAACAACCACAACCCAGCCGAGCCCACGCCCCGCCTAGAACGCCACCCTGGACCGACCCCACACGGGGATCAGGTGGTCTCTGTTGGTTGTGGGTTCGAGTCCCACGGGGCCTACCGCCATCCCTCCACCTCGGGCAGCGATGCGCCCGCTCGAACCGCACTCCCACCACCGCGACGAGAGTCGGGGCCTTGGTCCGTACCGTGATTTTCGGGCCCT
>JBOFLH010000246.1:0-18451 GCA_051657765.1 Nocardioides sp. | reverse complement strand
GGACACGTCGTGTCCCGCAAAGACCTGCTAGCCGCGTTGCCGAGTGGCACCGCCGGCTCCGAGCACGCGGTGGAGATGGCGGTCGCCCGGTTGCGGGCCGCCATCGGCACACGGTTGGTGCAAACCGTGGTCAAGCGTGGCTATCGGCTGGCCGGGTGAGCCCGCCCCGCGGCACCGGCGAGGCCCCGTCATCTAGGCCCCGGCCCTCATTGATCACGGTGGCCCACGGCACCCGCGATCAGTCCGGCAACGATGTCGCCGAGGCCATCACTCGGGCGGCCGGCGCAGCCTTGGGCGTGCCTGCCTTGACGACGTACGTCGAGTTGTCGGCGCCGCTGCTTGCTGACGAAACACGCGCATTGACCGGCCCAGCCATTGTGGTGCCGCTGCTGTTGTCCACCGGGTTTCACGTGCGTCAGGATCTGCCGGAGGCGGTCTCGCCGGCCGGTCAGGCGGTCACGCTGACACCGCCGTTGGGTCCGGACCTTGCCCTGGCCCAGGTGGCGCGGGCGCGGCTGATCCAGGCCGGCGCCGATCCGGCAGAGCCGACGGTGTTGGTGGCCGCCGGCTCGCGTGATCCGGCGGCCGCCGACGACCTTGCGCAGGCTGCTGCCTTGCTGGGGGAAGTCTGGCGGGGACCGGTGCACCTGGCGACCCTGACCGGCCCTGGTCCCGGCCTCGCCGATACCGTGCGGCAGGCCGCCAGCACCGGCCCGACCGAAACCAGAGTGGCCGTGGCGCCGTACCTTCTGGCCCCCGGCTACTTCGCGACCCGCACTCGCGAGGAGTCCCGCGCGGCCGGAGCAGCCGTGGTCGCCGGCGTCATCGGCTGTCACCGCTATGTGGTCGACCTCATCGTGCGCCGCTATGCCCACGCCCGCGTGGCCGAGCACAGCCAGTGCCTGACGACATGCCCGCGGCTGGTCGTCCCGCAAGCGTTCGCTGTGCCGGGCTAGCGTCAGGTTCTAGAGTTGGCGAAGGCGTCGTGGCTACCCCAGGTGCGCTTAGCGTGGGCACTCAAATGCGCCGAACGGTAGTCGACCGGAGGTTCAGCTCATGATGCGCAACGCGGCTCCGCTGTTACCGGCCAACGATGTGCCGGCGGCGCTGAGGTGGTACCGCGATATCCTCGGATTCCACGACGTTTGGCTATACGAGAGTCGCGACTACGCGATTGTCAAGCGTGACGACGCTGAGATCCATCTGTTTTCGATGGCGATCGAACCTGCTGAGAGCGACTTCATGATCTACATCCGGGTCAGCGAGATCGACGAGCTGTACGCCGAGTATGCCGCCAAGAACCTCATTCACCCGAACGGGCCGCTGCACACCAAGCCGTGGGGGCAGCGCGAGTTCGCGATCGTGGACCTGAACGGCGCCCAGATCACCTTCGGTGAACCAGTCACGGTCTAGGGTTAGCGCCCAGTCACAGTCGGCGCGTCAGTAGCTGGACGGTACGTTTCGGCCGCGTTAACCATGCCCGGTTGGAGTCCGGAGCGGGTCAGGACGCAGTGCCGGCGAGGGTGATCGGTGGCTGATCGAGCCCAAGTGCCGGTGAACGTTGTCGGGTCGAAGCGCCGTGGCCGGGTGGGTCCGGCGGTCCACTGGCCATCAGCCTCGGGTTGTCGGCCGAGCCCGCCGGAATGGCCGCTCCTTTGGTGAGGTTGCAGTCCTCGCAGAGTCCTTGCCCGTTCTCGAACGATGTCGGACCACCTCGTTCGTAGGGCTGGACATGATCGATATGTCGGATCGGCGCGTCACACCACGGGGTTCGGCAGTGTTGGTCACGCAGCCGGATCAGCTGGGCCAGCCCGGCGGGAAAGAACCTGGACCTCGCATCCATGACCGCGAGTTGACCGGTGCTGGGATGGGTGTAGAGCCGCCGCAGCCAGAAGCCAGCGCTGCCTCGTCGGCTGGTCGAGCTGGTCGAAACCAGGGTCCGGGCCAGGTTGCCAGGGATGGTGCCATAACCCAGCAGATGCGCGGGCTCGTGGTCGCCCTGGAGCAGCGTCCGATCGGTCATGATCAGGTTAACCTCCACCGGCACAGCGGTCCCGTCGGCTTGACCACTGAGTCGTTCGACGAGGCCATCGGCCAGCAGCTGCCCCCGCGATCGAGTGTCGCCAGCGGCGCGAGCCGCGTTAGCGTGTCTCACCAGGGCGGCATAAGCCGAGACGCCCTGGGCCACCGGTAGGAGCGCAGTGAGCCACACCATGGTGTCGGGGGCTGGTCGCAGCGAGACTTGGCGCTCGCTGACGGCGTACGCCGCCCGCTCGGTGACCACCTCGGGCGCCGCCCGATATGCGGCCTTGGTGACTTCGGCCCGGAGCTGTCGGTTGCCGAACCCGGACACACGAGCCAGGTCGCCGCACACCGCCGCATCTACCCGGCTGCGGTCCTGGCTGCTCAGGCAGGCGGTCTCACTCACCACCACCGAGGCTCGGTATTCGCTCAGCCGTCCAGATTCCAACGCGGTCAGCGCGCACGGCATTTCCCGCACGAGTGCCCGCGCGGTGCGTAGGAATCGCGCCCCGGCATGCGGTGACTCACGCCGCGCCGCAGCAACCTGGGCTGCGATGGAGGCGGTGTGTTGCCGTTGCCGGCGGGCAGCGGCCTGCTGGTCCGAGGGAACCTGATCGTCACGCTCGCGGGCACGATGTGGTTGGTCGGGCGCGGTTTGCCCACCGAGTTCACTGCGTGCACGGTCGCGTTCTGCGTCTTCGAAGGCCACTGCGATTCGGGCTTGCGCCGCGGCTGCGGCGGCCTTGAGTTCTTCCAACGCCCGGATCTGGGCAAGCCGCTCCTGTCCGGCCACGGACCGATCGAGCTGCGGCACCGTGGGCGCGGCCCGACCGAGGTGTCGCAACGCGGGCACCAGCGTCCGCAGGCTGCGGCTGTCCGGGGATACAGCTGATCCTGGACGAACACTGTCTGGACGAACATCGTGGCGAGGCAGCATTCCAAGGTCATCGAACATGCGTTCGATTCTGCCAAGATCGAAATGTCGGTGTCAATGACGCTGTCGCCACCATGTGGAAAACTGCCGACAGTGCTGGTCAGCTCGCGTCAGTGACCCGCGACCGGCATCAGCAGTGCCGTGGCCACGGCGGCGACGCCTTCGCCGCGACCGGTGAGGCCGAGGCCGTCGGTGGTGGTCGCGGCGATCGTCACCGGCGCCCCGACGGCAGCCGACAACACGGCCTCGGCCTCACCACGACGGGCACCCACGCGGGGCGTGTTGCCGATCACGTTGATCGCAAGGTTGCCGATCTCGAAGCCCGCCGCGCGGACACGAGCGGCGGCCTGCCGGAGGAACCACTCGCCCGAGGCGTCGACCAGCGCCGGATCCGCCGTACCGAAGTTGCTGCCGATATCTCCCAAGCCGGCCGCGCCGAGCAACGCGTCGACCGCGGCATGTGCGGCCACATCCCCATCGGAGTGACCCGCGAGGCCGCATGGCTCATCGGGCCAGGTCAGCCCGGCCAAATGCATGGGTACGTCGGGGGTCAAGCGGTGCACATCGGTGCCGATGCCGACACGAGGCGAGAGGCTCACCCGCACATCATGCCCGACCTCGATCGGTACTCCTTACGGACTTCTCACAGGATGCCCGGTCACGGTGGCAACTGTGTCGGCTGGCGGCATCCACCGGTAGATTGGCACGGTGAGATCAACTCGTGGCGCGTGGGCGTCGGCCGGTGTGCTGACCGGCCTCGCCGGGCTGGCGGTCAGTCATGCACTGGCTGCCAGCCTCAACATTCGCGAATCTCCGGTGGTGGCGGTCGCCGAAGGCATCATCCGAGCCACCCCAGGGTCGATAGTCGAGCCCGCCATCAAACTCTTGGGCAGGTGGGACAAGCCGGTCCTGCTCGGCGTGCTTGCCCTGGTGCTGCTGGGTGCTTTTGTGGTTGCGGGTGTCCAGGCGCGTCGATCCGTGTGGCCACCCTTCGTGGTCTACGCGTTGCTCGCGGTCGTCGCATTGGCGTCGGTGTTGACCTCGGGCACGACCGCGACGGCCGGGGCGATTCCGATCGCCGCGGGTTTTGTCACCTGGGTGCTCTCGTTGTCACTGCTCACCGAGCCGCTGCGCCGCGACGCGTCGCGGCAGGTCGTCACCGAGTCTGCGAAGGACTCAGTGACCGAGTCTGCGCCGGACTCTGGGCCGGACTCTGGGCCGGACTCTGGGCCCGGATCTGGGCCCGGATCTGGGCCTGGGGCGGGGTTCGGGCTCAGGCCACAGTCCGAATCGGCGGCGGCCGCCGAGCCGCCCAATCTCCGGACTAGTAGTCGCCGGGCCTTCCTGGCGAGGTCGGCAGTGCTGGTCGCCGCCACGGTCGCGGTAACCGGCCTCGGCTCGTTCCTCGGGCGTGGTCGAGGCAGGGTGCAACAAGCTCGCGAGATGTTGAAGCTGCCCATCAGTGCTCCCGGGACGCCCGCCGGCACCCGACTCGAAGTCGACGGATTGGCTCCGTGGCGGACGCCGAGCGCGGACTTCTACCAGATTCATACCGCCGTCGCGGTGCCGGTCATTCCACCGGAGGACTACGCACTGCGCATCCACGGATTGGTCGACAACGAACTCACTTTGACCTATGAGCAACTGGCCGCCCGCGAGATCACCGAAGCGTGGATAACGCTCAACTGCGTCTCGAACCCGGTTGGTGGCGACCTGATCGGCAACGCCTGGTGGAGCGGGGTGAAGATCGCCGACCTGTTGGCCGAAGCGGGCGTGCAAGCCGGCGCCGATGCGGTCCTGCAGACCTCGGCCGACGGCTGGACCTGTGGCACCCCGTTGACCGCGCTCACCGACGGCCGCAACGCGATGCTGGCGCTGGGGATGAACGGCGAGCCACTCCCGGTCGAACACGGCTTCCCGGTGCGCATGATCGTGCCTGGACTCTACGGCTTCGTGTCGGCGACCAAGTGGCTGGTGGACATCGAGGTCACGAAGTTCGAGGACTTCTCGGCGTACTGGACCGAGCGTGGCTGGGCCGAGGAGGCGCCGTGCAAGATGGCGTCGCGGGTCGAAGTGCCCGGCAACGGTGCGGAGGTGGCCGCCGGCTCGGTGCGTTTCGGAGGCACCGCCTGGGCGCAGCAGACTGGTATCTCTGCCGTGGAGATCTCCGTCGACGGGGATGACTGGGTCGATTGCGAGCTCGGTGCGGCGCCCAGCGACGACACCTGGGTGCAGTGGACCGCCACCCTCGCGGTCGAACCAGGCGAGCATCGGGTGCAGGTGCGAGCGACCGACAAGACCGGGCTGGTGCAGACCAGTGTCAAGCGCGATGTGGTGCCCGACGGAGCGACCGGTTGGCACTCGATCCCATTCACTGCGGCCTAGCCCTAGCCCTAGCCCTAGCCCTCGCCCTCGCCCGCCTACCGTGGACCCGCCACCGGCCTAGCCGCCCGGGGTGATCGGAGTCGCGCGCAGGCGACGATGAAACGGCGAGGATGAAACACGGGCCCGGCCGAGTCTCTAGACTTGCCTGGTGACTCTTCGGCTCTATGACACCGCGACTCGAGAGGTGCGTAACTTCGTTCCTCTTGTCGAGGGGCACGCCGGCATCTACGTCTGCGGGCTGACCGTGCAGTCCGAGCCACACGTGGGCCATGTGCGATCTGCGGTCAACTTCGACGTGTTGCGCCGCTGGCTGGTCGAATCCGGCTACCAGGTCACCTTCATTCGCAACGTCACCGACATCGACGACAAGATCCTCACCAAGGCCAAGGCGCAGAGTCGACCCTGGTTCAACCTGGCCTACGAGATGCACCATCAACTCGGTGTAGCGCTGGCGGCGATCAACGTTCAGCGGCCGACCTACGAGCCGGCCGCCACCGGGCATGTGCCGGAGATCCTCGAACTTATCCGGATCCTCGTGGAGCGGGGTCACGCCTATCCGGCCGCCGACGGCTCTGGGGACGTCTACTTCGATGTGCGGTCCTGGCCGGCTTACGGCGAGCTGACTCGGCAGGGCATCGAGGACATGGAACCCGCCACCGACGCCGACCCGCGCGGCAAGCGCGATCCGCGCGACTTCGCGCTCTGGAAGGGCCGCAAGGACTCCGAGCCGGCGACCGCCACCTGGCCCTCGCCGTACGGTCCCGGGCGCCCGGGCTGGCACATCGAGTGCTCGGCCATGGCCGGCAAGTACCTCGGCCCGGCGTTCGACATCCACGGCGGCGGCGTCGATCTGCGGTTTCCACATCACGAAAACGAACAGGCGCAGTCTCGGGCCGCCGGACACCGCTTCGCGTCGTACTGGTTGCACAACGCCTGGATCACCACCGCCGGCGAGAAGATGTCGAAGTCACTAGGAAACTCGCTGCTCATCCCGGAGGTGCTCAAGCGTGTCCGAGGAATCGACTTGCGGTTCTACATGGTGGCCGCGCACTATCGGTCACACGTCGAGTTCTCGTTCGAGGCACTCGACGAGGCCGCGGCCGGGCTGCGGCGGATCGAAGGGTTTCTCCAGCGGGCGGACAATGCGATCGCAGCACTGACCGATGCCGCAACGCCGCCGGTGTTGTGCGCCGACTTCGTCAACGCGATGAACGACGATCTGGGCACGCCCGCCGCCGTCGGTGCCATCTACGATCTGGTGCGTGAGGGGAATCGACAGCTCGCCGGCAACAACCTGGCCGCAGTGCGGGGCGTCGCGGGTTCGGTACGACGCATGCTCGGCGTCCTGGGCCTGGACCCGGCGGATCCGGCCTGGGCTAGCACGGGGGGCGGCGGGGACAATCCGAAGCTGACCTCGATCGTTCAAGCGCTGGTGCAGGCGCTCCTCGCCGATCGCGCCGAGGCGCGGGCGGCCAAGGACTTTGCCAGCGCGGACGCGATCCGCGAGCGATTGACCCAAGTCGGCATTGAGCTCGAGGACACGCCGTCCGGACCGAAGTGGAGCATCTAATGCCAGGCAACTCCCAGCGCAAAGGCGCTATCCGCAAGACCGCCAAGAAGCCGACGGCGGGTTCGGGGGGGCGCGTCAAACGCGGCCTGGAGGGGCGAGGTCCGACACCCAAAGCGACCGACCGGCCCTACCACAAAGCACACAAGACCAAGTCTCCAGCACAGCCGGGTCCGACTCGCTCGCGACGGCGTACGACGTCAGGTGATGCCGAGTGGGTGGCCGGTCGCAATTCGGTGGTCGAGGTGCTCCGTGCCGGGATTCCGATCTCCGGGGTGTATGTCGCGGAAGGAGCCGAGCGCGACGGCCGGCTGCGTGAGGCGTTCATGCTGACCGCCGACAGGGGCATCTCATTGCTTGAGGTGACCCGCAACGAGCTCGACCGGATGACCGCGGGTGCGGTGCACCAAGGGCTGGCGGCCCGCTTGCCGGCCTACGAATACGCGCACCCCGGTGACCTGGTGGACCGCGCTCATGAGCTAGGGGAGAAGCCGCTGATTGTCGCGCTCGACTCGGTGACCGATCCACGCAATCTCGGCGCGGTGGTACGTTCCGCGGCCGGTTTCGGCGCCCACGGCGTGTTGATTCCCGAGCGCCGCGCGGCAGCTATGACGGCCTCGGCGTGGAAGACCTCGGCCGGGGCCGCCGCTCGGATTCCGGTTGCCCAAGCGGTGAATCTGGTGCGTGAGCTGAGGAACTATCAGTCCGCGGGATGCATGGTTATCGGTCTGGCCGCGGACGGGGAGGTAGCGCTGCCAGCGCTCAACTCTGCGGAGCGGGGCCTCGCTACCGGCCCGTTGGTGCTGGTGGTCGGCTCGGAGGGCAAGGGTCTGTCGCGCTTGGTCGCCGAGACGTGTGACGTGCTTGTTTCGATTCCGATGGCCAATCAGGTGGAGTCACTCAATGCCGGCGTAGCGGCGTCGGTGGCGCTGTACACCATCGGGCAGGCGCGCGGCTGGTGACGTAATGCCTCGTGGTCACGACGAGTCCGCATCGACGGTGTTGTCCGGATCATCGGGTATCTCGTCGATCGACGCGATGGCTTCGTCCTGTCGGGCGGCGAGCTGGGTGGCGATATAGTCCTTGGCGGCGTCGAACATGTTGACTTCGAACTTGGCTCGCTCCGACAGATACCAGCGATGCACCAGGATCTCGTGGAAAATCTCGGCCTCCTCCAGCTTGCTGCGGAAGTTGTTCGGGATCAGCGCCATCACCGGCTCGTAGATCGAGTTCATCCACCGTGCCGCAACCAGCATTCGGTCGGCTCGTCCCAGATCCTGTGCCGCACAGAATGAGGCGATGTCGTTGAGTAGCCGCCGAGCCTGGTTGTCCTCGACGGCCAAACCGGTAAGGCCTTGCAGTTCGCGGCGGTGGTGGCCGAGTTCGACGACTTTGGGCTGAATTCTGATCGAGTCGCCGTCGAAGTCTGTGACGATGTCGAGCTCGTCGACATCGAACCCGAGATCGTTGAGTCGTTCGATCCGCTGCTCGATACGCCACATGTCGGACGCGGAAAACGTTTCCTCGGCGGTGAGTTCGGTCCACAACGTGCCGTAGCGCTCGCGAAGGAGCTCGCTCACCTGGTGCGGCCCGAGGTCGGTGTCGATTGAGTCATCGGCGGCCACATCCAATAGCTCCGCGAATACGTTCTCCGTGGCGACGGTGACGTCGTGCCAGCGCATGCCGTCGGACAACTGGGGGCGCAGCTCGCCCGTCTCGGCATCGACCAGGTAGGCGGCGAAGGCGCCAGCCGCTCGCCGGAACAGCACGTTGGATAGCGACACGTCGCCCCAATAGAACCCGGCTAGATGTAGTCGCACCAGCAACACCACCATGGCGTCGACCAGTTGCGGCACGTTGTCGGCGCTGAAGCCACGCTTGAAGAGACTGCGATAGGGAAGCGAGAAGGCAAGGTGCTCGGTGATCAGTGCGGCCGGCAGTTCCCGACCCTTGTTGTCCACCCGGCCCGCGACCACCGCCTGCGGCATGACGGCGGGCAGGCCGAGTCGATGCAGATCGCGCAGCAGCCGGTACTCGCGGACCGCCATCTCCTCCTGAGTCTCCTTGACGGCATACACCTTGTCGCCCAAGGCGATGATGCGGACTACATGGCGCGACAGGCCGCGCGGCAGTGGGACGACGTATTTGTCGCCCCACTTCTCCAGGCGCTGATGCCAGGGAAGCCCCACGATCGCGGGGTCAGGTCGGCTCGCGGAGATCCGAAGGGCCATGGGTTCAACTATGACGTAGCCGGTCGTTGGTCTCCTACTTGCGGCGGCTCACCGTTGGTTGGTCGCCAGTGGTGAGCCGCCGTAGGCGACCTGAGCAGCGGTCCTAACTGCCGAGCTTGTCGAAGTCGAGGTAGTCGGCCTTGTCCGGTGCCGCGGCATCGACCTCGACATCGAAGTCGGACAGGGTGATGGTTCCGCCCTCGGTACCGTCTTTGGTGACCTTGAGGATGTAGTGCGGTTCATCGAGGGCCACCGACACGGTTTGCGGCTCGGTGTCCGTGCTGATGAGTTCGAGGGCATCGGCGCCGTCGATAGTAACCTGATCGCCGATCTCCGAATCGGCTTTGACGTCGGCCGAGTCGGAAAGCAGACTGTCCAGGTCGCAGATGTCGCCGAGCCCGGCCTGGCTCTCGGGCATCTTGGCCCAACGGTCGCCAAGCAGGTTGGTGACCTGCTCCGCCGCCGCTTCGCCGCCGGCCGCGACCGCCCAGAACGCGTTGTCGCCCTTGAGGAACTGTCCGTCGGGTCCGGAGATGATCTCGGCGGTGCCCCCCTGAATCGTGATCGAACCGGCGCAGGACTTATCGGTGTTGAGAGCGAGATCCAAGCTCAGGGCCTGGCCGTTCTGCTGGACGTCCCCCGCGATTCGGACAGACTTCAGCTCCGCCATGTCTGCCTGAACTTGCTTCTGAATTTCTTCAACGCTCTGATCGGCGAACCCGTCCTTCTTCTTCGAGTCGGCGTCCTTCCCGGTGTCCCCGCCACACGCGGTCAGGCTCGTCAACATGGTCATGGTGATGGCGACGGCCCCGGCCGTAGCTCTCAGCTTGTGATTCATAGGGCGTATTTGAGCACATGTCTGGTTACCCCAAATAATCAGAACCGACTGGGTCGGATTTCCTGGGAGATCCGGCCCGCGTGGACTAGACGCGCCGACGAGGACAACGTTCCCCGTGCCTGGCGAGCCGAAGTCCACGGTTCCCGGGCGCGGTAGGCTGCTTGCTCGATGACCCTAGTGCGGTGGTGGGAGTCCTCCGAAGCTCGGGTGGCGGGCGATGACCGACCCGATAGCCGAGTGCATGCTGGATCGGTCGCAGAGGTACTACCGGTACTTCGTACCTACGTTTCGTGGCGGTGTCCCCGGGCCGACTGAGGAGTGGATCGGTCCGCTGGATCTGCGGCAGTCGGACATCGCGTTGGCCAACACCGACGCGATCAATCTGGAGCGGAATAGCGGTGAGGGCCCGGCGTGGGTGCAAACCAAGGAGTACCGGGCAGCCGATGCGGCGTGCCAGTCGGCCGAGGGTGATCCCACGGCCTTCAACCCACCCACGGATGTGCAGGAGTTGAGTTCTGGGTTCCGGAAGATTCTGAGCGAGGTTGACCAAGAGCTCGGCTCGATCGACGACTACCACGACTGTATGCGCGATCGCGGGCACGAGGTGAACAAGGAAGGCGACGGCGCGACCGGGTTGAGCAACTACCTCTCGGCACGGTTGCCGACCCCGCCTCTGCCGGGCGCTGAGCCGTCGGCTGAGTGGCTGGAGTACCTCACTTTCGAGGACGGTGTTCTCAAGGCGGATCGGGCCTGTCGGGAGGACCAACACAACGAAGGAATGGCCAGACTGGCCCCGAAGGTCAAGAAGTTCACCGCCGAGTACGCCGATGACCTGGCTAAAGCCGCCGACCAATGGTCGAGCTATCTGACGCGGGCCCGAGTAATGGGTTTCCAGGATCCGGACGGCATCAGGTAACAACTGGTGCCGCGTTGCGCGCCTACCCTGTGGATCGCTTCCCGCGCCGTTCGCCGCGCGGCGACGCAGCGGGTCGGTGGGAAGGCGACCAAGGGCCGGACGGCGCGCTGGAGGCGGTCGCACGACACCGTCCTTCCGATGGTGCGCGTAGATTCGCGGCCGAGAAAGTCAGGGTGAGGATCTGCTGCTCGCCTCGCCACGTGGGGGACACGAGCGAGAGAAGAGAAGGCCGCAAAGTAGGATCAGTGAGCCCGCTTGCGCGGGCGATGCCGGTGTAGCTCAGTTGGTAGAGCGCCTCACTTGTAATGAGGATGTCGCGGGTTCGACTCCTGTCACCGGCTCCACCCCGAATCGCCGCGCCGACCTGCACAAACGTCGATCACCCAGCACCCGACTCGCCTCGGGTCTTCTTGTTCTTTGCCTTTCGCGCACCCGTTGCGCCCCGCCCCAGCTACTTGAGTTTGGCGTATGGCACGACGATGTCGTCGGCGGGTTGTTCGGCGATCACCGCGACGTTGAACTCCGACAGCGTGATGCTGCCGCCAGTGCTGCCTTCCGGCGCCGCCTTGACAATGTAATGCGGCGCGTCGGTCGCCACCCAGAGCGTGACTTTCGGCTCCGCTTCGGTGGTGAGCGCAATCGCTTCGAGCCCGCCGACCTGCCCTTGGTCACCCTTGACCCAGTCGGCGTTCTCTCCCGCCAGGACCATTCTCTGGATGGCGGCATCGAAGTCGCAGATCTGGACCAGATTCGACTGGGTGACCTCCACCCGTGCCCACCGTTTGTTCAACTTCGTCGCGATCCGACGACCCGGCTTCACGCCGCCGGCAACGTACGACCAGAACTCAGTGTCGCCCTGGAAGAAGGTGCCGCCCGGGCCCGAAACGATCTGAGCCCTGCCCTTTCCGGCGACAACCCGGCCGACACACGTGCGCTCGGTGTCGGCGAGCAGGCTGAATTTGATCCGCGCGCCGTCCAGCGTCACAGTTCCAGCGAGATGAGCCGACCGCACCGAAGCCGTTGCCGCGACGGCCTGGTCGCGAATCTCCGTTGCGCTCTGGTCGGCGAACTTGCTCGTACTCCCCGACGTCGCGGCCCCCTGCGACTTACCGCAGCCCGCTAGTAGGATCAGTATCATCGCGGCGCTCGTCGCGATCCCCCAGGTGTGTGTCATGAGTGTATTTGAGCACAGCTTCCGCGCCTCATGTGGCGATAACGAGGCTATCCGCCGGCGGCTTTACCACCTTCCTCAGGAGCGACCCGAGTAGCGCCGTCGCACGACGCTGTCGGTAGGTGACTTTTCGGCCCGCTAGGCTGCCTCCTCGTGTCGAGGAACCGGATGAGCAACCCCGCGGACGGTGGCTTGAGGATCACCGAGGTCGCCGAGCAGACCGGGCTGACCGCGCACGCGCTGCGTTACTACGAACGCGACGCACTGATGCTCGAATCGGTGCCCAGGTCCGCAGCTGGGCATCGCCGATACTCACCCGGCGACGTGCAATGGATCATCTTCATCACGAAGCTGCGTTCGACCGGAATGCCCATGCGTGACATCCGGATGTACGCCGAGTTGGTGCGTCGTGGCGATCAGAGCGAGCCCCAGCGGCTCGCGCTGCTGATCGCTCACCGGGCGCGAGTCCGGCGACAGTTGGCCGAGGTCACCGACCATCTGCGCGCGATCGAACACAAGATCGCCCTCTATCGGAGCCTACGGAGGCCACGGATTTTGACTTCGAGCGCGCTCTACCTAGTTGACTCGACCCATGCCACTCACCCAACGCACCCTAGGCACAACCTCGCCACTCACGGTCTCTGCCCTCGGACTCGGCTGTATGGGCATGTCCGAGTTCTACGGGACTGCCGACGAAGCCGAAGCCGTGCGGACCATCCACCGTGCCCTCGACCTGGGTGTCAGCTTTCTCGACACCGCTGACATGTACGGACCGTTCACCAATGAGCAACTGATCGGAACGGCCATTGCCGGACGCCGCGACGACGTGCAGCTGGCCACCAAGTTCGGCAATGAACGACGGCCCGACGGTACCTGGGTAGGTATCAACGGTTCTCCTGACTATGTGCGCGCCTCCTGTGACGCGTCGCTTCGACGGCTGGGGGTGGACCACATCGATCTCTACTACCAGCACCGCGTCGATCGGACTGTCCCCATCGAGGAGACCGTTGGCGCGATGGCCGAGTTGGTGGAGGCCGGCAAGGTCGGACACCTGGGCCTGTCCGAAGCCAGTCCGGCCAACATCCGCAAAGCGCACCTCACTCATCCGGTGACCGCACTGCAAACGGAGTACTCGCTTTTCACGCGTGACCTCGAGGACGAGATCCTGCCCGTGTTGCGTGAGCTCGGCATCGGCTTGGTCTCCTACTCACCGCTCGGCCGGGGGCTGCTCACCGGCGCCATCGGCGCGGGCGGTGTGGCCGCCGGTGACAGCCGGAGCGCGGGGTATTTCCCCAGATTCCAGGGCCAGGCCCTGGACGCGAACCTAGCCTTGGTCGGGAGGGTCGAGGAGATAGCGGTCGCCAAAGGCTGCACGCCGGGCCAGCTGGCGTTGGCCTGGGTGTTGGCTCAGGGCGAGGACGTCGTGCCGATCCCGGGTACCAAGCGAGTCGCCTACCTTGAGGAGAACGTGGGTGCTGCCGAGGTCGCCCTCACCGCGGAGGACCTCAGTACGCTGACGGCCGCGGTGCCGCGTGCGGCCGTGATGGGCGATCGGTACGGCGACATGTCCCACATCGACCAACAATAGGCACCCTCCTCCCTGTTGCCTTACTCCGAGCGATCGAATCAGTCGTAGACTCGGTTGGGCAAGTGGACTATCGGTGGCTGCGCTGAAGGAGTCGGCATGGAGCCCATCAAGTCGATCAAGCGGGCACCGCGCATCCTTGGCGGCACCGTTGCGCGAGCCGGCGCAGGGCACGGTGATTGGGCGGGCCGGCATCGTCGGGTGATTCGGGTCGTTGCGGTCATCGCGGGCGTTGTTGGCGTCTTGATGAACCTCATCCACGAGGGCGGGCACCGCAATCTAATAAGCATGGTGATCGGCACCGGCTTCCTGCTACTCGCCGTGGTCGCCTGGCAGGCGCCCCAGCGCGTGCCACGACCACCCAAGTATCCGGAACCGTTCGACAAGCGCGGTTAGCGAGCCGCCGGCTTCGCTAGATCCAGCGTTGGAACCACATGCGCTTCGCCCATTCGTCGTGGGTCAGCAAACCGTCTGTCCAGATCGGCCACAGCCACGCGAAGTTGACCAGCACGAGCACCAGGAATGACCCGGCGACGATCACACCGACCGTGCGTCGGGCGGAGGGTTGTCGTGAGCTGCCGATGAGCTTGCCGATCGCCAGAGTGATGGCCAGCACCGTAAACGGCAGAGTGGCAATCGCATAGAAGATGAAAATGGGCCGGTCGTCGTAGCGGAACCACGGCAGCCACGTAGAGGCAACCCCCATCACGCACAGGCCGAAGCGCCAGTCGCGCGCGCCGAGCCATTGCGTCACGGCGTACAACAACGCGATCACCCCACCCCACCACAGTGCCGGCGTCCCGAGCAGCAGCACTTGTCGCAAGCAGTCGGATCCGGCAGGCGCTTCGCACCCTTGCTGACCGGGCTGAATCTTCAGCTGCGCGTCCACCCCAACCGGCCGGTTGAGGAGCAACCAGCCGCGGGGCTTCGAGCCGTAGGTGTGCGTGCTGTCGTTGAGGAAGTGAGTGTGAAAAACCCAAGCGTCACGGTGATAGTGCGCCAAAGACCGCAGCGACTGGGACAGCTCGGCAAGGCCCTGCGCATCTGGTTCGGTGGCGCTCGGCCACTGCTGACCGCCGGCGTACGTGGTGTATTGCGAGTTCGACAAAGCCCGTTCGTATTCGCCCGCGTGGATCAGCCACCCGGTCCAGGTCGCGCCGTACACCACCGCCGCGACGACGATCAGCTGGCCGAATGCCGGCACCCCGTCGACCACGGCGGACTTCCACCACGCGCCGCGCACCCCGAACGAACGACGAGCACCAGCGCTCCAAAGCCACACCAGGATTCCGAAGGTGGCCAGCGGGACGAGCGCCGTCCACTTCGTCCCGACGGCCAGGCCAAAGCAAACGCCGGCCGCGATGAGCCACGGCCGTAACCACACCCGGCGAATCGGTCCCCAATCGGGGTGGGTATCGACGGTCGCGGCGATACGTTCACGGAACGCCTGTCGGTCGGCTATCACGCAATGCACGCCACACAGCAGAAACAGGGCCATGAAGATGTCCAGCAGTGCCAGCCTTGACAACACCAAGTGGAGTCCGTCGAAGCACAGCAGGAGGCCGGCGATCCAGCCCAAGACCGTTGAACCGGTGAGCCGGCGGGCCAGGCGGCACATCACCAGCACCATGACCGCACCGGCAACGGCGGCGGAGACTCGCCAGCCCAACGGATTCATACCGAAAGCGCGCTCGCCGATCGCAATCAGCCACTTGCCGACCTCCGGATGCACAATCATCGACGGCTTGTCACCCCACAGGCCGCTCGTGGTGCCGGCGAGGATCTTGTCGTCGGCGTCTTTGATGTACTCCTTGACATAACCGAAGTGCGCCAGCGACCAGGCGTCCTTGGCGTAGTACGTCTCGTCGAAGGACATCGCGTGCGGGCGACCCAGGTGCCATAGCCTGAGGAATAGCGCCAGCGCGGCGATCAGGACGGCTCCGAGCCAACTCCACAGCCGATCCTGCGCCACCGACGCCAGGGTCATCCGTTCTGCGGCCACCGGCACGAGATCACCGTGGGCGTTGTGGGACAGGCCAATCTGCTCGCGCTCATCCACGCCGGTGCTCACCGGGGAAACTCTACGCGCCGGCGACGCAGAGACGCAGAACTGACCGTTTGTTCAGCCATAGACACCGACCTGCCACAATGGCCAGATGGTGGGAGTGCTGGTGGTTGCGGCGACCCCAATTGGGCGGGTCGGTGACGCGTCGCAACGGCTGGTCGACGAGCTACGTCACGCCGATATCATCGCCGCCGAGGACACCCGCCGGCTCAGGCGGCTCGCCAGCGAGCTTCAGGTCACATTGTCGGGCTTGGTGGTTTCCTATTTCGAGGGTAACGAGCCCGCTCGCACCACGGCCCTGCTTGCCGCCTTGCGCGAGGGATCGCGTGTGGTGCTGGTGACCGATGCCGGGATGCCGAGTGTCTCCGACCCGGGATATCGGCTGGTCGCGGCGGCTATCGCGAACGGTGTTCAGGTCACCTCGGCGCCCGGGCCCTCCGCGGTGTTGACCGCGCTCGCCGTCTCCGGGCTGGCGGTGGACCGGTTCTGTTTCGAGGGTTTCCTTCCCCGCAAGAAGGGTGAACGTTCGCGCCGGCTGGTCACGCTCGCCCACGAACCACGCACGATGGTGTTCTTCGAAGCACCGCATCGCACCCAGGCGACCTTGCTGGCGATGGCCGAGGCGTTCGGGCCCGACCGAGCGGCCGTGGTCTGCCGGGAACTCACCAAAGTCCACGAGGAGATACGGCGCGGCTCCTTGGAGAGCTTGGCCTCCTGGGCGGCCGCCGGCATTCGCGGTGAGATCACCATCGTGGTGGCCGGTGCTGATCCGCTGATCGAGGTGGCCGAGGACGTGTCGAGCTTGCGCGAGGCGGTGGCTGGTGGCGAGGCGCTCGGGCTCAGCCGCAAGGAGGCGATCCTCGACGTGGCGAAGCGGGCCGGGTTGCCCAAACGGACGGTGTACGACGCGGTGCATCGCGCCGTTGCGCCCGCTGACCCTGATACTGGAATCTGACCGCGCGAATCCGACGAAGCGAGAGCCAGCGTCATGCCCCCCGTACCCCCCGCCTTGACCCCGCCGGCACCCACCTCTTCGGCACCACCGCTGCCGGAGCGCCTGCCTCACCCGGTGGTCGACAGTCACTGTCACCTCGACATGAGTCGTACCTCCGCTAGCCGGCTGCTTGTCGACGACATCGCGCCCCGGTTGGTTGAGGCCGCCACCGTCAATGTCCCTCGGATCGTGCAAATCGGATGCGACGTCGAGGGTGCGCGGTGGGCGGTGGCCGCCGCCCGCCGATACCCGTCACTCGTGGCCGGAGTGGCCATTCACCCCAACGAGGTGCCACGGCTGATCGAGCGCGATGGGTTGCACGGCGCGCTGGCGGTGATCGAACAGCTCGCCGCCGATCCGGTGGTGCGCGCCATCGGGGAGACCGGCCTCGATCACTTCCGCACCCCTGACGGGCCCGGCTGGGCGCACCAAGTCGAGTCGTTCGCCTGGCATATCGACCTTGCCAAACGGTTCGACAAGACGCTGGTCGTTCACGACCGCGACAGCCATCGAGAAGTGCTCGACGTGCTCGACGCCGAGGGCGCCCCCGACCGATGGGTGATGCACTGCTTCTCCGGGGATGCCGACTTCGCTCGGGAATGCCTGCGTCGCGGGGCTCACCTGAGTTTCGCCGGGACCGTGAGTTTCGCCAATGCCGGCCAACTGCGCGAGGCGTTGGCAATCACACCTCGAGATCGGGTGCTGGTGGAGACCGACGCGCCGTACTTGACGCCCCATCCCTACCGAGGCACCAGCAATGCCTCCTATCTCATCCCGGTGACCGTTCGCGTCATGGCTAAGGTTCGCGAGGAGGATCTCACCACGCTATGTGAAGCCGTTGAGGCCAACACCGACGCCGCGTTCGGCGGTTCGTGGTAGCTGCCGGCCGTCGTTCGCTAGTCTGGGCTCGCTAGCCTGCGCCCGGTTGTCTTGTCAGGGGCGTGGTGTCTTGTCAGGGCGGGGCAGAGGGTTGCGGCAGCCAGCGGCGACCTTCCACGGCCACGAGGCCGGGTTTGTGTATCCGAAGCGGTTTCGTTATCGTTTCGTAATTGTTGGCTGGGTGGGGGACCCGGGAAGCTCGAGGTTCGGAGAATCGTGCGCAGCACCCTAACCACCGGAAGAAAGCTCGTCGCCAGGATGATCGTGGGTCAACCGACCCGGCTGGTCACCATCGCGCTGGCGACGGCACTTGTGCTGACCGTGGCTGCTGGGGCCTACGGCTACGGCATGCTCTCGAAAACCGTGGTGCTGTCAGTCGACGGGAAGCCAGGTGAGGTCCAGACGCTCGCCAGCACCGTTGGAGACGTATTGGATGCTCAGGGCATCAAGCTCGGCGAACATGACGCCGTGGCTCCGGCTCGTAGCGAGTCCATCTCCGACGGCACTCGGATCAGCGTCCGGTACGGCCGCCGCTTGGAGCTCACCGTTGACGGCAAGCCAACGTCGTACTGGGTGAAATCGACCACTGTCGCAGGCGCGCTGGCCGAGATCGGCGAAGGTTACGACGCGGCCGAGTTGTCAGTGAGTCGGAGTTCCGCGATCGGGCGCGCGGGTATGGATCTAGAGGTCGTCACCCTGAAGGATCTGCGTGTTCGGTTAGGTGCGCGCAAGCCACGGTCACGGAGCGTCGCGGCCGTCACCGTCCGTGAGGCGCTTACCGCGCTCGAGGTGCCCTTCGACGCCGATGATCGGGTCAAGCCGCCGTTGACGGCGTCGCTCGCCGACGGCGACAAGATCGTGGTG
>JBOFLH010000245.1:0-7758 GCA_051657765.1 Nocardioides sp. | reverse complement strand
CGAGACCTACCTCGAAACCACCAACGAGAACCCCAAGCCCTACGCCTGGACAGCCACCGCCGAAGACATCCTCGCCAAGGTCGAACGCGCACGGGCCACCCTCGACAAGGGATCACTCAATACTGAGACGGACCACTAGGCCGCCAACCGACAGGAACAGGGTGTGGAGGACACTACATCTTCTCGACAGGAGCGTGAGCTGCGCTTCCGGGAGGTCTACGACTCGGTATACGTCGATCTGTTGCGCTTCGTGCGTAGGCGCGTTCATCCGAGCCGCGCCGAGGACGTCGTCGGTGATGTCATGCTCGTGGCCTGGCGGCGCCTTGACAAGGTTCCTGCGGATCTGTCCGCAGAGCGTGCGTGGATCTTTGGTGTGGCACGTAACACCGACCTCATCGGTCGACTCGGATGTCGAGCCCGGGTGGTCGGTTGGTCATCGCGACTTACTGGATCCGGTCCACACGCGGGCTCCCCCGCCGTTGTCGGCGAGGAGCAGCAACGGGTCGCCGGATCCCGCCACCAGTGCGTGGTCGCTGGCGGTCTCGGGGGCCAGCGGCGGGGTGAGTCGCTGCCAGTCGGCGCCGTCGCCGCTGTGCCACAGCTCGTAGTCGGTGCCGGTGCTCACCGTGGCCAGCACTCCCGTGGAGGTGACCGCCAACGAGGCGACGTACGGCGAGCCACGCCATAGCTCGGCCAGCATGCCGAACCGGACCGAACGCTGCCAGCGGCCATCCGCGTCGCGGACCCAGGCCGCGAAGGTGTCGCCACGCACCCCGACCGCCAAGAGCCGGCCATCCGGCAGCGCCACGACCCGATGCACATCCTCGGTCTCCGGCTCCGCCGGCATGGCCTGTGCCCGCCAAGCCAGGCCATCGGTTGACGTCCAGGCGAGCGGATCGCGATCGAGGTGGCGGCCGGTGCGCGCACCAGCGCCGACCAGGACCCACCCCTCCCCCGCCCAGCCACTGGCCTGGGCCAGCGACTCGAGGTCGCCGTCATCGGTGAGGCCGGGTTCGCCCTCTACCCGGGTGAAGCCGCGCGGGTCATCGGTCACCCAGACGCCCGGACCACTCACTCGGTTGCCAGCGATCAGCCAACCGGTCGGGCCGCCGCTGATCGGGCCGACATTGGTGGCACTGATGCCGCCGTATTGGACGAAGGTTGTCCGCACACCCACCAGCCTGCCCGACGGGTCGAGATAGAACGTGGTGACCCGAGGATTGCCATGGGCGCCGCCGGAGCGCGCGCCGACGACCGAAATCCGTTTGTTCGAGCAGGCCACCGAGTTCAAGATGGCCCGGCGACCCCAGAAAGTCCTGGCGTCAACCTTGATCGGCGTCCAGGTCACGCCGTCCGCGGAGCGCCACGCGGCCGGCCGCGTGTTGCGATCATCGGTGGGCTGATCGAGAAACCCCGCCCCCACGACATACCACGCAGCACCACACCGGACGGCGTCCCGTACGACCGATCGGCCGCTGGATCCGGGCGGGGCAGGGAGAGTCCGTTCGGTCCACGAGATGGCCGGACCTTCGCTTGTCGACACATCGGCGCCAGTGCACGCGACCAGGAGACCTGCCGACGCTAGCAGCGCCATCAGGAGGCGGCCTGTCATGTCGTCTAGTCTGGCACGCCTGGTGCAAGCTCACGAGGGTCCGAGGATCCGGCCAACCGGCGCTGCGCCCTGGTGGCAGGCGACCGGCTGGGCAGCTGGAGGCTGCCGCGACCCGGCCGTTGGCGCCGGATCACGGGTTGTGTTCCTCCGGGCTCTCCAGCCTGTGGTTGAGCCGCTCCAGACGCATTCGGGCTACGTCTCGGGTGCCGACCTCGATCAGCCGGGCCAGTGGACCGTTCTGCAACAGGTCGTGGGTAACCCGGGTCCCGCCAGGGACTCCTTCGAGCCACCACGTTCCGATCTCGGTGAGGCCCGGGATCCTGATCCGGATCGACACTCGATGGCGTCGTACCTGCTCGTAGGTCAACGTGCCGGGCATGCCTCGGACCGTGATTCGCACCTCGCTGCCCGCAACCGCCTGGGTGTCGCCGGACGACATGCCGAACGCCGGATTCCACTCGGCGAGTCGAGCGCCATCGCGCAACACCGCCAGGACGGCTGCCGGCGTGTGCCACACGGTACGGGTGTCTCGTCGTCTGATCATCCTCAGAACACCATCCCGGTGTCCACGTTGACCGTGGTCGCATTAATCGCGCGGAAGTCCGGACTCGCCAGACAGACCGCGATCCGGGCAAGTTCGGCCGGGTCGATGGCGCCGTGTAGCAACCGGCTGGCCTTCTGTTCCTGGTACTTGCTGCCGAGCCGGACGCCCATTCCGATGGCCAATAGACCGGCGGCCAGCACCGTGGTGGTGACGCCGTAGCGAGCGTATTCTTGGGAAACCGATCGCGCGATGCCGTCGAGGCCAGCCTTGCTGGCTGCGTAGTTGGCTTGGCCCGCGTTGCCCAGCCTGGCCGCGATGGACGAGATATAGAGGAGTCGGCCATGTCGCTGTCGCATCATCTGCCGCACTGCATGCTTGCTGAGCAGGAATGCGCCACGAAGATTGACGTCGACAACGGCGTCCCAGTCTTTGCCGTCCATCCGCACCAGCGGGCTGTCGCGGGTGACTGAGGCGTTGTGAAGCACCATATCGAGTCGACCCCAGTCAGCCGTCGCGGCAACCAGCGCTTCACTTGTCTCCTCCTCCGCTAGGTTCCCCCGCACCGAGCGGAGCCGATCGTCACCGACCTGGTGGGCCACCGTGGCGAGGTTGTCCGCGGAAGTTGCGTAACCGGCAACCACCCGGTGCCCTTGGGCCAGCAGTGCGGTGGTGAGGTGGAGGCCCAATCCCGACCCTCCCCCAGTGACCACCGCTACTAGTGGCCCCTGTCCGGCACCGTCATCTCGGCGGGTCATGACGCTCTCCGCACCGGTCCGGCCGTGTCCGAAGGCACCGTGCCTGCGGACGACAGGAATCGTGAACCGCCGATTCCCAAGCCGAGGCGACTGGCAAAGAGGTGGCAGGCGACATCTGCGAATCGGTGACTGCTCAGGGGTGTTCGGGTGCGCAGTGCGAATCGGAGGCCACCGTCGTGCTCCAGGTCGTCGACCATCAACGGCGGTAGTAGCGCTATCGGAGTGCTCGCCGCGACGGCGTTCGCCTGCTCAGCGAAGAGTAGTCCTCTCGCTCTCAGCGGTTCCGGAAGCCACTCCAGACACGGCACGGTCAGCTCGACGATGTCGTTGTCAGCCTCAACGGCGGCGAATCCGTCGAGGTGTGTTCGGATTTCGTGCTCGTAGACGGTGACCACCGGGGACTCCATCGACAAGACCACGAGCACCGGTTCACCACGCTGCACTCGGCTGAGGAGCCGGTCCACGTCAGCCTGGTCGGGCCACAGCCCGATGAGCTGCCAGCGATCCGGAGCGACGGTGTGCCAACGCAGTCGGTGGGCACCTTCGTGAACCACTAGGACCCCGGGGCTCGCCGCGGACGCGGGCGAAACGTGAGTGACTGGAGTGTTTCGATACATCGGTGTCACCTCGTCCCGGCTAGTTCGGAGACGCTTTGGAGCGCCGTGTCGGCAGCCTGTGGCCCGCTGTCGTGGGCTGGTGGAGACAGTCGCCCCCACACTCGAGGGCCGAGAACCTGCAATGCGGCAGGCATCAGCACCATCCTGACAATGACGGCGTCCAAGAGCACCGCGACGGCGAGGCCGAGGCCGAGTTGTCGCACGATACTGATCTCTGCCGACATGAACGACGCAAACACCGCCACCATGATCACGGCCGCACCGTTCACCAGACCGGCTGTTGCCCTCAGGCCGTGGCGGATAGCTGCCTGGTGGCTCGCTCCGTTCGCGAAGTGCTCCCCCATCCGGCTGATCATGATGACCAGATAGTCCATGCTGAGTCCGAACATGATCGCGAACAACAGCACCGGCGTTACGCTGTTGACCTCCTCGTCAAGCACGGTGTCGCCGACGAGAGTGAGGAAGCCCAGGGCGGCACCCACGACCAGGCCATTGAGCACGAGTGCCAGCGCTGGTAGTCGCCATGATCGAAAGGCCCAGCCGAGTAGCAAGAACGTCGTCGCCGTCACCGCACCGATAATGAGGGGGACGGAGTCGATCACGACTTGATCGAAGTCGGCTCCTCCTGCTGTCGCACCGCCGACGCTGATCCGCACATTGCCGACCGCGGGCAGTTCGCTGCGGACCGTT
This sequence comes from Nocardioides sp., assembly GCA_051657765.1. Lineage (GTDB taxonomy): Bacteria > Actinomycetota > Actinomycetes > Propionibacteriales > Nocardioidaceae > Nocardioides. The sequence goes on along the minus strand of JBOFLH010000245.1, from coordinate 3,540 downwards.
TGCAGCAGATCGTGCGCCTGAGGGGAATCCGGATCGTAGCTGGTGAATAGTGACACTCGTGTCACCGTGGCTCCGGAGTCCGGATCGGTCCCGGACCGACCATCGGCAACCGCATCGGTGACACCGTCGATCTCAGAGCCAAGCGTGACCAGGGTCTCCGCGGTCCGCTGGACGTCCTTGTCGTTGTCTCCGGACACGGCTAGGACGATCGGGAACAGGGTCTCGGTGCCGAGCGAGGAGCGCAGCGCCTCGATCCCCTGGCGAGAGTCGGCGTCGGCGGGCAAGATGCTAGCGCTCGCAACCGGCACCCGCAGTGTGATGTCGGTAATGGGCCACGCCATCGCCACCAACCCGACGACCACGGCACCGAGGATCGCCGCAGGTCGCCGGCGGTCTCCCGATGACCGGAGGTATGAGGTCTGGCTGATCGGTGCCCGGCGCCTCGCCCGGCGTAGCCGTGGGAGGGTGCCCCAATCGATCCGACGACCAAGCAAGGTCAGTACTGCAGGCAACAACGTGAGCGAGATGGCTAGCGCAACCAGGGTGACCAGGCCACCGGCCAGCGCAATACTGGAGAAGACCATCAGCTGGGGAATCAGCAGCGTGGACAGCGCGACCAATACCGCTAGACCACTGAAGACGACGGCGCGTCCAGCGGTCGCCATGGCCGTGGCTAGCGCCTGATCGAGGTCGGTGTCGGTCTCGACCTCGTCGCGGTATCGCTTGATCACAAACAAGCTGTAGTCCACCGCGACAGCGAGGCCGATCAGGGAGACACCGTTCGTATACAGGATCGATAGGTCAGTGACTCTCGTCACTAGGCTGCCTAGGCCTTGGGTGATCACCAGGGTCATGCCAGCGAGCAGCAACGGCACTGTCATGGCGGCGATCGATCGGAAGATGATCAAGAGCACGATGAATAGCAACGGGAAGGCGATCAGTTCAGCGCGCGCGGCGTCGGCTTTGGACTGAGCGTTGAGGTCGTAGTCCAATGCCGGTGCGCCGGTGACGTTGACCCGAACCCCTCGGTTAGTGGCTTCTCCGAGTTGATCACGTAGATCCTCGACCAGGTTCTGTGTGGTGGTGTTGTCGGAGTCGAGGCGTAGCACGATCAGGGAGGTTCGGCCGTCCTCTGCCTCCAGGGTCGAGTCGTCGCGCCACGTGGTGATCCCAGCGACGTGCGGAGTGTCCCTCGCCACGGCGGTGGCTTCGCGGACTGCGGCTCGTACTTGGGTTGCGGTGCCGGTGGCGGTGTGCACGACTATCTGCAAGGTGTTCGGCGGGTCACCGAGGCTCTGTTGCAAAGTGCGGGCGGTCTGGGCGCTTTCGCCGTCGGAGTCCTCGAAGCCGCCCGCCTTCAGGCGGTCTTCGAGAGACAGCGCTAACGGCAGCATCGTGATCATCAAGATCAGCCACGCTGCGACCGTCCGGTATGGGTATCGCTGCCCGAATCTAGTGAGGCGGTTCATTATGCAGCTCCTTTCATGAGGGTGTCGAGCTGTGCACGAGCGCGGACGATGCGTGCCGCTCCGCGAAGGCGTGGATCGGTTTCGTCGATGACCTGTTGCAGAGCGGCCTGTGCTCCGCCCAGGTCGCCCACCGCTCGACAGGCGTCCGCTAGCCCGGTGAGTGCCCGAGTGTCACCGTTAGGTGACCAGCGGGCGGCCAGTCGGAAGGTGCGACGCGCGCGGTAGGCGCCGCCCCCGAGCGATCCAGGGACGGCAAGTTGCCAGCGTCCGAGCAGATAGTGGGCGAACGCGTGCTCTCGATGGGCTCGCGTGAAGGTGCGCAGTTGCCAGCCGAGTGGCAGTGCCGTGGCCAGTCTCAGCAGGCCATCGCGGTTCATCACCTCCAGGCCGCGAACCCGTAGGCGCTGGGCGGCGAGGCCGGACCCGCGGGTGCCGCTGTTCCAGGCGATCCGCAGCAGCTGGGCGTACCGGCGTACGAGATCCTCCGACAGCCGTCCCGAAGCGTCCAGCGCCTCGCCGAGCTGTCGGTCTACCGCGATCGCCGTCGCCTCGCTTGCGAGAGCGCCGAAGTTGGCGACCTCGGCTCGGGCAATCAGCCCGGCGACCTCGGTTCGCCCCTGCTCGAGCAACTCCTGGGTGCGCTCGCGCCGGCTGAGCGAGGTCGCTCGCAACGGTTCGCCGAAGGCGACCCGAACATGTCCACGCTGGGGTCTGCGAGAGCCGGGCGGCAAGACGGCGTCGGTGCCCGTCAGCCCGGCAGGTATCACCGGAACACCGACCGACTCAGCGAACCGGAACGCGCCGTCCTTGAACTCCAGGAGGGAGCTCTCCAGATTCCGGGTGCCCTCCGGGTACACGACAACGATCTCGCCGGCTGTCAACCGATTGCGAATTGCTTTGACCGCAGTTGGTGTTGGTCCTTCGCGGTCCACCGAGATGCTGTGCCAGGCCTCGTGCCAGGTCCGGCTCGCTGTGCTGGCAAATGCCTCGGCCTTGGTCACGAACCACACCGGCTGCCCTGGTCGGAACTGGCGGAGTAGAGTCGCCATCACCAGGTGGTCGTAGTAGCTGCGGTGGTTGGCTATCACGACGAAGCCGCCGGTGGGAGGCAGGTGCTCCATCCCCGCGACGCCGGCAAGTCGACGCGAGACGTGACCGCGGATGGCTGGCCAGGAAGCGCTGCGGATCAGAGCGGAAGCTGGTCGGTTCGTAGTCATGATGCCGCCGCCCGTCGGCCCGCGAGATAATCCTGCAGCAGGGCAATGCTGGTGATCCTCAGGCCGTGCCGCATAGCGAACGGCACCAGGTCGGGCAGCCGCAGCATCTCACCGCTGTCTCCGATGATTTCGACGATCACGCCGACCGGGCTACACCCGGCCAGTCTCGCCAGGTCAACCGACGCCTCGGTGTGGCCGTTGCGGGCGAGCACGCCGCCGTCTCGGGCGATGAGCGGGAAGATGTGTCCCGGCCGTTGGAGATCGTTGGCCGAGCCGTCGACCAATAGCCTGATAGTTGTGCTGCGATCGGCGGCCGAGATTCCGGTGGTCACTCCATGTGCGGTCGTGCCGTCGACGGAGACAGTGAAAGCGGTCCCCATGTGATCCTCGTTGCGGGCCACCATCGGCGGAAGTGCCAGTTGGCTCGCGCGCTCACACGTCATCGCGACGCAGACCAGGCCCTTGCCGTGGGTGATCATGAAGTTGATCGCGGTCGGGGTGACGTGGTCGGCAGCCATCACCAGGTCGCCCTCGTTCTCGCGGTCTTCGTCGTCGACGACGACAATCAACTCGCCGCGCGCGATGGTGGCAATCGCGTCGGGTGCCGAGCAGAGTGCGGCACCGAAGCCGCCGTTCGTCGTTGCGGCGTCGCGCTCCGGGTCGCGCAGGAGCGTGAGGGTGGTCGTAGAAGCCATTTTCTGTTCCTCCGGTCTATTAGGGGGGTGAGATCCAATGAGCGGATCGCTGAGGTGCCAATAGTTGATATGACATCTACTGTCATGTCAGATATGCTGGATGTCAAGGTCGATGCCGAAAAGGAGTGTTAAATGAACGTGAACACCACGGACGACGAG
>JBOFLH010000244.1:0-3469 GCA_051657765.1 Nocardioides sp. | reverse complement strand
CCCGGACTTGGCCTGAGGCCCATCGTCCGCCGAACACCGCCCGTGCGAATCCGCACCGAGCCAGTGCCTCGTCGAGTTGTGCATCGGTCAGCGGCACCTCGGGATGTACTCGGTATCGAGCAGCGGCAGCCGCGACGGTCGCGATACGCCGTCGCCGGGGGCCATGAACTAGCAGTACCTCGACAATCTCGACGGGCCCGTCCTCCGCGTCGCTGCCGTCAGAACCGTCGGAACCGGTGATCGCGACCGGGATCTGCATCAACGCACTGTAGGTCTCCAGATCCGTACTGAAGGTTTCCAGATCTCCCGCAACTCGTGTCCGCGCTACATATCGCACCCGGCCAGGCCCCCTACGATGCCTGTCGCCTGAAGTGGCGATGCTGGCCAACGGTCACAGCGGCCTCCGAGTCCGTCTGGGTGGTCCAACTCATTGGTATGTGCCATCGACGGCGGTGACCGGTGAGCGCTTGAATGCGGGAGACCTGCTCAGGCGGCGGAAGTGCCTCGAACCATGCCTGCCAAGCTGCCGATATCTCGGCCTGCTCGGTCCGGGTGTGCCGGCGGCACCAGGCGGCGTGACGCGATCGCTCGCTGGGTTGGCCGGCTCGATGACGACCAGCCGCGATCCGGTGTTTCTCGGTGGCTTGCTCGACCTGAGAGAGGGCCGAGAACCGGGCTCGTCGAGTGCGACGACGAGCCGCGCGCTCGGTTTCGGTGAGTGATGTCCACCAGGCGTGGTGGTGTGCGTGATCTCGTCGCAACGCGGCGGCTCGCTGCTGACGCCAGGCACCGGCCTTGGTGGTTCGGTACTCGGCTCGTTCGGCGTCGATTCGCCGGCGTCGTTCGTCGTGGATGGCAGCGGCTCGGCGCTGGTGGCTGGGCGTGGTTGTGGTTGCTCTACTCCAGCTCGCGGTCACGGCGTCAAATACGGCGAGGCCCGCTACTTCCAGTTCGGCCAGTGCTGTTTTGAGCGTGCGGAACTGGCGTTCTGTAGGAGAGCATCGGGGACCGTGGGTCATGCCGGCATCTTCAGCTAGAACAGCGAGAGCGACAGTGCCGGCGGGGGGGAGGCTGCGCCAGGCGGAGTGAGCTGGAGGGGGGAGTGCCGTCCAGGAGCCGGCGGGGAGGGGGGGTGTGTAACTAGGTGGTGCAAATAGTGACATGACTGCGTCAGAGGCGAACTTAGCGTCGAGTTCAAAGGTGTGAGAAGACGAGTCCCGGCGGGTGGGGTCGTAGGACTCCAGGCGGCGGCCTAGCAGCCCGTCCAGTGCCCGTAGCGCCGCGAGCACGGTCTTGCGGCACAGCCCGGTATCCAGCTCCAGGTCCCGCAGCGGGCAGGGCACGCATAGTTCGTCGATTCGGAGCATCCGGTCGAGCAGGGTGTGACCGACCAGGAGGACGCTGTGGCGCTCTCTAGGGCCGAAGAGCCACCGTGAGGTCTTCAGCGCCGCTCTCGCGGCCTCAACAGCTCTCCATGTCGTATCACTCGCGGGCGACGCTGTGAGGCCGTCAGATCGGCTCTCAGAGCTTCGGTTTTTGGTTCGGAACGCGGTATCGGCCGTGACGGCTGGGTTCCAGGCGTTCGCGATCCACCAGGCACGGCCGCGATCGCGTGTCCTGGCCATCGCATCATCGTCAGCTGCGGAGATCTCCACCCACGCCTGCTCGGCGTTCCGGCCGGCACGCAGCAATACTGACGTCGCCGCCAGCTCGACCGCCGAGCGGGACTGATCGCGCCCACCCACCGCCGGCGCTGGGGCGTGGCCGGCAAACCACGCCGCCCACTCGGTCGGTAGCTCGATACGGCGGCGAGGGAGCGGCACCAGAGCCACCGCTCCGGCCGCGAGGACCGCGCGATCGGCTTTACGTTGACGAGCTGACCGACGCGGCTGAGCTGGCAGGTGCAACCGTCGCAGCTGGGCCAAGGCTTCGCCCAGATCACCATGCGGCCGCGTCGTGTGACCGCTGGTGCGGTGTGGTGCCGACAGCGGCCGGAGAGCGTCGCGTACCTCAAGCTCGTTCGCGGCCAGGCCGTAGGTCTCTCGTAAGTCCGCGGTCAACTGCTTCAGGTCACCGGCGTCGGCACCTGGTACGCACACCACATGCCACCGACCCGGACCACCGCCAGAGGGACGCACCAGGTGCCACCGGCCCCGGCCGATCAGCCAGCCCGTCAACTGCTCGGCGATCGCGTCTCCCTCGAGTACGCCGGCGTCGATGTCGATACCCACCACACCAGGCCGCAGATAGCCGACCACCGACGCCGCTCTACCGACCTGCACCGACGCCACACCGGCAGCCAGCGAAGCCACCGGCCCGAGCTTGACGTTGCCCGTGTCGATCGTGAACCAACCCGTCGCCTTGAATAGCTGGCGATCCAACGCTTCCAGGACTCGACCTGTCCGGTTCATGCAGCACCCTCCTGGTCGCGGAGTCGGTAGTACCGCTCGGGTTTCAACCGGGTGCGTTCGGCGATCTGGGTGGAGGTCAAGCCGCAGGTGTAGCCACGGCGTACCGCCTCGCGGGACTCCGCTGATGTCAACCGCACCCGGTCACCGGCAAGGCGCCGCTCGATGGCCACCTCGTCGAGGAACTCCCCATCGCCGACGTCATCGACGTCGCCGACGTTGTTCGGGGATGCGGTGGGATCGTCGATGTTGCTGTCCCAGGCCAACGGTCCGGGCCACTCCATCTGTTCGGCCTGATGGAAGGTCCGGGCCGTCACGTTCGTGCGTGTCAGCGGCCGCATACACAACTCCGCATAGACCGCCGCGACCCGTCGACGGGTGTCCTGGTTCGTATACGCCGCCTCACCGAGTTGGATCCGTTTCACCGTGTCCCGGTTCAGGCCCGCACGACGTGCGACCTTCTGGGCGCTATACCCGATCCGGGCCAGCGCCTGCACCCGTCGGACACACCCCGCATGCGTCCGCAGCCCGGCCAGGGCCTCAGCGACATCGAGTGCGGTCAGTTGGTCACAGACCCGACGACGTACCCGTGTCTGCGGGCCGCCCTTAGCGATACGCATCAAGTTGCGATCCGACAGTCCGGTCACGGCCGAAAGTTCCGAGGTCGACAACCCATGGTCGAGCAGCTCGGTAAGCACCGCGTACGCCACCTCACCGACCGGCAGCACCAGGTCGTGACCGAGCGCCACCAGCTGCGGCCGGCGGCGCTTGTACGCCCGCCGCGCTACGGCACACGGCTCACACAGCTCGGATCCCTCACGCTCGTGCGCAGCCGCGCCGGCGTACCTGCCATGACGCGGATCCTGTGCCGTCAGTTCGCGCCGGCGGGATGTGAAACGTCCAGGGCCAGTGAAATGTCCAGCGTCACTGGCGAGTGGTGCCACAGCGGGCGACCGGGCATCGGGTACTCTGATTGCAGGCAAAACGTCTCCTCAGCCCGTTGCACTCGTCGCCGGCCAAAGCAAAGAGGTGCAGCAGGTTGTAGGTCGGTGGCCCGTCCC
>JBOFLH010000243.1:0-5031 GCA_051657765.1 Nocardioides sp. | reverse complement strand
ACACCGCCGCACAGTTTGCTCCGACTTGGTTCCATCTCGGTGAGCTGGTGCGCGGCGGCGGTTGGCCGGTTTGGCTGGACCCGGATGCGTGGGCCGGCGGCAACTATGGTGCCGAGGCGCTGTTCGGCATCTACAACCCGCTCAATGCCCTGATCTGGCTGTTCATGTCGATCAGCTCCGACCTGATGCTCAGCACCTTCGTGGTCAAGGCCATCGTCCTGGTGTTGTTGGCGCTAGGCACCTATCTGCTGGCCATCGAGTACAGCGCGGCGCCGTGGGCAGCCGCGGTCGTTGCCACCGCGCTGCCGTTCAGCGGTTTCACTCTGTATTGGGACGCCGGCTCCTGGCCGTCCGGGTTAATCGCCTTCGCCTATCTGCCGTGGGTGTGGCGGAGCTTTCGTCGGTCCCTGCGCGGCGTCAGCAATCCCTGGTGGGCTTTTGTGATCGGTGTCCTGGCCGTCACCCAAGGCAACCCCTACGGCGTACTCGGGCTGGTCATCGTGGGTGCGGCGCTCCTCGTCGAGGGCACGCTGGCTCGATCCTGGCGAGGGGTAGGCACACTGCTCGGAGTCGGGATGTGTGTTGCCGCCTTCCTTCCACTGGTCTATCTGCCGCTGCTGGCTGTCGCCGATCTCGGCTACCGCACGGGTGGCCCGCTGTTTGCCAACAACGGCAAGCTGCGACCGGACCTCGGCGATCTTGCCGGACTCAGCTCGGTGACGTTCGTGCCGCCGATCCGGGCGATCACCGGTGCCATGCAGGTGCCCGCGACCTACTTCAGCTGGTTGGTGTTGCCGCTGCTGCCGTGGTTGAAGTACGACGTGATCCGTCGCCGGAGCAGGGAGCTGGTGGGGGTGGCGATTGTCACCGTCGCCTACCTGATGCTGACCCTTGGGCCGGCCACCCTGTGGCTGTTCCGCTGGCCGCTCCGGCTCATCGAATACTGCTATCTCGGACTCGCGGTGGCGCTGGCCGTGGTGCTCAGTGAAGGTCTGCAACGCTCGGCGATCCGGGGCAGGGTAATCGGGTCGGCGGTCTTGATCGCCCTGGCTGGCTACCTGGCGTGGGCGCAGAACCCGGCGGCTCTGCACCGGACCGCGCTGGGGGTAGCGGTAACCTCCGTGCTGACCGGTGCGGTATTGGGCTGGCATTTGTTGTCGGACCGGCCCCTGCTGTCGGGTGGGCCCCTGCTGTCGGGTGGGCGCTGGCTGTCGGGTGGGCGCTGGCCTTCGGGTAGGTCCGTGCCGTCGGGTGGGTCCGTGCTACCGGGTAGGTCTGTGCCGTCGGGTAGGCGCGGCGATGAGTCGACGAGACTGGCGGGGGAGTTGCCGGCTCGCTGGGCCGTCGTCCTCACCGGCTTGTGCATCATGGGCACCGGGCTTGCGCTGACCACCCAGGTCGCGGTGTTCGGAGAGAACAACAGCTCGCGGGCATGGCATCTGCCTCGCGATGTCGCGCAGCTACAGGCTCGGTTTGCCGACCGCGATGGACTGGTCCTGCAGTTTGCTGACCTGAAACCGCTCCAAGACCGTGGCCGGATCCGGCAGCTCGAAGACTCCTGGCGCGACTTCCTGCCTGGCAGCATGTATCAGGTCGCTGACGTCAAGGCCGTCAACAACTACACCGGGATGGGCTTTCGGCCGTTTAGTAAACGCTTGTGCATGGCCTACGAGGGCCTTACCCGGTCGTGCGGGTATCGCAACGTGTGGAAGCCGGCTGGTCCTGGTCAACCGTCATTGATCGATGCGATGAAGGTCGACACGATTGTCGTACAGACCAGTTTGATCGGCGGGGTGACTCGCGATCGCGACTGGAAGGTGGTCGCGAAGTCGAGGCGGGTCAAGGTCCTCGAGCGGATTGATGCCTTGCCGTGGCCAGACTCAAGGCTGAGCTGGGCAAGCGCCGGTGTCGAGGTTGACCAAGCGAGATCGGTGGGCGCGACTGAGGAAAGAGTTCAGCTGAGGACCGACGATGCGGGCGGACAGCTGGTCTTCGGCACCCTGGGTTGGCCAGGTTGGCGGGCTACCATTGACGGCCGCTCCCTGCCGGTTGGCTACGGCCCGACTGGCCTGTTGACGGTGCGGGTGCCGGCCGGCCAGTCGGGCGAGGTTACCGTGAGCTATCGCCCGCCTGGGCTCCAGACCGGCCTGTTCGGTGCCGGAGTCGGCGCCCTCGGTGCCGTCATCCTGGCCGCTTGGTCGGGTAGCCGACGTCGGACCGGGTCGCGAACTCCGCTCGCCGCGGAGTCGTGACGCCGCTCGTCGAGTCGCTGCGGACCCAGGCACTGAGCTGCGCACAGCTGGGTTCGCCGATGTACGCCGACTTGATCGGACGAGTCGCGGACGATGTCGAGACCGGCGGAGTGTGCGCGGACATCCTGGCCGACTATGCTCAGGCGCCCTCGACTGACGCAGTGGGGTTGCGCCTGATGGGTAGCGTGCATCGTCTGGTACTACAGCGCCGAGCTGGCGCCCTGGCCACGTGCTATCCCAGCGTTGGTGGTCGCTGGGACCCGACGGATCGCCATACACAATCGTTTGCTTGGGCGGCGTTCCGTCGCCTGGTCGTCGATCACCCCGACTGGGTCGCTGAGTGGCTTGGTCGACCTCCGCAGACCAACGAGGTAGGCCGCTCGGCCGCACTGATCGGTGGGCTGCTCCATCTGCCGGACCGACTCCGTTTGCCGGTCCGGCTTTTCGAGCTGGGGGCGTCGGCTGGGCTCAACTTGCTGGCCGACCGGTTCGCCTACCTCGACGCGTCCGGGCGCCGCTTCGGCCCCGCCGAGGCCGGCTTGGTCTTCGACCGACCGGCAATCGGTGGAGCGATAGCTTCCACGGCGGACGATGGCGACGGACCAGTGGTCCGGCGGGGCGCCTGGTCGGGGCCGGGTCCTCGGCCGTGGCCCGGCTTGTCGTTCATCGAGCGGGCCGGCTGCGACCTGTTGCCGGTCGATCCTCGATCCGCCGAAGGCCGGCTAGCACTTACCGCCTACGTCTGGCCCGATCAGGCGGCCCGGTTGACTCACCTGCGAGCCGCGCTAGCGGTGGCTGCCCGGCATCGGGCGGTGGTGCACCGGCAGTCGGCCGCGAGCTTCGTCGAGACCATTCGGCTGGCGTCCGGCGCGATCACCGTGATCTGGCACAGCGTGATGTGGCAATACCTAAGCGTTGCCGAGCGATCGTCAATCGATACGAGTCTCACCCGCCTTGCACGGCAGGCGACGGACGAGTCGCCGCTGGTGCACTTGTTCTTCGAGCCGAGCGGCCCGGCTGCGAGCGAGCGTCGGATCACCTTGCAGGTCTGGCCCGGGACAGGTCCGGCGATGATCGGCACGGCGCCCGCCCACGGCTTGCCGTGCAGGTGGGGACCGATCAGTTCATAGTACGTAGGGTTTGCTGAGGCAACGGCGTCGACTGTGGTGATTGCATGTGCGAAGCTGAAGTCTTCATAGTGTTCCAATAGGACCGAGCAAAGGCTGACCCATGGCGCAGGATCCTCAGAAGTCGCCCGACGTTTCCGCGGGCAAGACATCTGGCAATCACCAGGCTGTCAACGAAGATCTCAAGGCGAAGATGCGGGTGGCCTTGGAGCGCAAAAAGGCCAGCGGCCGGCGCTCCGCCGAACACGCAGAGTCACGCGAGAAGGTCCACGGCTCGGAGGTGGTCGGCGGGGCACCCAAGCTGCATCGCCGAAAGGCCGGTGGCGGGGGCTCCTGACACCGAGTCCCAGTGATTCAAGACCCAGTGCCTCAAGCCCCAGTGATCCAGGACCGCTCGATCAACGGCGGGTTGACCGAGGTGTGGTTGGTTCGCCATGGCGAGACCCAGTGGAGTCGCGACCGTCGGCATACCTCGACGACCGACTTGCCGCTGACTCCGCAGGGCGAGCAGGCAGCCCGCGCGGTGCGTGCCCGGCTCGCGGACCTCGAGTTCGATCTCGTGCTGACCAGTCCGCGGCAACGGGCTCGGCGCAGCGCCGAGCTGGCCGGGTTCCCCGTTGCTGAAGTCGATGCCGACCTCGCGGAATGGGACTACGGTGACTACGAAGGCATCACCACCGCTCAGATTCGCGAGATCGAGCCGGAGTGGACCGTGTGGTCTCATCGGTGTCCTGGTGGAGAGTCGGCAACGGAGGTGGCTGAGCGGATGGATCGGGTGGTGGCCCGGCTGCGTCGGCCGCTCAGTATCGCACCGCCGACGGTCCAACCCGTGCGCCGACCTGGCGCGTCCCGACCTAGCGCGTCCCGAGCTGACGAGCGCCGAGCTGACGAGCTTCGACCTGATGCGCACGGTGCTGGCCGGCTGCCGCGGTGTCTTGTCTTCGGGCACGGACATGCCCTACGCGCGCTTACCGCGCGCTGGCTAGGCCAGGATGTCACCGCCGGGCGGTTGTTCCGACTGGATACCTCGACGATATCCGTGCTCGGCTTCGAACGCGACCAGCCCGTGGTCATGCGATGGAACGGATAGGCCGTGCGCCGCCCGCCGGAGTGCCCGAAGTGTCCGCATCCGATCGCGGCCACCACCGATAGTGGACCGGCCGGTAGGGGACCCGATCAGTGGCTGTGCCACACCCACGGTGAGGTGGCGCCGCTATGGCGACCGCACACCGCGACGTACGACGACCTGGCCGAGCACCTGCGCTCCACTGGTCGCTTTCCGACCTACCTTCCTTGGCCGATGCCGATGGGGTGGGCGCTGACCGACTTCGCGGTGGTGGGCGAGGCGCCGGGTGGCGTCACGGCAACCATGAGTTGCTGTGCGGGTGCCAACGACCTCGACGGCCCGGTCGATGTGTTGATCGTGACCGAGGAGCCGGGTACCGGCCTGGGTGCCCGCTGCGCCGGGCTCGACCGCTCCGATCCGGGCCGGGGATTGGCCGAGTCGGCGCCGTCGGCCCGACTCAAGGTCGGCGGGGTCGGCGTCGCAGTCTGGCCGGTTTCTACTAGTGGCGCACCCGACGTGCTTGACCGATCGGTGTTTCTCGGCGAGGCAGAAGGCCGCTGGTTGTGGCTGATCTTTCGGCCGGCTT
>JBOFLH010000242.1:0-5017 GCA_051657765.1 Nocardioides sp. | reverse complement strand
CCGCCGCCTACGCCGCCGCCGACCGCGCCGCCGCCGCCGCCGCCTACGCCGCCTCCGCCGCCGCCTCCGCCGCCGCCTACGCCGCCTACGCCGCCGCCCGAGATGGATTCTGGGTGCGAGCAGACCCCGCAGGCTTCCTCACCCAACTCACTCGTCAGCGAACAGATGCGTGACGCACAGATGGTTCTGCAAGAGTTCTTCACGGGCCGTCGCAGTTTCAAGAATGTGCGATCTGTTGTCGCACAGATCAACCCGCAGGCCGAATGTGAATGCGACTTATGGTCTGGCGGTGGAGCGGTCAGGAGCAGGCAGTGCCTGATCCATGGCGAGACCTGCGCATACGACGATCAGCCAATCAGTGAATACGACCCCGATTCCGGGCTGTGCCAAGAGCACCTCGACGACCAATCGCACGACATCGAGTCTCAGCGGTACGCCCGCGTGACGCGAGCCCTCGCCGACGACGACACCGGCGGCGGGCGGTGGGTGCAGTGATGGTTTGCGAGTCGTGCGAAATGTTTCCCGCTACGCACCTAACCGTGGTTGCTGACGAGCCGTTCGCAGTGTGCGGTCCATGCACCCTGCACTCGACCGACCCGCGTTCACTGGGCGAGGTAGACGCATGACTTGCGGGAAACGCGGCGCGGAGCAGTTCGTCATCACCGCTGAACGCGTGGCCGACATGGAGCCGGGTAGCGCCGAATGGGCTACTAAGGCAACGGCTTCCAAGGTTGCCGCCATCGTCGGCCTGTCTCCCTACGAGTCCCGGTTCCAGCTGTGGCACCGCATGCGCGGCACCCTCCCGTGGGAGGTCGACAACGACATCTTGCGTCGCGGCAACTACCTTGAGCCGGCCATCCGCTGCTGGTTCGCTGACCAGCACCCGTCGTGGGTCGTCGACAGCACTGGCGCTTGGGCCAACCGTGATCGGCCGTGGCAGGTCGCCACACCCGACAGCCTCATCCTCAAGCGCGACCTCGACCGCACCCCGCACGGACTGCTCGAGATCAAGACCGCGCTCGGGCGTGAGCAATGGGGCGAGGAAGGCACCGACGACATCCCACCCGGATACAGGGCGCAGGTGCTGTGGCAGATGGACACCCTCGGCCTACCGGTGTGCTGGGTTGCCGTGCTAACCGCGCACCTTGAGTTCCGGCAGTACCAGATTGGCTACGACGCTGAGGACGCAGCCTGGCTCCGAGGCGAGGTCGAGCAGTTCATGGCTTCCCTCGCCGACGACGACGCCGAACCCGACGTGGACTCAAGCGAGCACACGTACTCCGCTCTGCGGCAACTGCACCCAGACATCGACGGCACCAAGGTGGACCTGAACCCGGCCACGGCAGCGGCCTACATCGACGCCGTGCGCGCGCAGAAGGACGCCCGGCGCAACTACGTGCTGGCGCGGAACCAGGTCGCTGCGGAGATGGGACTTGCCGAAGTTGCCGAATTCGGCGGGACGACTTACGCCACCCGCATCAGCAAGCAGGGCGGCACCCCCTACGTGCAGACCGCGCGAGGGCTCATCACCAAGGAAGCGAGCATGATGTCATGACCGACAACCAGCGCACCGTCCGCGGCGCCGTCGCTACCCGCGACCAGCAACAGGCCGCCGCCAGCAACAGCATTGCTACGTTCATCCGCCAGATGCAGCCCGAGATCGAGCGCGCCCTCCCGAAGCACATGGACGCCGATCGCATGGCGCGGCTTCTCCTAACGGCAATCCGGCAGACGCCTAAGCTCGCCACTTGCGACCCGCAGGCCTTCGCAGGGGCCGTACTCACCGCGTCCGCGCTCGGGCTTGAGCCCAACCTCTCCGGCGAGGCATACCTCATCCCCTACGGCCGCGAGTGCCAGCTCGTCATCGGCTACCAGGGCCTGGTGAAGCTGTTCTGGCAGCACCCCCTCGCCGCGCACATCGACGCCCAAGCCGTGTACGCCCGTGACGAGTTCGACTACGCCTACGGGCTCGACCCGTTCCTGCGGCACAAGCCCGCCACCGGCGACCGCGGCGATGTCATCGCCTACTACGGCGTGGCCGCGCTCAAGACCGGGGCCAAGATGTTCGTCGTGCTCTCGCCCGAGGAGGTCAAGGCTCTGCGCCAAGGCAATGTCGGGCCGTCCGGGAAGATCACCGACCCGATGAGGTGGATGGAACGCAAGACCGTACTGCGCCAGCTGTTCAAGACGCTGCCGCGATCGACCGACTTGAACCATGCTCTCGCATCGGACGAGACAGCGGGTTCCACGCTCCGAGCCCGGCAGATCGCCGGCGGCACTGAGCCAGTCCCCGCGCCGCAGCTCGACGGACCTCCGCCCGGGATGGACCCCACCACTGGCGAGGTGCCGATCACGGACGGCGAGCCCGTCACCGGCGAGATCCTCGACGAGGAGCCGCCCGGATGGTCGGCGTGAGCAAGTTCACCGGCTCCCAGGGGCGCGGTGCGGCTCGCACGCTGCGAGAGACGAAGCGCGCCGCCGCCGAGCAGCGAGCCGCGGCGACCGACCCGACTCGCCGACGCGCATACCGGCACACCGAATGTCCCACCGGGAAGCGGAAGTACGACACCGACAGGGATGCCCGTGTCGGCGCCGTCGTCGGCCGCAATCGGGGCCGCAACCACCGGCGCGAGACCCGCATCTATGTGTGCCCCGCGTGCGGCGGGTGGCACCTCACCAGCGCACCGGAGCGCACCACTGAGAGGACAGCGTCATGAACCGAGCAGAGCACTACAAGCAGGCCGAGCACCTACTGGCCGAAGTCGACTCAGTCGTCTACAAGTTCGCACGCAACCCAGGGGTTGGACGAGAAGATCTGGTGGCCGTTGCGATGAACCACCTCACTCAGGCACAAGTACACGCCACGCTGGCTACGGTTGACCCGGAAGTGTCCTCATGAGCAACCCATCCAAGTCCAAGGGCACCGCCGCCGAGACCGCAGCAGTGAAGTGGTTCCGCGCCAACGGATTTGGCGCGGCCGACAGGCAGCCCCTCCGCGGGAACCGCGACGCCGGAGACATCGCCCTCTGCCCCGGCATAATCCTTGAGGTCAAGGCGCACAAGCTGCCCACCGGGTACCCGACCGCCGGGCAACTCACCGAGTGGATGCGGCAGACCGTCGAAGAAATTCTGGCCGCTAGAGCCCAGCTGGGATTTCTGATCGTCAAGCGTTGCGGCACTACCGATGTCGGCCGGTGGATGGCATACACGGACGCGTGGACCGTGGCCGACCTTGTCTACCAGGACGGCCCGAACGATGTGCGCTTGTCGTCCAGCGTGCCCGTCTGCCTTGCCGTTGCCGACCTTGCGATGCTCCTGCGCGCTGCTGGATGGGGCGACGGACTGTTCGGCGTCGAGGTCGGCTAGTGACCGCCCAACTTCGTCATATTGACGAAGCTCCGGAAGTTCCGGATGACGAAATCGAAATCCGCCCGAACGACGCGAACGCCGAAACCGCCGTACTTGGCGCGCTGCTGATAGCCCCCCGCGAACTTGCCGGAGTTCGCCAAGCCGTCGAACCCAGCGACTTCTACCGGCCCGCCCACGAGATCATCTACGCCGGAATCCTTGCCCTCGCAGACCGCGGCGACCCCCCCGACCCCATCATCCTCGCCGACTACCTAGCCGAGACCGGAGACCTACGCCGCTGCGGCGGCCGCGCCTACCTCCATGAGCTCTACGGCGGCGTCGTCACCGCAGCAAACGCCACATACTACGCCGGCATCATCCGCGAACACGCCGACCGCCGCCGCCTCATCGACGCAGGCAACCGCATCATCCAACTCGGCAACACACCCTCCACAGACCTCACCAAGGCCCACTCGCTCGCCCTGTCTGCACTTTCCATCGCCACCCCAAGAGGGGAAGCCCAAGATTCACCACGCCTGTCCGGAATGGTCGACGGAGGCACGTTCATCCTCGACGCCCCAGCCCAAGTGCCAGCCCTGTGGGGCGAAGACGACAGAGTGCTATGGGCCAAAGGCGAAGCGCTCATGATCGCCGGACCCTCCGGGGTAGGTAAGACCACCCTCACCGGGCAACTAGTTCGGGCCCGGATCCTCGGCGGGCATGTGCTTAACCTTCCGGTGGAGATGGCCTCGAAGCGAGTGCTCTACCTCGCCATGGACCGGCCCCAACAGATCGCCAGGGCGCTACGACGAACCCTTGGAGACATCCCCCGAGAAATCCTCACCGAGCGACTGACCGTCTGGAAGGGGCCGCCGCTCGCCGACATCGCGAAGCAGCCAGGAGTGCTCACTGCGCTGGCGAACGATGCGGGCGCAGACACTGTCATCATCGACTCCCTCAAGGACGCCGCACTCGGCCTGAAAGATGATGACGTAGGCGCCGGGTACAACCGAGCCCGACAGCAGGCCATCGCCTCCGGCATCGAACTGATCGAACTTCACCACTTGGTCAAGAACGGCGTAGACGGCAAGGAGCCGAAGAACCTGAACGGGCTGTACGGCTCCGTGTGGCTGACCGCAGGCTCAGGATCCGTCATCCTGCTATGGGGTGAGGGAGGGGACCCCATCGTGGAGTTCAAGCACCTTAAATCTCCCGTTGACGAGGTTGGGCCGTTCCGAGTCGAGCACGATCATGCCCGCGGCCGGTCGAGCATCAACGGACAGATCACCGCAGTGCATTTGGCGTCACGCCCAGGAGGGGTGACCGCCAGGCAGGCCGCTGAGGCCGTATATGACACCGACAAGCCCACTCCGGCGCAGTTGCAGCGGACCCGCAATCAGCTCGCGAAGGGCGTGACGCAGGGGCGTCTCGTGCGGGTCCAGGGAGATAGCTCGATCGGTATTGGTGATGTCTTCCGAGCCGCTCCCATCGACGCTGCGTTGTCCACAGAATCTACCGGGTTATCCACAACAACAGACCCCCACACCACCCCCACATCCACAGGTTATCAACACCCCCCCCACGACCCCCACACACCCCCCACACCGAAACAAAAAACCGCAGGTCAGGACCCCCACGCAAACCCCCACAACCCCCACACGCCCAGACC
>JBOFLH010000241.1:0-1518 GCA_051657765.1 Nocardioides sp. | reverse complement strand
GCACGAACACCACGAACCCCACGAACCCCACGAACCCGGACCGGCCAGCGGGGTGTGTCAATCAACCCGCCCGCAAGCCACTGACCAGCACAAACGCGAACCTGAACCCCAAACCCCAGTCAAATGGCACGAGTCAGGTCTAAGGTTTCGCCCCCGCACCTAAAGCTCATCGCGAGCGCCCGGCGTTCGGACTAGCTGACGCTTTGGTGGCTAGCTCGCTCATCGAGACTGCATCTGCAGCAAGTTCGAGCCTGGCAAACGTGCGGGCTACGGTGAGCGAGCGCTATCTGACGTGATGTGCTGTCCATGCCGATCCCTCCGAGTGGGTCAACGGAAATTACACACTTCTAGAATATCGCGAACCAATCCAGTATCGAGAGACGGGTGGTGCGCCGCTCAGCCTCATCTCCGGCGGCGATCCTGCCCCGTTGAGCTTGGGTATCTCGCGGAGTAGCGCTTCCGGTTGTCAGGCAGCTCGCCAGGCACCAGCGTTGACCGACAGGTCAGCGACCCCCTTGACCCCCAGATCGGCGAGAGTCGGGATTTACGCTGACCTATCGTCCGCATCGGCGCAGCTCGGAGGTCGCGTCAGGCGAGACGTGCCCCGCGTTGGGGACAATTTGGGGACTAGAGTCCGGGGCCGGATGTCGTCCGCGCGGTGGGCATTGGATGTCGGTGATCGACTTATCGTGGCGATGGTGCTTCCAGCGGGGAAGTGGCTACTCGATCATTCCGATGCCGTTGCTCTGTTCATGACTATGTTCGAGTTTGCTCTGCTCACGCTCGCGCTAGAGGTCCGCAAGCATGCCCCGCTACAAGTGCGGCACTTCTGCATTCAAAACCCGGCACGAATCCAACCGGTCGTGCCACTTCTGAAGTGACAGAACGTACCGCGCCCCCTGCTCGTTTGTTGATGCTCCGCCAGACAACGGCATGGGCTGTCGTCTCATCACCGTAGGTGGCCGACTGGTCTCGTTGCGTTCACATCAGAATTTTCGCAGTGGTTCAAGTCTCTGGCTGCTCCGTTCGCAAGCAACGAAGCTGAATTTTGTGACTGGTCATTCGACGAGCGTGTTTAGCACCTTCTGAACGATGCTTTGGCCAGACTTGTTTCCTATCTCCTTGTTCACGTGAAGACTTTGTTCGAGGTAGTAGATTGCCCGAGCGCGATCTGTCCCTGCAACGAGTTTCCCTAATGAGCGGAATACTTGAGCCACGTGATTCCTTTTGCTGAGGTTTTCGCCAATTTGCAAGCTCTTCTGCAGGAGATCTTCCGCTTCGGCTGCGCGCTTCCTGTCCCGTCCCACCAGCTGGCCTAGCGTGTGGAGCACCTGCGCCTGGCCAAACTCATCACTTAGTCTACTTTTGATGTGGAGGCTTGTCTGCAGGAGATCTTCCGCTTCGGCTGCGCGCTTCCTGTCCCGTCCCACCAGCTGGCCTAGCGTGTGGAGCACCTGCGACTGGCTAAACTCATCACCTAGTTCCTCCAAGATGTCGAGACTCTTCCGCAAGAGATCT
>JBOFLH010000240.1:0-1205 GCA_051657765.1 Nocardioides sp. | reverse complement strand
AAGGCGCTCGGCACACGTGATCGCGTATACGTTCCTGCCGAGGTAGCGGCCAAGTTTCCGGCGTGTCTAGTTCGCGCCGGTGACCTTGTGTTTCCTCATCGCGGGGCAATTGGTCGCGTCGGAATCGTCGGTAACGAGGAGTTGCTGCTTTCGTCCAGCATGATGAAGTTGACGGTGGACGCCGAAGTGGTGCACCCGATGTTTGTCTTCTACTACTTTCGCGGGCCCGGCCGCGACGAGCTACTGGCTCGGGCTTCAACCGTAGGTACGCCTGGGATAGCGCAGCCCTTAGCGTCTCTCCGGCAGATTCCTATCCGCTTTCCAGAGCTGCGCGAGCAGCGGGCGATTGCGGAGGCGCTGGGGGCGCTCGACGACAAGATCGCCGCCAACGACCGAGTGATCAGCACAGCCGCGCAGTTGGCCCGAAGTGCGTTCCGCAGGGCAGCGTCCGAGGGTGACTGCGTGTCACTGGGGGAGGTGGCATCGCTCGTCACTCGCGGCATTGCACCCAAGTACGCCGAGGCTGAAGGGCAATTGGTTCTCAATCAGAAATGCGTCAGGAATCAAACAGTCTCATTGAGTCCAGCCCGCCGAATGCAGCCACTTCAATCGCGTTTTGATCGAGTGCTTCAACGAGATGACATCCTGGTGAACTCTACGGGCCAAGGCACCCTGGGTCGAGTAGCTCGTTGGACGTTAAACGCGGAGGCAACCGTCGATACCCATATCACGCTCATCCGGTTTAACGCTCTTAATGTTGATCCCGTTTGTGCCGGCTATGCCGTGCTTGCACTTGAGAAGCAGATCGAAGGCCTCGCGCAAGGCAGCACCGGACAGACCGAACTCAGGAGGGATCTGCTCTCAGCACTAGAGCTGCGCATTCCATCGCGCGAAAGACAGCGTGAGGTCTCACGGGGCCTCACGGAGCTGGACGATCTGTCCAACGAGCTACGTAGTGAGTCAGAGAGGCTCTCGCAGACGCGCGACGAACTGTTACCCCTGCTGATGTCCGGCAAGGTCCGTGTCAAAGACGCGGAGAAAATTGTCGGGGAGGTCGTGTGATCGTGAGCGAAGCGGAGTGGGAAACGATCGCCCTGGACCGGCTGTCCGAGCACGGCTGGGACACCAGCGTCGGCAACAAGGTCGCTCCCGGTGCCGGGGGTGGGCGGACCTCGTGGGACGACCTGGTGCTCCGAGGGCGGACG
>JBOFLH010000239.1:0-9192 GCA_051657765.1 Nocardioides sp. | reverse complement strand
GAGGTGGCGTTGGACATGAGCGGCGGGATCATCGCCCGGTTCCGGACGATGGACATCGCGAAGGTCTCGGTGCTGACCGGCCACGTGCTCGGCGCCGTGGTCAAGACCCTGGTCGCCGTGGTCGCGACGCTCGCGTTCGCGCTGTTGCTGGGATACCGGTCTGAGGCAGGGCTCGCCGACTGGCTGCTCTCGGTCGCCCTGCTCGCCCTGATGGCGTTCGCGATCACCTGGCTCACCGTCGGGCTGGGGCTCGCCGCGGACAGCGTGGAGACCGCGAGCAACACTCCCCTCTTCTTGATGATGCTGCCGTTCCTGAGCAGCGCGTTCGTCCCCACCGTCGCGATGCCGTGGGGCCTGCGCCAGTTCGCCGAGTACCAGCCGTTCACCCCAATGATCGACAGCCTCCGGGCGCTCACCGGCGGTGAGGGCGCGGGGGGCGACCTGTGGCTGGCGATCGGCTGGTGCGTGCTGATCGCCGCGAGCGGCTACCTGTGGTCGCGGCGGCTGTTCACCAAGGTCCCGACGAAATAGGGCGAGACTAAGGTCATGCTCACGATCGGTCAGCTCGCGGCGTACGCCGGGGTCACCGTGCGCGCAGTACGCCACTACCACCACCTCGGGCTCCTGCCGGAGCCTGCGCGGGACGGCTCCGGCTACCGGACCTACGACGCCCGTGACGTCGTACGCCTGGTCCAGATCCGCGCCCTGGCCGAGGCCGGTGTACCGCTGGGCCGGGTGCAAGAGCTCCTCGACGCCACCCCTGCCGAGCTCGGCCAGGCAGTCGCCGAGATCGATGCCGAGCTCCGCGGCCGGATTCGCGAGCTGCAGCAGCACCGCCGACGGATCGCCCGACTGGCTGCCGGCGACTCACTCGCGGTGCCCCCCGAGGTGGTGCCCTATCTCGACAAGCTCCGCGCCCACGAGATCGCGGAGGCGATCATCGAGGGGGAACGTGACGGCTGGATCCTGATGGCGGCTCGCTGGCCCGACCAGATCCCCGAGCTCATGGCCGACAAGATGGGCCAGCTGGACGATCCGCGGACGGTCCGGCTGTACCAGCTGATTGGCGAGATGCTCGACGTCGGCATGGACGAGGACCGACTCGGGGTCGTGGCCGATCTGATGATCGAGATGCTCGAAGACGCCGCCGCGCGCGGAGAGCTGGACCAACAGATGGAGATCAGTGACGACGATGGCGCGTTCATCGCCCTCATCGACGCATTCGCATCCGACGCGCACCCCATGATCGACCGCCTCCAACAGCTCATGGCCGAGCGAGGCTGGACGGGATGGAGTCACATCGAGAGGACAACCGATACGTCGAAGACCACCGCTCAGGCGACGTGAAACCGTACGTGGGAGCCCGTGACTTGGGTGGGGTTTGCCGGGTTGTCGGCGAACAGCCACCGCCCGCGACGGATCCCGGCGCTATGGGTTCGGTCGGTGTCCGCATGGCCATCTCCTGCGGGACAGGTTTCGCCTTGGGTTCGGTCGGTGGTGTCGCCGCAAAGGGGGTTTGGCAGGCGCGATGGCGACGGCAGTCAAGGGATCGACGGTGTTCTGCGACCGTGGTTGGGCCCAGATCAGGGACTGGGCCCTGCTGGCCTCGTGGGTGATCTTTGGTCGTAGCGGGCGGGGTTGTCCGGTGGCGTCTCGAAAGTGTCAGTGGCGCCAGAAGAGGTGGTGGGTGACGCAGCTGGTGCTGGGGACCACTTCGAGGTGGAAGCGGTCGAGCAGTTCGTCGGGCGAGTGCCAGAGCCGGCCTCCTAGGCCGAGTTCGACTGGGGCGACGGCGATGTGCATGGTGTTGATGAGGTCGGCGTCGAGGAAGGCCAGGACGGTCGATACGCCGCCACCTAGTGCTGTGTCTATGAAATGGGTTGTGGACTAGTGTTGGTTCATGGTTGGGACTCGTGCGGCAGGCCGATTGTTGTTGACCGATGTACAGCGGATGGAGTTGGAGGCGATTGTGTCCTCGCCGTCGTTGTCGCATCGGGCGGTGCGTCAAGCTGGTGGCCTGCTGGATGCGGCGGCAGGGTTGGCCAATGAGGAGATCGGACGTCGGCAGGGGGTCAGTGCGAACACGGTGCGGGCGTGGCGCAAAGCGTTCGCGCAGCGCGGTGTGGCCGGGGTCGGGGTGGTCGCTGATGGTCGTGGCCGGAAGCCGTGGCTGGCTGAGGGCATGGTTGCTGAGGTGGTCCGGTTGACGTTGACCGAGAAGCCAGCCGATGGGTCGACGCACTGGTCGACCCGCACGATGGCGGCACGGGTGGGTATCAGTCACGGTGCGGTCGCCGGGATCTGGAAAGACCACGAACTCAAGCCATGGAAGGTGGAGACTTTCAAGATCAGCAACGACCCATTGTTCGAGGAGAAACTCCTCGACGTTGTCGGTCTCTACCTGGACCCGCCGGCCAAGGCAGTGGTGTTCTCCTTCGACGAGAAGACCCAGTGCCAAGCGCTGGACCGTACCCAACCCAGCCTGCCGATGGTCCGAGGCCGCGCCGCCACGATGACCCACGACTACAAACGCAACGGGACCACCGACCTATTCGCTGCGTTGAACATCACCACCGGCGAAGTGTTGACCCAATGCCGCAAACGACATACCGCCGCCGACGTGCTGGCGTTCTTCAAACTGATCGACAAACAAGTCCCCCGCCCGCTCGACATCCACGTCGTGCTGGACAACCTGTCCGCGCACAAGGCACCCGAGGTGGCCGACTGGCTGGCCCATCCACGACGCGCCCGGTGGCACCTACACTTCACCCCCACCTCAAGTTCATGGCTCAACCTCATCGAGCGCTGGTTCAAAGAACTAACCGACCGCAGGCTACGTCGTGGGACCTTCACCAGCGTCCCCGACCTGATCGAGGCCATCACCACCTGGACCGCCCACCGCAACAACAACCCAAAACCCTTCGTCTGGCACGCCGCCGCAGACCAGATCCTCAAGAAAGTCCAACGAGGCCGAAACACCCTGACACAACTCAAATCAAAGACACAGCACTAGGCGTATGTCCTTGCCGTCGGCGGCGTTCTTCGCTTGCCGTAGGGCCTCTGAAACTGGCTGGGCC
Source organism: Nocardioides sp. (assembly GCA_051657765.1). Classification (GTDB taxonomy): domain Bacteria; phylum Actinomycetota; class Actinomycetes; order Propionibacteriales; family Nocardioidaceae; genus Nocardioides. The sequence goes on along the minus strand of JBOFLH010000239.1, from coordinate 6,115 downwards.
GCGGAAGCTCCCGTGCCTGCGATCGAGGCTCGCAAGCACGTGGGTGATCTGCAGCCACTCCCGAAGCGTCGGTCCCGTGGATCCGGAAGTGCGTCGTCGGCAACTCGCTGCGGTTGGCACGCAAGATCGCCTCGAAACGCCGGCTCCGTCAGATCGGCCCCTGATCCGAGCTCAACGGTTGACGGAACAACGTGCGCGGACGTCTGCGAGCTACGTCTAGTGACGTAGCGAGACGCGCTTCTCGACCGATCCGGGCGAGCTCGGACCGGCGCATGATCGTTCTCATGTACACGACAGTCCTTGTCACAGCGGCGGCGTACGAATTGACCACCGGTCGCACGCTCACTCTTGTTGCCGTCCCATTCGGAGTGCTAGGGGTTGTCCTTGGCGCCCGAGCCCTCCGAGCAGCCCGACTCTCTGTCCCAACCGGTGCTGTGAGCGTCGTCAGCGTGGGCATCGGAACGTGGATCCTTCTCACCGCGGACGGTGGGCCAGGTAGCGGCAGCGGCGTGGTCGGTGCCGCCCTCGCGGTCATTCTCGGCGCCACGGGCATGATTCTCGGCGGACTCGCGTACCTCTCCTTGATCAAGAAGACGAAGACGACGAGTCCAACCGCCTAACCTGGCGGATCTAGGATCGCGTCATGTCGGAGCGCGGCGGCCAGACCAAGCGAGCGGACTTCCTGCTCGCACTGGTCGTCACTACCGTCCAGGTGCTGGGCGTGCTCATCCGCGGGCCCGGGGTCCACGAGCGGTCGATCATCGACCTCGCTGGCCTTGGCGTGATCTTGCTCGTCATCCCGGGCCTTGCGCTGGTCGTGCGGCGCCGTAGGCCGGGGGCTGTACTGGGGGTCGCCGCGCTGTCTAGCGGCGCCTACTACCTGCTCGACTTCTCCGACGGCCCTGGCTGGCTTGCGCTGTTCGTCGCCCTGTATACGTTGACGGCGTACGGCGACGGGCACCGTGTGCTGCGGATCGCAGCCATCGCGATCTCGGCCCTCGCGGTCCTCTGGCTAGTCGCTGCGATGGACATCGAGCCTCCTCAGGCGATCGGGTGGGTGTGGTTCCGGATCGGTGCAGCGGTCATGTCCGCGGCGCTGGGCGAGTCGAGTCGGGCGCGAAGCGTGATTCTTGACGAAGCAATGGCGCGGGCCGATCTCGCAGAACGGAGCCGCGAGGACGAGGCGCGCGCAAGGGTGGCGACCGAACGGGTTCGCATCGCCCGCGAGGTCCACGACACCGTCGCCCACGCGATCGCCATCGTCAACGTCCAGGCCGGAGTCACCGCACATGTCCTCGACAAGCGACCCGACCTCGCCCGCGAAAGCCTCGTCACCATCGAGCAGACCAGCTCCCGGGCACTGAAGGAGATGCGCTCCATCCTCGGCATGCTGCGAAACGAGGACGACACGCGGACACCCACCCCCGGTCTGCCGGAGGTCGAAGCGCTCCTCGAGAGCGCCCGCGAGGCGGGTCTGCAGATCGGCTGGCACGACAGCATCCCCGCCATGACGGCACTGCCGAGTGCCGTCGGCACAGCGGCCTACCGGATCGTCCAGGAGTCCCTCACCAACGTCCTTCGCCACGTCGGACCGACTCGGGTGAGCGTCGGCGTGCGGACCGAGGCCGGCATGCTGTGCGTGTCAGTGACCGACGACGGCCCAAGCGCTGGCGCCTCGCCGGCAGGCGCCACTCCTCCGCAGTCGGGCCATGGGATCCGCGGCATGCGCGAACGCTGCGAACTCCTCGGCGGTCAACTCGCAGCAGGTCACCGGGTCGACCACGGCTTCGAGGTGCACGCCCGTATCCCCCTCACCTTGCACGCGGAGGCGCCGGAATGACCACGACACCCCACCAGACACCCATCACGGTGCTGCTGGTCGACGACGAGGAGCTGGTCCGCTCAGGATTCAAGCTCCTGCTCGAGCTCGAGGACGGCATCGAGGTCGTCGGCGAAGCTACCAACGGCGCGGATGCGGTAACTCAGGTTCGCGCGACCCGACCCGACGTCATCGTTATGGACATCCGCATGCCAGGTGTCGACGGAATCCGTGCGACAGCCGAGATCGCCGGGACTGTCGGGCTCGAGGGCTCGCGGATCTTGATCCTGACCACCTACGAGACCGACGCCTATGTCTACGAGGCACTCGAGGCCGGGGCCAGCGGCTTCCTGCTCAAGGACGCCGGGCCGGCTGAGCTGCTTCACGCCATCCGAGTAATCGCCGCCGGCGAGGCACTCCTGGCGCCCCGAATCACGAGGCGGCTCATCGGCCAGGTGACTGCTTCACGTAAGGCGCACGCCGCTGCCGAAGAACGGCTCGCCGTACTCACCCAGCGAGAGCGAGAGGTTCTCGCCCTGGTCGGGCGCGGCCTCAACAACAGCGAGATCGGCGCCGAGCTGTTCCTCAGCCCAGCAACAGCACGCACCCACGTCAGCAACGCCATCGGCAAGCTGGGTGCGCGCGATCGCGCCCAACTCGTAGTCGTAGCGTACGAGACCGGCCTCGTCACCGCCGGCGACGACTGACCGCTCGCAAAGACGGCCGCGACCACTGGGCCGACCGTGCGGTCGGGCGAGCAGCCCGAGCAGCGCTCCCAATCCGATCATCACTGCCGTTCCGAGGGCGTAGCCAATAGCGACCCGGCCGGGGGACTCGATCGAGGGGATGCCGTAGACCGGTGCGGCGACGGCGAGGACGGCGATCGCACCCAGCAGCGCAAGCGCGATCGTCACCAGTACCTGTGCTCCGAGCACGTGGCGGATGCCGATGCCAGCGTTCGCGAATCGGCGCAGGATTCCGCGTTCGCGGTAGCCGGCCAGCATTGTCGGCAACCCGGCGAGGGCGAGGGCCCCGAGCGGGACGACTACGTAGTCGGCGATGTAGTAGTCGTCGGGGGTAGCCCCGCCGTATTCTGCGGACGGTTGGGTCCCGAAGACGCCTCCGAGGATCAGCATCAGCAGCACTGGGAAGGCGAAAGCGAAGATCATTGAGGGCCACTCCCGAGTCATCAGCCGCAGTTCGGTGCCAGCGATGGCCGCCACCGCGCCCACCGGTCCGACGGCATTCATGACGCCACCGCCGCGCCCCCGGCGGCATGCCGGGCCGTCAACGTTGTGAACACGTATTCGAGCCGCCGGCGGCTCACTGTGAAGTCCTCGGGTGCGAGACCTCGACGCGACAACTCTCCGGCCAGCGCCACCACCGATGCCGCATCGCCGACGGCGCTGGCCCGGGTCCCGTCGTGTAGGACTTCCACTACGCCGGGCAGGGACTCTAGGGCGACGAGGACGTCCGGCGTGACCGTGAACCGGGTGCGTACCGGTCCTCCGAGACAAGCGACGAGCCATGACCTCGGCGTGGACCGTGTACGGGGTGATCGCAGCCATCATGAGATCAACGTTCGGCGGTTGACCCTGCGTCCCGGTTGCCCCCGCGTCATGGTCCAGTGGGTTCGATGAGCCGATCCAGCCGAGGCGAGCTTGCGCCCGGCGACATTGGGGCTGCGCCGTGGTTGGATCGAGTCATGAGCGCCGTGACGCCCACCGATGACGCCCGCCGCGCGGTAGAGGCCGTGTGGCGAATCGAGTCGGCACGACTGATCGCCGGGCTCACGCGGGTAACCGGGGACCTCGGGACTGCTGAGGAGTTGGCGCAGGACGCGCTGGTGCTCGCTCTCGAACGCTGGCCGGCTGGTGGGGTTCCCCCCAATCCCGCCGGCTGGCTGATGACCACCGCCAAGAACCGAGCGATTGACTCGTTCCGTCGGCAGTCGTTGGGGCTGCGCAAGCTCGAGGCCATCGGGCGAGACGCCGTCGTACGCGAAGGAACCGCCGGGGCCGACCTCGACGACGAGCTGGACGATCATGTCGGCGACGACCTGCTCCGGCTGGTCTTCACCGCCTGCCACCCGGTGCTGACCTTGGAGTCCCGTGTCGCGCTCACCCTGCGTTGTCTGGGTGGATTGACTACCGAGGAGATCGCTCGCGCGTTCCTTGTGTCGCCCGCGACTGCGGCCCAGCGGATCGTGCGGGCCAAACGCACCCTGACCGAGGCAGGGGTGGTGTTTGAGCTGCCTACGCCCGAGGAGATGGCCGAGCGGCTGGCGGCGGTCTTGGAGGTGGTCTATCTGTTGTTCAACGAGGGCTACGCGGCGACCGCCGGCCCGGAGTGGTTAAGGCCGGCGCTGTGCGATGAGGCGCTGCGGCTGGGCCGTATCCTCGCCGGCCTGGTCCCGCACGAGCCCGAGGTGCACGGGCTGCTGGCGCTGATGGAACTCCAGGCGTCGCGCCAGGGCGCTCGGACCGAGGCGGACGGGACTCCGATTCTGCTGGGCGACCAGGACCGGCTTCGCTGGGATCGGCTGTTGATCCGCCGTGGGCTCGACTCGCTGGTCCGCGCCGAGAGTCTCCCCACCCCTATGGGGCCGTACACGATCCAGGCTGGTATCGCCGCGTGTCATGCGCGAGCCCTCACGGCCGACGAGACCGACTGGACGCGGATCGTGGCCCTGTACGAGGTGCTCCTCGGGCTGTGGCCCTCGCCGGTCGTCGAACTCAACCGCGCCGTGGCCGTTGGGATGTCGACGGGGCCGGCTGCCGGTCTCGAGATCGTCGAGCGGATCGTCGCCTCGGATGCCCTCTCGCGGTACCCGCACCTGTACGCCGTCCAGGGCGAGCTGCTCGGGAGGTTGGGCCGTGCCGATGAGGCGCGGGCCGCCTTCGAGCGGGCCGCGGCGACGACCCACAACGAGCAGGAGCGACTGCTGTTCGCCCGCCGCGCGGACACGTACAGGGCCTGACCACACAAAGGCGCCACCGGGGAAGGGAACGATCCTTCCCGGGTGGCGCCGTTGGGGCTCATGCTGTCCAGTCGGTCAGGCGGGGGGTGCGAAGTCCTCGGGGCCGAAGACCCTGAGCACGTCGGCCTCGCCCTCCCAACCTGGTGCGTGGTCGGCGTGGAGCTGCATGAAGCGGGTGGTCCACTCGACGGCCTCCTCCTTCGTGCGCACCTCGTAGAGCGCGTAACTGACAAGCTCCTTGGCCTCGGCGAAGGGGCCGTCGACCACGCTGAGGTGTCCTCCGCTGAGCTGCACTCTGGCGCCGGCCGCGCTGGGCGCGAGGCCCGCGTTGTCAATCATCGCGCCGGCCTGGGTGGCCTCGCCGCCAAGCTGCATGATCGCTCCCATGAGCTCGGCGGGTGGTTCACTGAGCTGGGTGCCCTTGAGCAGAACGATGTAGCGCATTGTCTTTCCTCCTGTGGGTGTGGTGTTGGTGGCGATGCGGGTTGAGTCAGTGGGCTGCGGCGGCAGGTGCCGGAGCAGTGTGTCGCGAAAGATCTCGGGAGATGACCGTGGTCCAGACGAAGACCGCGATCACGGCTGCGGTGAAGATCAGGTTGGCCACGGTGCTGCCGCCACCCGATGCCACGCACGCGAACCCGCCCAGGAACACTAAGCCGGTAGCGCGCGAGTAGCGCCCCATGTCCCGCCGACCGTCGGCGGCGTACCGGCGGCCGATCACGAAGCAGGCGATGGCGATGCAGGTGAAGCCGACTCCGGCCGTGGTGAAGTGGAGCATGCCGCTGACCGAGATAGTCGCTGCTCCCTCCGGAGTGCCGACCGGGAACCCGAGGGCCGGGTCGGCCTCGAACACCGCCGCGGCGATCATGCTCACGCCAAAGGCGGCGATCAGGCGGGGCGCCCAGATGTGCCCTCGCCCCGACGCCAGGGCCCGCCGCACACCGACCGCCATCGCGATCAGCATCAGTCCGGTGAGCGTGAAGTTCCCGGTCTGAATCCAACCGAGGCTGCCATTGGAGAGCAGACTCCACTGGTGGCGCGTGAGATCGAACCCGTCCCGGGTCAACGCCTGCACCACAGAGACGACGACGTACGCCGGCCCGGCGATCACGCCGTAGCCGAGCAGGGACTTGGTTACCCGGGCCGCCGGGCTGCAGTCGACCGTCGGCGTGGTGGTGAGCTGAGTCATTGTCCTACTCCTTGTCCGAGACGCCGGATGACTTGTCGTCCTCCGGTCGTCACCCCTCTACGAGTGAGGTGGTCCCCGATCGACATCGCTCTCTGACCTTTTTCGCGGACTCACGAAGAGGTGTTCT
>JBOFLH010000238.1:0-4826 GCA_051657765.1 Nocardioides sp. | reverse complement strand
GGAACGACGGATCCGCCCCCTCGAACTTACCGAACCCGCGCTGTTGCGCCTGGTCGGCGGTGCCGAGTTGAGCGCGCTCGCCACCGGGGTGGGCGCCGGTGGCGCAACCAAGGTTCTCCCGCCCGCTCCCCGGAACGTCGCTACGCGGGTCGGCGAAGCCATCCTGGACCTGCGTGAACCGGGCGGCCTCGAACCGGGCGGCGCCGAACCGCTGTCGGCTGCACTGACCAGGCATGGACCGATCGCCCGTCGCAGGTGCCACGGCCGAGCACAGGCGTGGACGGTTTTGTGGCTCCTCATCGCGGTTCCAGCCACCTACCTCGCCTCGGCGCTGACCTGGGCCGGGTTCGGGGCAGCCACTGTGCTGTGGGTGGTCGGTGGCGCGCTCGTCGGCGAATCCGCCTACCGGAATCTGGGCCATGCGCTGATCGGCGACCACCTCGTTTCCGGAGACGGCAGCCTGAAACGGCGTCGTATCGCGTTGGAGGCCGAGGGGGTGATCGGTTGGATCATCAAGCAAACGTTGTTCCAGCGCCGGGTCGGCCTGGCTACCCTCGTCGCCACCACCGCCGCCGGCGCCGAGTCGGTCCAGATCAGGGATATTCCGCGCCGGCAGGCAGTCGCGTTGGCGCACCAGACGACGCCGGGTCTGCTTGGCCCGTTCCTGGCCCCACGTCCCGTCGGCCAGCGCGCGGTCTAGGCTGGCCTGGTGCGGATCGCGACCTGGAACGTCAATTCCCTGCGAGCGCGGATCGACCGGGTCGAAAGGCTGCTCGAGCGCCACGAGATCGACGTACTCGCTCTCCAGGAGACCAAAGCACGTCAGGACCAGCTGCCCCTGATGGGCGTGCAGTCGCTGGGGTATGAGGTGGCGGCCGCCGGCGTCGATCAGTGGAACGGCGTGGCGATTCTCAGCCGGGTCGGGATCGACGACGTCCAGGTCGGCTTTCCTGATATGCCCGCCTGGGGTGCGCCACCGGTCCCCGAAGCGCGAGCCATCGGCGCGGTCTGCGCCGGTATCCGGATCTGGTCGCTCTACGTGCCGAATGGTCGCAAGGTCGACGACCCGCACTATCACTACAAACTGGCCTGGCTGGCCGCGCTTCGAACCGGCGCGGAGCGGTGGCTCGGCTCGGAAACCGCGTTGGTCGGCGACTGGAACATCGCGCCTACCGACGAGGACGTCTACGACCCGGGGGCCTATGCCGGCGACACCCATATCACACCGCTCGAACGGGCAGCCTTCGCGGCGTTCCTGGCTGACGGGTATGTCGACGTGGCGCGACCACACACTCCCGGGCCCGGTTCGTTCACCTACTGGGACTATTACCGGCAACGCTTCGAACGCAACCGAGGCATGCGGATCGACTTCGTGCTCGGTTCGCCGGCGCTCGCCGCCCGAGTCACCCACGCGTTCGTCGACCGTGCCGAGCGGGCCGGCAGCGACGGACTCGGGGCCGGCGCCTCCGACCACGCCCCGGTGATCGTCGACCTCGCCGACTGATCCGGTCCCGGACAGGTTCGCTACTCGTGAGGGCCGAGGAACCGCTCGCCGTTGTAGTGGATCATGTGAGTGGGGTGATCCGCGCACCATACTTCGGTCTCCCACGCGATTGCGGTGACGTACTTTCGAAACTCGGCACGATCCGGGAAGCAAGAGACATAGACAAGTCCGGCTATTGAGCCGCCGAAAAGCGCGGCCAACTCACCGTGTCGCTTGGCGTCCACCGGCCCGTGCGAACTCACGGCCTCCATGAGAACTAGCCAGTTCCGATCCGGCATGTAGACCACGAGGTCAGGCATCTTCCCGTGTTCATGCACGGCGACGCCGAGGCTCGCAAGATAGTCCTTCTCGAAGAACGCCCACTTATCGCTGGCATCCCCGATGTAGAGGATCGCGCCACCTGGGGTAAAGCGGGGGCAGAAGTCCGCCAGCATCGACTTCATCAGCACATTCTGGCCTCCGGGCGACACCGTGAACTCCAACCCGCTCGGCAGGGTCAGCGGGATGCGATCGAGGTCGCGGACGGCGTCGTACTTCGCCTTCAAGCCAGGCACTGCTACGAGGTACGACGCCACCTCAGCATCCCACGCCGACCTGCCGTAGGTCCGGATCACGCCCAGAGCCGCCGTCGTGACTTGGTAGTTCCACTTCGGCGAGTTCACCGGCCGTTCAGGCTGATCCGGATTCTGCACGATAAGGTGCGCGTCGGCGAACTGATGCAGGGTGAAGCGGCGCACCGTCTCACGAGTATTCGGCGCGTACTCCTTCCCGTATTCGTCGCGGATGAAGTCCATGACCGCCCGCGTGCCGAGCATGGGATTGGCCGCGTCCGCCCACGGGTCAACAGGGCTCAGCGCGAGGAGCGCGAGAAACACGAGCGCGCTTCGCTCATTGCTCCGCTCCGCGTCCATCCCGAGCGTGTCAAGGATGGCCCGCGCGTCTTGTACCTGCTCGGATGCATCGTCATTCATGCGGCCACCACCGACACCATGGCGTCGATCTCCCACTGCTGCGTCGGCGCCTTGCGCTCACCAAGGCGCCGGAGGTCCTCGGCACTCGGGAAGCGAAGCGCGCGAAGATCCGTTGCGTTGACCTGGGTGTGCCCCGAGAAGGTGCGGAAGAAGCGGTCCACGATCGATGAGTTGAGCCACAGTGCGAGCCCGCGTGCGAGCGACTCATCGAGCCCCGCACCCTTGGCGTGGAAGACGTTCAGATGGTTTTCGAATGCAACCGGGCCGGGGTGCTCGACCGGCGACCACACCGACGCGACGATCCGGCGGCGCTCCTCTTTCGCCGAGAATCGCTTGACGACGGCATACCACCCTTCGGGCACCAGCAGGCCGCGATCCTTGGGTTCGGAAGGAGCGAAGAACTGTGCCTTGCGGATAGCGCGCGGCCAGTCGAATCCCCCACCTCGAAGGTTGCCCGGGTAGATCAACGGGAACGCTTGACCGGGATCCTCGTTGTGAAGCGCCGACCGGGATCGAAAGTCCACGACCCGGCCCGTCGAGACTTCGACCCCCAGGTCTGCCAAAGTGCACGGCAGGCTCGTCATCACTTCAGCGGCCGCCCTACCTTCCTCGTCCGTGGTGAGTCGAATGAAGCGGTCTGGATCGTTCGGATGGACCACTTCGGCGAACGGTACCTCGCGGATTGTCACTTCGTCGTCCTGGTCGGTGCTGATTGAGAGAGTCACCGAGCGCTGATCGCCATCGCGGGTGCCGGAGAAGATCACGTTCTCTTGCAGCACCCCCATATCGGCGAACACAGCGGAGCGTGACTCGAACACATGGACCCGGTCGAGCCCGACCTGATTGAGGAAGTGGCGCCGAAACGCGCCGAAGTACGGGCCGTTGAAGAATGAGCGAGGCGTGATCGCTACCAACTGCCCGCCAGGTCGGAGAGCCACTGTCGAGAGGGCAAGGAACGCCGCATAGAGGTTCGGAGCATCCACACCGGCACGTCTCATCACTTGCCGGTGCAGATTCGTGGTGCCGAGTTTGCCGTAAGGAGGGTTCTCGATCACAAGGTCGAAGCTCTCCGCCGCAAGCCGAGGGTCGGCGTCGAGTCCGGTCGCACCTACGATGAAGTCAGCCTCAACGATCCCTGCGGTCACCCTGCCATCGCCTACCCGCACGCACGCATCGAGCGTGGCCCGGAGGTCAGGCAGCACAGTCTCGTCGGTCTCGACCGCGATGACGTCCAACGACAGACCCGGACACTCAACAAGCACACGCGCCGTGAGCGCCGCGGTGAGCATCCCCGAGCCTGCACCGGGGTCGAGCACTCGAAGCTCACCGGCCTCGGGCAAACGCGGCAGCGAGGCGATGAGCATGGCGACCGCCGCTGGTGTGAAGAATTGACCAAGTGCGAGCTGAGCCGAGCGACTTATCCTCGCCAGCGCCGCAACGCGGTGGCGCTCAGCGAGATCGAGAAGTTCCGACACAATCACGTCGTCACCATATCTTCGGCCGCGGACGGTTCTCGGACACCTCGCGAGGATGTCCCCGGCTCAGGGCCACCGTCGTTATGCCAGGGCCGGGAAGCCGCGCAGCAGGTGGGTTCCCATCGGGCCACCTAGGTGTGTCGGCGGCCTGGCGCACGATGAAGACATGGACACCACACCCGTGGCGATGCTGTTGCTCGGACTAGCCCTCGGAACTGTGCTTGGACTGCTCCTGGGCTGGAGGTTCGGCATACCACGCGCCCACGGCAGGTCGCCTGGTGACAACCAGGATGGCGGGCTCCGCGAGGGACTGGCCCGATTGCATGACCACCTCCGCGACCTGGAGCATTCCCGGTCGAGTTGGCAGGGTCAGTTGAACCAGCAGGTGGTCGACATGCGGATGACCACCGAATCGTTGCGTCGCGAGACTCAAGCGCTCGCCACCGCGTTACGCAAGCCACAGGTGCGGGGACGGTGGGGCGAGATGCACCTGCGACGCACAGTGGAACTCGCCGGCATGGTCGAGCGATGCGACTTCACCGAACAAATGCACCTGGCCGGCGTCGACGCCGAGGCCTCCGGGCGGCCTGATCTGGTTATCCACCTCGCCGGCGGCAAGCATCTCGCGGTTGACGCCAAGGTTCCGCTTGAGGCATTTCTGGACATGACGACTTCCGACCACGACGACGAACGCGCTCATCACCTCCGGCGACACGCCGGCCAGCTGCGGCGCCATATCGACGGTCTGTCGCGCAAACGCTATTGGCGGGCGCTCGACCATACCCCCGAGTTCGTGGTGTTGTTCGTGCCGGCCGACGCGTTCCTGGCGACCGCGCTCGAGGCGGACGATTCGCTATTGGAGTACGCCGCCGCTCG
>JBOFLH010000237.1:0-6345 GCA_051657765.1 Nocardioides sp. | reverse complement strand
TCCAGGTACTCCAGGCGGTAGTCCGTGCACAGGGCGAGGAGCTCGTCGGCGAAGTCGTCAATCGAAAGGAGGCGGGTACCCCATCGATAACCCGACCCGTCGACCACATGCTCGCCAGCGACATCGACACCCAGCCCGCACCGGCCGGTCACCCCGGCATCGTCGATGGCCTGGGCCACGAACTCCAGGGCGGCCGCCGGTTCCAGATCGAGTAGCAGACCGCTCGACGCCGAGATGCGCGGCTCGCGGTGCGCTGTGCTCGCCCGCGCGAGCGCGGCGCCGTACACCTCAAGCGCCGCGTCGAGGTCGCTGATCAGATCTCCGGTGCACGGCAGTGCCATCACCTGTTGAAAGCTGCTCGGCTTCGCCGGGGCCTGGTGGATCCCGGCGGACACCAGATTGACCATCAACCGGGGCAATCTAGGAGACTCGCCGACGGTGGCATTCCAGATCTCGAACAGCGGTGCGCCGGCGAATTCGGCTTCGGCCCGCGACGCCGCCAACGAGATGGCGAGACTGATGTCGGAGCCGAGACCGTCGTCCAGCAATCGGTGTAGCCGATCGTCGACCTCCGCATACCCGCCCACGCGGATGCCGCGCAACGACTCGGCGACCACCCCACCCGGCAACCGCCCGAGACCATGCGCCTTCTCGCTGCGCCGGCGCTCACGCCGCCCCGGCGCAATCGCCCGCGGTGCCGATCCGCTGGTGATCACGGTGCGGGCGCCGTCCTCGACAACCAGGTCACACTCGACTGTCACCTTGGCTCGCGAGTCGAGTACACCACGCAACGTGAGATCAACGATCCTCATGTCGCCCGCTTCCCGCGAACTCGGTCGTCCGTCGCGCAGCGAGCCAGTCCAGGAACTCGCTGGCCCGGGTCACCGCGAGGCCACCAGCGGCGGCGGCGCGCTCGCCGAATCGAGTCACGTCGTCGACCGGCAGCCCCGGACCGGCGACCACCAGCGGCACCGGGTCCGCGGTATGCAGGCCAACGCTCCACGGTGTTGCGTGATCGCAGGTGACCACCAGGGTGTCAGCGGGAGTCAGGGCGTCGGTCAGCGCGCCTAGGAGGGCCTCATCGAGCACCCGAATGGCCTCGATCTTGTCGATAGGTCGACCGTCGTGGCCCGGTTCGTCGGGGCCCTTGATGTGCACGAACCGCACGTCGGCGGAGTCAGCGGTGACACTCGCCGCCAGGTCGCGATAGTAGCTCGTCAGGTGGTGGCCCGGGGCAGGTGCGGAGTGGGTGAATCGCGCGCCGATCAGACCAGCGATCCCGCGCTCGGCCGGGACCTGGCCATACATCGACAGACTGCCGCCGGTTCGCTCCTGGAATGACGCCAGCTCGGGGACGTTGCTTCCCCCATCCCGCACCAGGATCAGGTTCGCTGGCTTGCGCCCTGCTCGCCGACGGACGCTATTGACGGCTGACGCGTCGAGCACCGTCGAACTGCGTTCCACAAAGGCATTCACCGCGATGGCAGCCGCCTGAGCGCCCGGGCTGGACGTCAGCGGCCGGCACGGCAACGGGGTAGGTGCCGGGTCATCCACAGGCACCCCGAACGGGCCGCGGGAGGCGAAGCCCGGGTCGGTGTTGCTCACCCGTCCGTCGAGCGCCGCCCCCGGTCGTCGCAGCGCCAGAATGCCACGGTGACGGCCGAACCCGGCCAGTTGAAAGGTGGTGCCGCCGAGATCGTCGAGCCGGACTTCGGCACGAACCTCCGCGACCAGCTGGGCAAGCTCGGTGTCCGTCAGGTCTCGCGAGGTCCTTCGATCGAGTTGACCATTGGCTCGGTTCCAGCTCGCGAAGTTCACCCGAAACGCGACAGCACAGTCACCTGGCGTGAGAAAGCCCATACCCAAGCCTTCCAGCGGACCCCGGCCCAGGTAGTGAGCCATCGGGTCGTACCCCAACAGCGCCATCGCACCGGAATCGGACTCGGGCGGAATGCCAGATCCGATGACGTCGACCAAGCCGCTGGTGCCACGGCTGGCCAGGTGGTCCAGGTGTGGGGTCGGCGCGGCCTCCAACGGTGTCAACCCGCCCAGATCCGGGTGCGGACGGTCGGCACCTCCGCACAGCACCAGGACGATGACCCGGCGAAGAGCGCGGCCGGTCACCGAGCCACCACCGTGCGGATGGCCTCGGCGACCGCTTCCGGCACCAGGTGCGCCCAGGCCTCACCCGCCTGGAGCGCCGCTCGCACCCGGGTCCCGCTGATCGGCTTGTCGGTGCGTTCCCACATCACCTCGGTGTGCATGCCGAGCGCCTCGAATCGCCTCAACTTCTCTTTCCCCCAGTCGTCGTAGATCGTCAACAGATGGACGGCGTCAGCTGGCGCATAATGGGCCAGTCGCTCCGGGAAGCTGTGCGGAAACGGCACAACCCGAACCCGCTCCCGGGCGACGCCGGCAGCGGCAAGTGCTTCGGTGACCATGACGTAGCGGTCGTGATAGGTGAACGGGTTCGCGTTGGGCACGCCACGTGCCGGATCGGTTGGTTCCGGGCGTACCGTCCACGGGTCTGGGTTGGTGATACCGACAATGAGCTTGTCGCACCGATGGGCGGCCGCGAGCAGATACTCCAGGTGTCCACGGTGGAGCGGCTGGAAGCGTCCATGGACGACGGCGACCGGGTAGCTACCGGCCTGCCGTGGCTCCGGGCCCCCGATGGTGCTGGCCGGGCCTGGGTGCGCCTTGGCTGATCGAGCTGTCTCGAGCGCCGAACTCGCACCCGGGCCGGCCGCGGACTCGGCCAGCGGTGCCGGCGGCCGGGCGAGGAACTCCCGGAATCGCTGGGCAACGTCGGCGGGAGTGATCGTGGGTCGGCCCAGGTGCGCCGGCGCGCCCGGACGGGTCGCGAGCCACAGCAGGTGGGGTCCGGGGATACGCAGGCATGCCGACAGCGCGGCACCGAGGTCCGGCGCACTCGCACACCGAGTGGCGCTCGCGTATCCGCAGGCGGCCGCGATCGTCGGCAGATCAGTGTGCGCCGACAGCGTCAGCTGGCCGCCGGTGGAGTCATGGACTCCGTTGTCCAGAACGATATGCACCAGGTTGCGCGGGGCCTGCGCGCCGACCGTGGCCAACGAGCCGAGCCGCATGAGCACCGAACCGTCGCCATCGATCGCAACGACTGGTCTCGGCGTACCGAGGGCTACGCCGAGTGCCACCGAGGCCGCAGAGCCCATCGCGCCGACCAAGTAGAAGTTCCTTGGGTGATCCTCGATCGTGAACAGCTCGCGACTTGTCCAGCCGGTCGTCGATACGATGGCGGCGTCTGCGGGCAACACGGAAAGTATCTCCTCCAGCGACCGGGTCCGAGTGGGCCGGCCGGGGCCGGGCGGCGTCACACCCGCCTCGCCGGACGTTGTGGCCGCCTGCTTGCGACGGGTAGGCGTGGGTTCGACAAGTGGCTCATCATCGACAGTCCGGGCGGCGACCACGAGGCCGTACGCCGCGCGCTCACCGACCGCTGTCTGCACCCGCGCGAATGCCCCAGGAAGGTCGCCGCTGTGCTCGGGCAACATCTCGTGGCGCACCTCGGCCAGGTCGAGCATCGGCAAGGTAACTCGGCCCATCAGCTGGTGTTGCGGTTCGTCGGGCTCACCAGGGCGGCCACGCCATGTGACGATCAGCACCAGCGGCACGCGTGCCGGTTGGATCAGGCTGGTGAGCGGATTGACGGCGTTGCCGAGGCCCGAGTTCTGCATGATTGCGGCGCCCAGGCCGCCGGCCAACCAACTGCCGGCGGCGACCGCGATCGCTTCCCCCTCCTGGGTCACCCGAAGGTAGTTCGTGGCCCGATCACTGATGCAGCCGTTGATCAGTGGGGTCAGATACGAGCAGGGGACGCCAGCGACTATTGAGACGCCGACCTCTCGAAGATGCTGGACGACCTCGGTTGCCGAGGTCATGGAGAACTCACCGAGTGTGGTGCGGCGTACCGCCGCTCGTCTTCGGCTAGCTGGTCGTACTCATAGAGCGAGAACACATCGTGCAACCCGGCAAGCGCGCCCTCGACCCCGTGTATTCCGTCGTCGGCCAGCACTTGATCGCACAGCCGACTCATCGCGTCGAAAGCGACCCGCATCGGGTGATTCGCCCAGATGACCGCGCCGATGCCCAGCCGGCGGAACTCGGGCACCGGAACCCGGTGGAACGTGGTCGGCGCGATAAGGACCGGGACCCGGGTGTCCCATCGGTCCATGAAGGCGATGATCTCGCCGGGCGCCGACTGCCGCGAGTGCACGAAGACCGCGTCGGCACCCGCGTCCACGTAGTGATGGGCGCGACGGACCGCCTCCTCCACCCCGAGGCCGGCGATCATTGCCTCCGTGCGGGCCACGACGACAAAACCGTCGTCGTGTTGCGCCTCCTTGCAGGCCTGGATCTTGCCGCAATACTCCGCGATCGGCGCGAGGGCGTGGCCGTTGCCGACGAAGGAGTTCATCTTGGGGAACACCTTGTCCTCGAAGCAGACACCGGCTGCACCGATCCGTTCGGCATGCTGGGCGAACCGCCGAGCGGTATTGAAGTTGCCGTAACCGGTGTCACCATCGACGAGAATCGGCACACAGGTCGTCTCGACCATGGTCGCCACGACGGCAAGCAATTCGGTCCAGGTCGCTTCGTCGCAGTCGCGTAGGCCCAGCGCAGTAGAGATACACAGGCCGGACGCCCACAGCGCGGGGAACCCGGCCGTCGCGGCGATCCGGGCACTCATGCCGTCGTGGGCACCCATGAGTTGGCACAGCTCCGGGTTGTCGAGCAGTTGGCGCAACGTGGCACCGGCCGTCGCCGTCGAGTTGGCGAGTAGTCCGGGCGGCATGGACCCGCTCATTAGTTCCTCGGATGAATGCGTCGTTCTTGGTCTTATGTCCACAAGTCACTCCTTGGGTCCAAGGCACCTCGGCGGCACATCGGGTTGGCAAGCATCGATAGGCGGTACGACGGATCGACACATCGGCATCTCTTTCGTTGAGTCGGAGCTGGTCAACTGAGGAATCCTTCGGCCAGCGGAACGTCCTGGCACAACACCGAGCGGATTCCCGCGCTCACTCGCGTGCGCAGACTGTGCTCGGATTCAGCTGACAGGAAGGCTCGGTGGGAGCTCACCACCACGTTGTCGCGCTGCAGCAATAGGCGGCCCACCTCGTCGCGATTGGGATCCTCCGGGGCGAATACGTCGCTGGCGAATCCGCCGAGGCGTCCGTCATCCAAGGCGGCGAGCACCGCCGGGAGATCGACCAGGCGCCCGCGAGCGGTGTTGACCAGCAGGCATCCGGCACGAGCGCTGGCGAGCGCATCGACATTAATCAGGTGCTCGGTGTCCGGCGTCAACGCAGCATGCAAAACCACGGCGTCGCATTCGGCGAATAGCTCGGGCAGCTCGGGCACCCGTCGTACCCCGTGACTGGCCATCAGGTCGGCGCAGACATAGGGGTCGTGAGCCAGCACCTGGCGGTAGACGGCCTGAAGCTTGCGAGCCGAGGCGCGCCCGATCCTGCCGAAACCGACGATGCCGACCGCTCGATCGCTGGTACGCCGTGGCACGCCGGCTCGATGGATACCCCACGATCCAGCCCGGATGAGCCGGTCCTGGGCGCAGATGTGCCGTTCGAGGGCCAGCAGAAGCGCCAAGGTATGGGTGGTGACCTCGTCGCCGCAATAGTCCGGGACGTTGAACCCACGGACGCCGCGACGGCGTAGTAGATCCACGTTGAGGTTGTCGACGCCAACTCCGCTGCGGGCAACCACTCGCAGCGTGGGACCAACCGCGTCGAGCAACGCGGGGTCGACGGCGCAGCGGTAGACCACCAGCGCCTCGGCGCCCTTGACCTGGTCGTACAGGGGCGGACCCGACAAGCTCCAGCGGCCGTCGGCGAAGTGCCCGAACTCCACGCTGATCGCCGGCTCCAGGGCGGCACACTCCAGGTCGGCGCGCCGGGGATCGGGCAAGCCGTCGGATCCAAGCGCCCACGGAGGGTCGGTGAATATCACACGCACTAGCGGGCTCCCGCCTGGTATCCCCAGCCACTGCGGTCGTGGCGGCCGCGACCGAGCGCGTCGCCGGCCGCGAAGGTGTTGGTGAGTTCGAACCAATCCAGGTAGCCCAGGTGCGCACCGGAGCCGAACCGCAAGACGGCGCCGGAGCCGAGCCATCGATGGGCCACGAACGGCGCGACCCACACCGAGCCGTCTGCGGTCAGCTCGGCGCTATGCACACCCCCGGGATCGGACCACTCGATCCGAACCCGACCGTCGAGCACCACGTAGTGCGTTTCCGCTACGTCGGCCGCCGGCGACGGCAATGCACCGTCGAGATCACTGGCTCGGGCA
>JBOFLH010000236.1:0-8735 GCA_051657765.1 Nocardioides sp. | reverse complement strand
GCGCCCGCTGCGCCAGACCAGCCGGCACCGAGGAAGAACGCGTCAACCGCTCCAGCTCAGCACGATCACCATCACGCAGCACCAGAGCCGGTGCAGGTCGATTCGCCACGACCCCATAATTTCAGACCAGCAACCCTATAACCATTTCCCACGCGAACCACTAGACTGGCTCGGAACACCTGCATAAACTGCTACGCCGCTAAAGATCACGGTCGCCGACAAAACCGTGACCGAAACGATCAGACCGGCTGGCCTTGGGAGACTCATGCCACTTACTATATGGCGCGCACCATACCCGTAGTACAACCCCGTCAGCTCGCCCAACGCGCACCGTCGTACGATCCCGCCCGTCAAATCGGACGAGCGTTGACACGGCCCGCCGTTCTCTGCGAAGCAATGGGCGTCATCACAATACAGACACCTTGGCCTCGTCAGCATACTCATCTCCCAATTGAATCGGCGAGGCTATCCGGTGTACGTCAGCAACTCGATTGCCGGGTCGAGAGCGCCTGAGTCCGCAGCGTCGGAGTCGGCGGAGCTTGAGTCGAGGGGGTATGGCCGGTCGGCGCCAACCGGATCCTGGACACCCGACTTGGTGGTGACGTAGAGGTTCGCGCCACGCAGTGGTGAAGCGGTTAATCGGCGCACCCGCTCGGACAGCATCCGCCGGGTTTCGCTGAGTGACTCCGGACCGTTCGGGCCGCCGTCGATCGACACGAACCGAAGCTCGTCGCGATCCTCGGTCGCACGCACCGCCATGGCGAGCAAGGTGGGCGAGCGCCAGCCCACTGCGGAGACCCGCACCGGGCTGTTTGGGGCTGCTTGGACGATCACCCGAGGGGTGGTCACTCGCTGGACGGTGCCGTCGTTGTCGCGCACCACGCGACCGACCAGCACCTGGTCCGACGACTGCTTCGCCACCACAGCCACGAAACGAGAGCCGTCCCGAGACACCAAAAACGCCTTGACATCCGCGCCGGTGACGCCCGGCACAGTAACCTCTGAGCGCGACTCATCGACCACCACGGACACGATGGATCCCGTTTGCCGACGATCGACCAGCCACAGGCGATTGCCGAGGTCCCACACCGGCTTGAGGATGTTCTCGCCCTGGGCCATCACCTGGCGCGGGGGGTCGGTTGCCTGGGTTAGCTCGGCGACGACCACTTCGCGGCCACCCGCGCTGACCGCGGCGACTCGGCTAGCGGACAAGTCCACTGCGAAGTCGCGCATCTCGAACTTGGTGGCGCTGAGCGGTCCTTGCAGATCGGCGTCCGTGTCCGGGTCGGTCGACACGACCAAACCACGGCGCAGTCCGAACAGATCCGAGTTGGCCGAGAGAACCGCGGGGTCGTAGTCTGCCCCGTAGTCCACACTGAGTTCGGTGACGCCGGCCGGCAGCCCGACCGGCTCGTCGCCGATGGTGAGCCGAAAGGATCGCACGTCCGGGTCCTGCCGCAGCGTCCAGGCGAACTGGGCCAACACCAGCGGCGCCGCCTCCCTCGCGAGGTCACCCGGATCACCTTGCAGGGCGATCTCCGCCAACCCGTCCTCGGAAACCGGCACCGAGAGCTCCAACTTGGCCTCGCTGGGTAGGAAGGTTCGGGAAACCTGCGCGTTCCCCGGACGGGGCCCAGTCAACAACCCGCGCACCAGCGACGACGCCAACTGCTCCCCACGCGGCAAGTACACCGGTTCCGGAACCAGCACCTTGGCGGTCGGATCGAAGAAGTACAGCGCGGCCTGCTGGAAGCGTTGCTCGAACCAACGTTGCGGAACGATAAGCGCGTCAGGCGCTTCGGCGATACGCCATTCGCCCTTCTCGACGATCATCGGAAACTTCAGCGAGGTCGCCCCGGCCGGGCCCAGCCACGCGCCACCAGCATCCAACCGATTGACGCCGGTCACCGGCACCAGTACCGAGCTCGTGCCCTGTGGTTGGCCCGCGTCGTCGTAGGTCAACGTGGCTCGCTTCGGATTCCAGCTTGCCTGAATGCCCTCGGACAGGAACTCTCGGGCGACATTGACTTGTAACGAGGAGGCCATCATGGCGTCCAGAAAGTGCTTGACAATGTCCGACGGTGATTCGCCCGGCCGCGGCGGCGCCGGATCGATGTAAGGCCCCACCTCGACATCTCCGCGACCGCCCTGGCTGGTGGTGACCACCGGACCCGCGTCCGGCATTCGCAGGCACCCCGAGCAAAGCACGCCGGTCGCCAACACGGTCGCCAGCCCGGCCAGCACCCCTCTGGTGCGCGCCACTTTCCGACCAGCCTTGAGGTATTCCCGCACCTTCGGACCTGTCAGCTCCGCGCCCGTCAAGTTCTGGCCCATCAGATGCCAATCGGGGCGCCGAGTTGCCCATTGGGTCGATCGTCGGACCCTTCGGCAACCGAACGGTCGGAGGGATCTTGGACATCGTGCGGGATCAGCGGCAACGGGCTCCTGGTGATCACGCCGCCTCGCCGGCGGGGCAACGTCAGCAAGAAGTTGGCTCCACCGCCGGGTCGCCCCCATGCTTGCAACCACCCCCCGTGCAGATGGGTATCCTCGCGAGCAATCGACAAACCCAAGCCGGTGCCGCCACTAGTCCGCGCCCGGGCCGGGTCCGCCCGCCAAAACCGGTTGAAGACCAGCGCCGAAGACCCCGGTTCCAGGCCAACGCCATAGTCGCGCACCGACAACGCCGCCGCCTCTCGATTGGCCGCCACCCGCACCACCACATCGCCGGACTCCGCGTGATCGATCGCGTTCGCCACCAGGTTGCGCACAATCCGCTCTACTCTCCGAGGGTCGGCCTGCGCCACACAGCGGCCGACGGCCTGCACGACCACCTGGCTGCCGCGCTGGCTCGCCAGCGGGCGGACCATGTCGACGACTCGGTGCGCCACATCGACCAAGTCGACATCGTCGAGGTCAAGCACCGCGGCACCAGCATCGAAGCGACTGATTTCGAGCAGATCCGCAAGCAAAGTCTCGAATCGATTGAGTTCCTGCTGCAACAGCTCGGCAGCTCGCCCGGTGGCGGGATCAAAGTCGCCACGAGCGTCGTGCAACATGTCACTCGCCATCCGAACCGTGGTCAGCGGGGTCCGGAGTTCGTGGGAGACGTCGGCGACAAACCTACGCTGCACGCGACTTAGTTCTTCCAATTGGCGGATCTGTGATTGCAGGTTGGACGCCATCTGGTTAAACGATGTCGCCAGCCGCGCCAAATCGTCTTCGCCACGAACCTTGAGTCGCTCCTGCAACATCCCGGCGGCCAAGCGCTCGGCACCGCGTCGCGCGAGCCGGATTGGGGTCACCACCTGACGGGTAACCAGCCAGGTCATCCCGGCCACCAGCACCATCAAGACAGCGGCCGCCGTGATGAGGGCGCGAGTGACCAGCGCCAGCGTTCGGCGCTCCTCGTCGAGCGGGAAGAAGTAGTACAGCGTGTACGTCGCGCCGTCAGCGGGCAACTTGACTTGCGACCCCACCACGATTCCCGCGCCCTCGGCGACGGTGCCGGACGGGTCCGTCGAGCGAATCCGCGTGTAGGTCCAGGCCGTAGCGGCCGGCCCGCTGAACCGGTCCTTCATGGCATCGGGCACGCTGGCCAACTGGAGGCCCGGCGTGTAGATGTTCACCCCCGACAAGCCCGTGTCGGTCGCGCCCGGGGAGGGCTGGTCGCCCTGATCGGCAACCGGGGCCACAATCGGTCCTGACAACAACACACTGAACCCGCTAGCGTCGCCGCGAGTGATGATGGGCGAGATCAGGTCACTTCGTTGCTGTGCGGCGTCGAGGTCATTTCCTGGCGCCCGGGCCAGCCGCATCTCGGCATCAGTGGTCTGATTGCCGGCCTCGGCCACAACGGCGTCGATGCGATTGCGGAGCAGGCCCTCTCGCGTTTGTTGGAGCAGCAGCCAACCGACGATGCTGACCACCACGGCGGCGAGGAGGACCGTGCTGACCACCACCCGGGCGGCCAACGACCGGCGCCACTGACGCAGCGCGCCTCCCACTACTCCGCCGACGGACACCGACGCCTCAGGAACTGCCGGCCTTGTATCCGACGCCGCGCACCGTCAGCACCACTTTCGGGTTCTCCGGGTCGTGTTCGACTTTGGAGCGCAGTCGCTGAACGTGGACATTCACCAGCCGGGTGTCGGCAGCGTGGCGATATCCCCACACCTGCTCCAACAGCACCTCGCGAGTAAACACCTGCCAGGGCTTGCGCGCCAGGCACACCAATAGGTCAAACTCGAGCGGCGTCAAGCTGATGCGCTGCTCGTCTCGGGCGACCGTGTGCCCGGCGACGTCGATGGCGAGATCTCCGATGGTGAGGGCCTCCGGGGTGGGCCCATCCAGACGCCGGACTCGAGCGCGGATCCGAGCCACCAGCTCCTTGGGCTTGAACGGCTTGACCACATAGTCATCGGCTCCGGACTCCAAGCCAAGCACAATGTCGATGGTGTCGCCCTTCGCGGTGAGCATCACGATCGGCACGCCAGACTCCGCCCGAACCTCGCGACACACGTCTATGCCGTCCTTGCCGGGCAACATCAGGTCGAGTAAGAGGACGTCGGGCCGATAGTCTCGAAACTCGGCCAGCGCCAGATCACCTCGCGCGCACACCCGACTATCAAAGCCCTCCTGGCGCAGCACGATGCCCAACATCTCGGCGAGTGACGCATCGTCGTCAACTACCAGCACCCGCCCGCGGGGTGCGTCCGAGCCGCCCGGTTGGGTCAATGACTGATGCGACCCGACGGCGTTCGCCACCTGCTGGCCGGTAACTCGACCCGGCGCGTGCCCGGTAGGCGAGTGCCCAGAAGAATGACTGGCCGAAGAATGACTGGCCGAAGCGGGACCGGCCGAAGCACGACCAGCGGCACGGAGTGCCCGGCCGTCGGCTGCGCCATCGACGGAGTGTTCAGGCGGCACGGTCATAAGTTCATCCTGCCACTAGCCACCACACGATGGCCGCTAGTTCTACCAAGTCAGCCGAGAGTAAGCCGGTGACCCGATTCGGCACCGTTGGTCCCTAGGCTACCGGTTCAGCTGGTCAGTATCGGTAACTGTCGGGCTTGTACGGACCGGCGACGTCGACCCCGAGGTAGCTCGACTGGTCGTCGGTGAGTTCGGTAAGCCGCACCCCGAGCGAGGCCAGGTGCAGCCGGGCGACCTCTTCATCGAGATGTTTGGGCAGCACATACACCCCAATCGGGTAGTCGGCCGGCTTGGTGAAGAGCTCGATCTGGGCGAGCACCTGATTGGTGAACGAGTTGGACATCACGAACGACGGATGACCAGTGGCGTTGCCGAGGTTCATCAAACGTCCTTCGGACAACATGATCACGGCGTTGCCAGCTGGGAAGGTGAAGACGTCGACCTGAGGCTTGACGTTCTTGCGGACGACTCCAGGCCAACTCTCCAGGCCGACCATGTCGATCTCGTTGTCGAAGTGACCGATGTTTCCGACGATCACCTGGTGCTTCATCCGGCTCATCTGCTCCGCGGTCACCACGTCTTTGTTGCCGGTCGCGGTGATCACGATGTCGGCCGACCCGAGCATGTCCTCAAGCGTGGCTACCTGATAACCGTCCATCGCCGCCTGGAGTGCGCAGATCGGATCGATCTCGGTAACGACCACCCGAGCGCCCTGACCGCGCAACGATTCCGCGCAGCCCTTGCCGACATCCCCATATCCACACACGACCGCGACTTTGCCACCAATCAGCACATCAGTGGCCCGGTTGATTCCGTCTATGAGGGAGTGGCGACAGCCGTACTTGTTGTCGAACTTCGACTTGGTGACCGAGTCGTTGACGTTGATCGCCGGGAAGAGCAACGATCCTTCCTTCATCATCTCGTAGAGACGATGAACTCCGGTGGTGGTCTCCTCCGTCACCCCCTTGATCGCGTTGGCAATCGTGGTCCACCGGTCGCCGCTGTCCTGAAGGGACTTGGCCAGCACGCCGAAGACTACTGCCTGTTCCGCACTGGTCGCGGCCGCCGGATCGGGCGCGGTCCCGGTCTTCTCGCTTTCCACACCGAGGTGGACCAGCATGGTGGCGTCACCGCCGTCGTCGAGGATCATGTTGGCGAACTCACCGTTCGGCCACCTCAGGATCTGCTGGGTGCAATCCCAATACTCCTCCAACGTCTCGCCCTTCCAGGCAAACACCGGGACGCCCGTGGGCCGATCCACGGTGCCCTCCGGACCGACGACCACCGCCGCCGCCGCATGATCCTGGGTGGAGAAGATGTTGCACGACGCCCAACGCACGTCGGCGCCCAGCGCGGTCAGCGTCTCGATCAGGACCGCCGTTTGGATCGTCATGTGCAGCGATCCGGCGATCTTGGCGCCGGCGAGCGGCTTGGCTTCGGAGTATCGTGCACGCATAGCCATCAGGCCGGGCATCTCATGCTCCGCCAAGGCAATCTCGGTGCGGCCGTAGTCGGCCAAACTCAGGTCGGCAACCTTGAATTCCATGCTCCCCAGAGTAGACCGCGGCCTGGTCACTCACAGAATCCTCGATGGGCGGTCGGCGGTCGAGTTTTCTGACCCGGTCAGTCGACCCGGTCAGCCGCGGGCCGGCCGACCGATTAACCGAGTGTGTCAGTGATCAATCCGACCCGTAGGTACTCGGCGGCGTAACGGCCGTTGAGCACTAAGGAGGCGTAACGGGCGACCTCATGGGAGGCGCGTGTCGAGACGGTCTCCACTCGAACCCCGGCCGCTCCGGCGGCGGCCTGCAGCCTGCCCCGTTGCTCGCGCACGAGAGCGTCTTGGGTGCCGTCATCGAGAACCAGCAACATCGGACGGCGGTCGGTCCATCCGGGGCCCGGCGAGTCCGTTGGTTCCCGCTCGAACGGGCCAGAATCAAGTGAACCAGGCTCGAACGAACCGGGGTCGAACGAACCGGGATAGAAGGGGTCGGCGAACATGTCCCGCGGCTTGGTCGCCTCCAGGATCGGCAACAGGTGCTCGGCATCACCGGCGATGGCTGAGTGACCGCTAGCTCGACGAATCGACTCGGCGACCCGTCGCGCGGCCCGGGCTGCCAGCACCGAACCACCCCAGACCAGCGGATTGGCGTCCGCCAACCCGATCGCCAGCATCTTGGCTGGATTCATCGATAGGTTCAGCAGCGGGGAGCAGGCGATCGCCACCTCGTCCAGGGCGTCGGCAACCTGAGCTGGGTCCGCGCTGGGACCCAGCGATACTCGGTCCAGGAAGTCGAGCATGACCACGGCCGTGGCCAACTGATCGGTCGTCGTAGTGGGCAGCAGAGTCGACCATCGCCCTGCGGCATGCTCGGCGACCATCGAGGTGGGCGGGCAGGCCACCACCACCTGACATCCTCGACGGACCGCCTCGGCTACGGCGCTAGCTGAACCTCGATCGGAGCCTTCCGGCGCCAGCATCACCACGAGATCGAGGCTGCCGGCCCAACCCGGCAGCAGCGGAGCAGGCCAGGCGACGAACGGCACCGGGCACCAGGGCTCGAGCACGGCCCGCAACAGCCGGGAGTCCGGTCCGGCGGCGATCACCGCCCGGGGCCGGCTCTGTTCAGCAAACCGGGACGCCGCTTCCGCCGTCGCAGCGGAGGCTTCGCCTGCCTGTCGCCGAACTCGAGCACCCGACTCGGCTAGATCACGCAGCGCATGATCGTAGTGCGCCAAGGCGTGGGCGTCATCAAGCCGAGACTCGTCGAACCACATCGGCGTCAACTCACCTATCAACCAACCGGACGGGCTTCGTCGACCAGCAGCACCGGGATGCCGTCGACTACCGGGTAGGCCAGCGAACAGCGGGCGCACCCCAACTCGATGCGTGGTTCGGTGGTCGTGGACTCCGAGGTCTGGTCAGTCAACCCACCGTGACACTGCGGGCAGACGATGATCTGTCGTAGCCGTGGATCAAGCTGCATGTATCGGTCCTCTCGTCGAAGTCACGACCTGACAGCCTCCACCATCGGCGGTCAGTCGTCCGAACGCAACACCCGAAGGTGTCCCCGTCGCCCACCGTCACGATCCGCATCCTGGCCGGTCGTGCCGACAGCTGGGCCGTGGTCCCTGACCCGGCCAGGCCCGGCTGAGTACCGGCCTTGGCCGGCGCCATACCCGGTCTCGCGCACCGCATCGGCCAGGGCCAGCAGATCGTCCGGGCTAGGGCCGGCCTGCGGTCGGTCGCGCGCCAACCGCAGCACCTCCCAGCCGCGTGGGGCCGACAACCGCTCGCTGTGCTGATCGCAGAGGTCGTAGGCATGCGGCTCGGCGAAGGTCGCCAGCGGGCCGAGGACCGCGGTCTGGTCGGCATACACATACGTCAAGGTGGTCACCGCTGCCCGACCGCACGCGGTGCGCGAACAGCGACGCGATGTCGAAGCTGGGCCCACGGTCACGGCACGACGCTACCGCGCCGGCGATAGGTCGGGCATTAGGCTCGCCCTCATGACCTCGACGGGCAACGAACTCGCGCGCCGCGCCGTACCGGCCGGGCAGCCCGACCAGGGTTCAGCGACGATCGACCCGGCCAGGTCGATCGCGCCCCCCGCACAAGGCCGACGTCTACGACGACGGATCCGAGACCGACACGGACGGGGTGCTCGGGGACCGACGATCGATGGCACCGAACCCTCGAGTAGCCGGCCCCTTCCCGCCCGAGCACGGCGGCTGACCGCGGCGGCGCGCTTCGACGCGTTGGTGATAGGCGCGGTAACCACCATCGAGGCCGGACTCGA
>JBOFLH010000235.1:0-6045 GCA_051657765.1 Nocardioides sp. | reverse complement strand
TGGGACGGGCGCACCGAGCAAGTGCCGTGCACCGGCTACGCCATCCTGTTCGCCCGTTCCATCGTGGCCCGGTTGCCCGCGGACCTGCCGACCGAGTTATCCCTCGCGGTCATGGACGTCTGCGGCGCGCCCGCGCTGACGGCTCGCGTGGTCCGGGAGTACCTCGGTTCGGGTCCGGCGCCACGCGTTGTGGTCCTTGGCGCCGCCGGAAAGTCCGGCACGTTGAGTCTGGCTGCGGCTCGCGAGGCGGGTGCGCTCACCATCGGAGTGGTGCCGAACAAGGGCGAGGCGAGCGCACTTCGAGCGGCCGAGCTGGCCGACCACGTGGTGATCGCCGACGCTCGCGATGCGCTTGCCGTGCGAGCGGCCGTGCATGGCACCGGCGGCCCGGCCCAGGTAACGGTCGTCTGTGTCGACGTACCCCGCTGTGAGGCGGGCGCGATCTTGACGACCGCGGAAGGCGGAACGGTGATCTTCTTCTCCATGGCGACCTCGTTTACGGCCGCGGCATTGGGGGCCGAGGGGCTGGCCGCCGATGTACGTTTGTTGATCGGCAATGGGTACGTCCCCGGGCATGCGGACTACGCATTGGCGCTGGTGCGGGCGCACGCCGGAGTCCGGCAGCTGTTCGAGGGGAGGCTGGCGTGAGCCAACTACACCTCGATCCTGCCCTGATCACCCGAGCCCGCGAGCTCGCGGCTGCGGTCGGGCAACCGATCGTGACATTGGCCAAGCAACACACGACCGTCTCGCTGGAGCGCGCTACCTTGCGGCTCGCGGGACTCGCGGGCGCGGACCCGGAAGGTACGCCATGGGTGAATCTGCTGGTCGACGCGGTGCGCGCCGAGGTTGGTATCGACGGTGGCGTGTGCGGCCCGATCTTCACTGCGATCGCCGGCGGCAAGGCCGGCGATCTGGCGGAGCTGGCGGCTAAGGCGGCGAGCGGCGGCATCCGGTTCACGAGCGCCGACCAAATCACCCCAGCCGCGAGGTCCCTCGCGGAGCGGGCCGTCAGCGCCGGGATTCGGCAGATCGACCACCGGCGCGCCGAGCGGCAGCGGCTGATTTCCGACATCGGGGACGCGCCCAGGACTCCGTGGATCTATCTGATCGTGGCGACCGGCGACATCTACGAGGACATTCCGCAGGCGCAAGCGGCCGCGCGGGCCGGCGCCGACGTGATCGCGGTGATCAGATCCACCGGCCAGAGCCTGTTGGACTATGTGCCCGAGGGCCCGACTCGCGACGGCTTCGCCGGCACCTACGCCACCCAGGCCAACTTCCGGCTGATGCGAGCCGCTCTCGACCAGACCAGTCGTGAGCTTGGCCGCTACGTTCGGCTCACCAACTATGCCTCCGGGTTGTGCATGCCCGAGATCGCCGCGCTAGCCGGCCTGGAACGACTGGACATGATGCTCAACGACTCGATGTACGGCATTCTCTTCCGCGACATCAACCCGATCCGCACGTTTGTCGACCAGCGATTCAGCCGGCAAATCCATGCCCGAGCCGGCATCATCATCAACACCGGCGAAGACAACTACCTCACCACAGCCGACGCCGTCGAGGCTGCCCATACGGTCACTACCTCGCAACTGCTCAACGAGTACTTCGCCACCGAAGCCGGCCTCAAGGACTGGCAGCTGGGCCTGGGGCACGCGTTCGAGATCGATCCCGCGGTGCCGCAGTCCCTCCGGCTCGAACTCGCGCACGCGATGCTGGCTCGGGCGTTGTTCCCGCAGGCCCCGCTGAAGTGGATGCCGCCGACCCGGCACATGACCGGCGACATCTTCCGCGGCTATCTTCTGGACGGATTCTTCAACTTGGTCGGTGCCCTCACCGGCCAAGGCATACTCCTGGTGGGGATGATGACCGAGGCGGTGGTCACGCCGTGGCTGTCGGACCGCGACTTGGCGTTGCAGAACGTGCGGTACGTGATGCAGGCGGCCGGGAATCTGCATGAAGACTTCCGGCCGGAACCAGGCGGATTCATCGACCGACGGGCCACCACCGTGCTCACCGAGGCCATCGAGTTGTTGCGCACGATTGCTGCGGGACCGTCGGGCGGCTCGCCAAGCTCAACCGGTGTGCCGCGCTCGGGCAACTCCGATCAGCTGACTGATCCGGGCGGGTCGGCGGCGCCGCTGCTGGCCGCGATCGCCGAGGGCACGTTTGGTCTGATGAAGCGCCCCGCCGATGCCGGCCGGGGCCTGGACGGGGTCGCGAGGCGAGCACCGGAGTACTTCAACCCGGCGGTCGACATCTTGGAAGGGGGGAGCTGATGGCGCCCACGGAAGCGACCTCGAATCTGGTTCGGGCATATGGCGACACCACCGGCGATGGGATGGTGCAACTCTCCTTCACCTTGCCGATAGCGCATTCCAAGCTGGCCGATGGCGCGGCCCGACAGCTGGCCACGAAGATGGGTCTAGATCCGGCGCTGGTGGCTCACTCGACACCAATAGGAGACGGATTCACGTTCTTCGTCGTCTACGGGCGTGTGCACCACCTGGTGGACCTCGCCGCTGTGGATGTCGTCGAGCGAGACTACCCACTGTTGACACCACACGAAGTCAACGCGGCCGTCAAACAGACACTGCGCCGCCGACTCGTTGTGGTGGGCGCCTGCATCGGGACCGATGCGCACACCGTCGGCATCGACGCCATCTTGAACATCAAGGGGTTCGCCGGCGAGAAGGGTCTTGAGTATTACCGAGAACTGAAGGTAGTGAATCTCGGCGCTCAAGTGTCGGTGCCCACGCTGGTCGAGCGCGCGCAGCAAGAACAGGCTGACGCGGTCTTGGTCTCCCAGGTCGTTACCCAACGCGACGCGCACATGCTCAATACTCGAGAGATGTCAGCCGCCTTTCGCGAGGCCTACGCCGAGGACGCACGACCGCTGCTCGTGGTCGGCGGACCGCGGTTCGGCGAGAACATGGCCGAGGAACTCGGCGTCGACCGAGTCTTTACCCGAGGCGCGACGCCGAACGACGTCGCCAGCTTCCTGGTGCACCGTCTACTCGACTCACCTCGGAGCGCTTCATGAACGCCGGGAACGATCGATTGGGCACCAATGATGCCGTCGGCACTCGAGTCGTTCACCGCCGATACGTGCCATACAGCCACGCTCACTATGCCGGCGACCTGGTGGATGGCGCCTACGGATTGGGTCTGTTCGGCGACGTCGCGACCGAGTTGTGCATTCTGCTTGACGGCGACGAAGGCTTGTTCGCCTCCTACTCCGACGTCCAGTTCCTGGCCCCGGTCCGCGCCGGTGACGTGGTGGAGGTCGCCGCGGAACTCGTCCGACAAGGCACCCGGTCGCGCGAACTGGACTTCACGCTGACGGTGGTCGCTCGCGGGGCCGCGACCATCGACCAACCAGGTCGGGCGCAGGTGACAGCACCACCGTTGCTCGCGACGACCGCGCGCGGCACCGTCGTGGTGCCGCCTCGGTGATCGCTTGCTGATCGTCGATCCTGCGGCGCTCCACCGGCACGAGCACAAAACGCCGAGACAGCCGGCCGGCGGGCACGCGGGCGCCGTGCCGAGTTGAGCTACTGTTGCGGCGTGCACCCGCCCCGAGCTGCTCTCGGCGCCATCGCGCTCGCGGCCGGCGGCATCGTCTCAGCCGCGTTCGCGCCCGCTGCCTTCCCACCAGCCGCCGCGATCGGTGTTGCCTTGTTCGTGCTGGTGAATCGAGGCCTGACCGCACGGGCGGCAATAGTCCCCGGACTAGCGTTCGGCCTGGGTTTCCAGTTGGCCCTGCTGGGGTGGATGCGGGCCATCGGCGCCGACGCCTGGCTCACCTTGTCGGTGCTAGAGGCGCTCTTCTTCGTGCCGCTGGGCAGCGCCTTCGCGGTCCTCGGTCGACACCGTTGGTGGCCGGTCACCTGCGCCACCGCATGGGTCGCCGTCGAGCTATGGCGCTCGTCATGGCCATTCGGTGGACTGCCATGGGGACGACTGGGTTTCGCCTCGCTGGACACTCCGGTTGCGGCGTGGTTGCCATACGTCGGTGTCACCGGCGCCACCGGAGTCTGGGCGCTGCTGGGCACAACCGGTGCCTGGTTCGCACTCAACGTTCGGCAACCGAACACCAACACACCGGTCGCCCCGCAAGGGGC
This sequence comes from Nocardioides sp., assembly GCA_051657765.1. Lineage (GTDB taxonomy): Bacteria > Actinomycetota > Actinomycetes > Propionibacteriales > Nocardioidaceae > Nocardioides. The sequence continues at coordinate 1,918 of JBOFLH010000235.1, read as the reverse complement.
AGCTCGAGGGCGGACTCACCGAAGGCAGATCGCGCGATCGTTGGCGGTGACAGTCACCGTCGTCATGCTGGCGATGCTTCCCAGCCTGCTGACCCGCCAGGTAACGCCCGGCGGCCGGCTAACGGTGGCCGCGATCCAAGGCGACGTACCAGGCGACGGTACCGACGTACTGTTCGACCATCGACAGGTCACCGCCAACCACGTGAACGCCACCGTTCAGCTCGCCGATCGGGTGGCCGACGGCACCGTGCGGAAGCCGGATCTGGTGATCTGGCCGGAGAACTCCACCGCCGTGGATCCGTTCTTGGACGCCGGCGTGAACGCCGCCATCGCCGATGCCAGCAAGGCCATCGACACGCCGATCCTGGTCGGCGCTATTGTCCAGGGGGTCAATCCGGACGAAGTCTTGAACCAAGGCATAGTGTGGTCGCCCGGAATCGGAGGAGCTGACCGCTACACCAAGCGACACCCAGTCGCCTATGGCGAGTACATCCCGTTCCGTGAGCAGCTGCCATTCAGCGCCAACTTCGGTCGACTCCGTGAGATTGGCCGCGACATGCTCGCCGGCACTCGAACCACACCGCTGTCGGCCGCGGGAGCACGAGTGGCCGCCGCCATCTGCTTTGACGTCGCCTATGACGACGGCATCTACGACCAAGTGCGGCAGGGGAGCGATCTGCTGGTCGTGCAGACCAGCAACGCCATGTTCGTGAACACCCCGCAGCTGGAACAGCAATTCGCCATCTCCCGGGTCCGCGCGCTGGAGACCGGGAAGTACGTCGTTGTGGCGGCCACCAATGGCGTATCGGGGATCATCGACAATCACGGGGTGGTCCGCCAACGAGCGGCGGTTCGCACGCAGGACGCGTTGGTAGCGACCGTTCCGCTGCTGAGAGATCGGCCACCGAGCGTCCGGATCGGCCCGGCCCTTGGGTGGCTGTGCTGGGCGATCACCCTCCTCGGCCTCGGGCTTGCCTCGAACCCGAGGAGTATCGCGCGCGGCATAGCGAGATCCGAAACGCCGGTTGCCACCCCTCCCGTATCGTCTACTTCGTGATGAGTGGGGAGCTGGGGCGCGCGGTGATGGTGATGCCCACCTATAACGAAGCAGCGAATCTGGCCTGGATTGTCGGTCGGCTCCGCGCGATAGCGCCTGACGTTGACGTGCTGGTGGTCGACGACAATTCCCCGGACGGCACCGGGCGCCTCGCCGATCAGCTAGCGGCCGCCGATGGTGGTGTGCGGGTGCTTCATCGCACGATGAAGGCCGGACTCGGCGCGGCCTATCTCGCTGGCTTCCGGGCGGCGCTGTCCGCGGGCTACGACGTAATCGGTGAACTGGACGCTGACGGCTCACACCAGCCGGAGCAACTTCCCGACCTGTTCGCTGCTCTTGAATCGGCCGACCTGGTGATCGGCGCGCGCTGGGTTCCGGGTGGGTCGGTGGCGAACTGGCCATTGCATCGACGATTGCTTTCGCGCGGCGGCAATCGTTATCTGCGTGCGCTGCTGGGCATCGGCGTTCAGGACGCCACGGCGGGATACCGGCTGTTTCGGCGCGCCGCGTTGGAGAAGATCAACCTCGACGAGGTCAGGTCAACGGGCTACGTGTTCCAGGCCGACCTCGCCTGGCGTTGCGTTCGGATGGGGTTGCGAGTGGTGGAGGTGCCGATCAGATTCGTCGAGCGTGAGCGAGGTGAGTCCAAGATGAGTCCACAGATCGCTCTCGAGTCGTGGTACCGGATCACCGCGTGGGGCCTGACCGAACGTCGTGCGCAATTGGCCGGCCTCATCCGTCGATGGGTGCCTCGGTGACCACCCGCGCGGCGCGCCTCCCGGTCTGGCTGCTCATGGTGGCCTTGGTCGGAGTGCCCCTGATCGAGATCTACGTGTTGATTCGAGTGGGTCACCTGATCGG
>JBOFLH010000234.1:0-6257 GCA_051657765.1 Nocardioides sp. | reverse complement strand
GCGCCAGTACCTACCCAAGGGCACCGACCTCAGCATCGTCACCCGCGACGAACTCGACGCCATCGCGGACAGCCTCAACAGCCGACCACGCAAGACCCTGGGCTATCTGACACCATCAGAGAAGTTCACCGCACTCGTTTCGCCGACCGGTTGAACCCGCCCATCCTCAAGTTTCCTCGTTTGAGGTGCAGGCGCGACGCAGGCGGGCGGCGCTCAGCTTCAAGAGGCAGCCTCGCCTTGCGATGAGGCGGTCCCGGTGTGATCAGCACGCTCACGTTTGTTCACCAGAAGGCACCGGGTAGCCGAGATCCGCGAGGCAAGTCTTCACGCGGTCCAGTGCGCCACATCGGGTGGCCCGCGAGGTCAGATATTCCTTGTCGAGGGTTCCCCCGCGGTTGGCCAGGATGTATGTAACGTCGATGAGGTCCCACTTCCCGCGTTCTGGACCGCGTTGCAGGATGCACTTCATAACGATGGTGTCTTCGGCTGAGAGTAGCGGGTAGACCTCCGGCCCTAGACGTAGAGAGCTAAGTCGGCTTCGGGCGTCTTCGTCGAACTCCCACATGTATACGTGTTGGCCGACGTGGAGGGTCAGTTGCCTAGCGCGGAGTTCGACGTGGTCTGCTGTCAGCACAGTCGGTCGGCGGCAGGTCAGCCAGGGGTTGTCGCCAGCAATCTGCTCGAGATTTGGCCGGTCGACGAGGATGTCGATGTCGGTCGGGTCGCGGTGGACACCTTGGGCGTACCAGGTCGCTGCGATGCCACCGAAGATCGCCCACTGGTACGTCTGGTTCGCGAGGTACTGTCGCGCTGTCTGCGCTTCGGCGATCGCCTCCGGCGCGAATCCACCCCAGTCCCCCGACAGTTTCGACACCCAGGCCGCGAACTTTTTCGATATTTCTTCGGCACTCAGTTCGGCATCGAGGACAATTTCGGCGATCGCGGAGTGGTCGACCGGGGTCGTCTTCATGCGCAAAGCCAGCGCGTCTTGGGTGGCAGGATCTGCTCTTGCTGTCAGGCGTCGGTTGATGGTGTCTGGGCTTGCCTTGAGCCAGCAGACGGTGACGACCCAGTCGTCACCGGCCCAGCCATCGGTCCGGTCATCGCTCGCGAGGGCTGATCGAAGTTGCGGTACGTACTGTGCAGGTAGTGCGATGAGACCAATCCCGCCAGGCGGAACGCGTTCGATCTCCTCGACTGACACGCCGTACTCGTGGCCGTACCGTTTATAGGAGACGGCCAACTGGCCGCGGTCGCGCAGCGCAGCGAAATGCTCGGCGGTAACAGGGATGACTTCGTGGGTTTCCTCGGCGTTCTGTAGCGGCCTGGTTGTGACCCGCCTCAGGACAGTAGTTACCGTGGCGGCTTGGCGTTGGAGGGTGGTCTTGCCCACCCCGCTGGCCCCAACGAGCACGATCAGCGTGCGTGGGTTTGTTGCCGTCATCGCAGGCTCGCGATCCGTCGTGCGACCTCGCCTGGCTCGATAGCGGTCTCGCAGGAGTAGTTGGCGATCCTCAGCGACCGCCCCTGGAGTTCCCCCATCCCATCCCCCACGTGGACCCCGACCTGGTCCGCTGCTCTACGTGCGGTCACACCCACACCGACGAGAACGCAGGTCACCGTGTTGGATAGGCCTTCGCCGAACACTTCCATTCCTGCCACATCGAGTTCGGCTCGGAGTGCTGTCGCGTATCCCCGGCACGCGTCGCCGTGGTCGGCATGGTCGGCGAGGTGTCGAAGCGACAGGTCCAGGGTCCGGAGTCCGTCGATCGTGATCGTCGATCCGACCGTCCGCTGACATGTACTCATGGTGACGAGCTTGTCGAAGTCGACGATATAGCTCCTGGGAGCCTGCTCGCCCATTTTCTCGATCGCCTCGTCACTTAACGAGATGATGCAGAATCCTGGCGAGGCCAGCAACCCCTTATTGGGGACCGTGAGAACTACGCCGAGCTGGTCGCCGTACTCACTCAGCGGGTGAGAGCCAGCGGAGGATACAGCGTCGACCACGAGAAACCTCCCCGCGGCTTTAACGGCGTCCGCGATGTCGCCGACCGGATTCAGCACACCGGTTGACGTTTCGAGGTGAACTACACACACCATCCGGACATCTGCGTGCCGCCGATCGTGCAGGCCGACCGCGATCCGATCGGCATCCAGCGGCGTCTCCCATGGCAACCGGACCAGTGCCGCATGTCCGCCGGATCGTTCTATCATGACCGCAAGACGGTCGCCGTAGTACCCGTTGGAGTACACCAGCACCCGCTCACCCGGCTTGATGAGATTGAGGAAGATTGCTTCCTGTCCAGTCGTACCCGACCCTGGCACCAACAGCACAGGCTTGGCCTCGTCGAGGCCGAGCAAGGCTCTCAGGTGGCTGAGCACGGACCCGTACAGTGTCTCGAACTGTTGTGACCACTTGGGGAAGTTCCGATGGTCCAGCCCTGCGCGGCTGAAGCTCGGGAGATCGACTGGCCCGGGCGACAGGTTGATCGTGATGCTACGAGAGTTCATCGTAGATCCTCCTCAGTTCGGCGAGATCCTGGTCGTTGATCCAGTCGCTGGTCGCGGCGATATCACGGGGGACATAGCGGAATTCGTTGCCGTGCTTGACCTCGTCGAGGATTCCCGGGACCCGGAACCTGTCTGGCTCTTGCGTCTTGACGATGTTCGAACCGGGCGCCCCGAACGGCGCATGCTGTCCCCATCGGAGCCCACCGGTACCGAGACACAGACCCAGGCGACTGAAGAGCCGCGCGGCCGCGACGCCGCGACCCTCCCCCGCGAGTTGTTCCATCGACACACTCAGCGGCGCATCTGGCAGGTTGTTCCGGATAGACCGGAGTGTGCGTGCGGCGACCAGGAGGCCCAGCGGTTGGGCGTCGGGCAGTCCGGGTCGGTCGCGGAACCATGCGCGCCAGGATGCGGCGACTTGAGCGGGGTCCCGTAGGCAGAGCACCACAGCGATCTTCTCGTCGGGCAGACCAAGCCTGCGGAGGACCTCTACGGGGTCGAGGCGACATTCCTCGTCGAGGTACGGGCCTAATGTCTCTTTCAGCACGATGGTGGGCGCGGATGAGCGGAGGTCACCTGGTGTATCGAGTCCTTCGGAGAGCCTTCGGAGGAGGGACTTGATGGGTTGATAGTGGGTTTCATACCCCGAGGTCGCAAAGCACTTCATGAGCGCGGTACCACCAGAGCGGCACACCGACAGGATCAGCACCACGCGCGGCCACCGACCCGGCCGAGGAGCCACCATATGGTCGACGATCTGGTCGTAGTTGATGCCGCACGCTGTCAACACAGACCCGCGAGTGGGCGCTGTCGGTTGGTGCTCTGGGAACTCAGTCATACCGACATCACCTCCTTGCCAAGATGCGGGTGCGCGTTGTGGTTCGGGTCGACCAGGATGTGGGGCCCCGACCGTCGAGGGATGGAGAGGGAAGTCACCTCGACGGTCAGGGGGACAATGGTCGACGACCCAGTGGCTCGACGCTCGTCGAGGCCGTGGTCGTCGAGGGCTGGGTGAGGACGTACCGCGTCGACGAGGCACCGGCACTCGTCCCGCCCGGACTCGAGCGGGTCCTCGTCGATGTTCCCGAGCAGGTAGCCGTGTCGGTGTGTGTGAGTCGCGAGAGCGGCTTGCAGTCGCAGGTCGACGCGTCCGCCGCGCTGGCAAGCACAGCGCGCGGCAGTTGGCGCGGTCAGCGGGGTTGGACAAACAGGTCGAGGCCGGTGGATCGACACGGTCACACCCGTAGAAGGCCCGCCAGGTCGCCCCTGGGTGACAGGCGCTGGAGTTTCAAATACCGGGGACGTGGAGGTAGCCGAGCGCCAGCGGCCGACGCGGGATGACACTCGCCTAGTCGACGACGCGCGGCTCGTCGCCTCGGTGGCGTCAGTTGCAAGCGAGGCCATCGGTGCTCCACAGACGCTCGGACGGCATCGGCCGCAGCGACGGGTCAGACATCGCCAGCGGCTCGACGGTGACCCGGAGGCCACCGCAGCGGCGGTCCACCGCGTCGGCGTACCGCTGTGCGGCCGCGCCATCCGCCGCCCGGTAGCGGGCCAGGACATGACTGCCGAACCCCACCCGAACGACGAGACCGCTATCCCCCGGTGATGCAACGACGGCGTGTGACCAGAGATCGCCCTTCGCTCCGGCAGCCCGGCGCGACGCCCAGTCGATACGGGTCGGGTCAGTCTCAGCCCACCCCTGAGCGACGCCAGCCGTGCACACCGACTCGTCGGTGTGCACCTGATCAATCCTCGCGACAGGTTCACGCCACGCCATCCCCGGCTTCGCGCACGACCTCCCGCGCGCAACGGCACTCATGCCACGCCACCCGACGCAGTCATGGGCTGCTTGCTGATGTCTACGCGCACCAACCTGTTCAACTCCTTCAGTTTGTGGTCAAACCCACAAACTGGACGTTAGCGGACAGCCCCACCCAACGGAAGGGGTTGTGGGCAAACTCTGCGAGCATGTCGGGGTGGACCCCCGCCCGACCGTCGTGTCAGCCCCGATGCAGCTCCAGGTGGCGGACGACATTCGGATGAAGATCCAGCGCGGTGACCTCAAGCCCGGCGACTCCTTGCCGACCCTGGGCGAGCTCATGGAGCAGTGGTCCTGCTCCATGAACACCGCGCGCGGAGGGATCGCCCTCCTCAAGGCGCAAGGCTTGATCACGGCTGGCCGTGGCCGTGCGCCGATCGTCCGTATCCCCCCGCCCCGGGTCATCCGATCCTCGGAGCGGCACCAGCTAGAGAAGGATCAAGCCCGCCTACCCGAGCCCGACCGTGGCGCCGTCGGCGAGGCGGAGACCAACCACTACATGCCCTTGCATGATCAGGAATTTTCGTCGGAGTACGACCAAGTCGAGGCAGGAGACGAGATCAGCGCGGCCCTACAGATCGCCCCCACGGATGCCGTGCTAAGGCGCTCTTACGACGCCCGTCACCGCCGAACGGGTCAGTACCTGTCTACCAGCGTCTCCTACATACCCCTCGGCCTTATCAGTTCCAACCCTTCCCTCCTCGACGCGCGAAACGAACCCTGGCCGGGCGGCACTATCCATCAGTTGTCGACAGTGGGTATCGAGATCGCGAGCGTCATCGACGAGGTCACCGCCCGGATGCCGACGACAGTCGAGACGCAGATGTGGAATCTGCCCGACGGAGTACCCCTGATCTTCTGCCGCCGAATCTCCATCAACACCCACGGCCACCCCGTCGAGATCTCAGACGCGCTCTATCCGGCAGATCGCACCGAGTTGCGGTTCGTCACACCCCTGCAGCCCTGGACATAGGACGGCGACGTGCCCCTTCTCTCAGTCATCACAGCCGCCTACGGACCATCAGCTCGCTACCTCGCCGAAGCGCGTGATGGTGTTCTTAGCCAGGCGCTACCACCGGGGTGGGAACTTGAGTGGATCGTTCAAGAGGACGGTGATTCACCGACGCTGTGTGACCAGCTCTCGGACGCGCGCATCACCTATGCGGCTAACCGGACTCACCTAGGTGTGGCCATGACCCGAAACCTGGCGCTGTCGCACGCCCGCGGCGCCCTGATTCAGGTCCTCGACCACGATGATGTGCTCCTCCCCGGGGCACACGAGACTTTGATTCCCTTATTCGATGAACCGATGATCCAGTGGGCTACCGGCAGAGCCGATGATCTACACGTAGACGGCAGTCGGCGCCCATACGCATCATCATTTCCTCATGGCGTGATCCCTGCTGGTCACGTCAACCAGTGGGCTCGCGACCACGACGGAAACTGGCCTATTCACTGCGCCAACCTCATGATGCGTACCAGCACGGTGCGCGCGCTCGGAGGATGGGTCGCTAGCCCTACTGACGACGACATCGCTCTGTTGTCTGCACTCACGGAGATGGCCGACGGATACAACGCGAGCAACCGCACGTGGCTATACCGCATCCATCCAGACCAAGCCCACCGCTCCGACGCCTGGAAGCAGCGCAGTGCCGACGGACGCCGAATCGCCCTGCTGCGAGCGACCGCTGTCGCTGCCACTGGACTGACCGTGACGGTCGGATCCCGCGACAGCGACGTTCCCTCAATTGAGCAAGTGCGGATCGGTCCCCCGGTCAAGGACTAATACTGCAACGGCAGATCGGCGTGTCGTGAGGGGCTGAGGATCGTCCGGTGGTGATGATCATCGGGTGGTGGATGTTGCTGGGTGGGTTGCGTCGTTGGATGCGGTGGTGGAGTTGATCGCTGGGCGGTTCCGGCG
>JBOFLH010000233.1:0-2803 GCA_051657765.1 Nocardioides sp. | reverse complement strand
GGACCTCAACTCGCGCTTGCCGCAAGCGCGCGGCCCAACAGAGGTTTGCCCAGGGGCGTGATTGGGCTGGTGGTGCGGTGGTACCCCCAACGGGATTCGAACCCGTGCTACCGCCGTGAAAGGGCGTGTAGACCGGTTCCCTAGGCCCTCCTCAGGCGCAGAAGCCGCACCGCTGGCCCCGTTGACCGCGTCAGTCCCCGTGGTTTGCCGCTAGTTCATGTCACGAGTCATGGCACGCTGAGCATTGGCCCGGATCCTTCGGAAATGGGCCGTGGGCAATCGGACAACCACCCTGGAGCTCAGGGCACGGCGAAGCTCTTAAGCCCCGGAGATCACCCGCCAGGACGAAACTCGGCTACCCAAGAGTTGGCCTCGATGTCGACTCACTCACCGGTCAGGGTTGGGTGCAGATCCCGCCGGTCGTGGCCCGGTGGCGCTACCAGAGAACCGCAGGACCGAGTCGGTTCCGAAGAGTTGGGGAGGCGACTTCGAAATGACATGACTCCAACACAGCTACGGCTTCTATGAAGGCCCGCCTGACGGAACGCCGAGCGGCGAGGTGTCGATAGAACTGCTCGGCGAAGCAGCATCCTTGCTCGTCGGTGACCTCGGCCGGCCAGGAGACGACGATCGGCACCGTCCGGCTGATCTGGCCGGCGATCACCTCGGAGCGGCAGAATGACAGCACCGCGCAGACGGGGCGATGGTCGGCGCGGTCGATGGCGTTGGCGATCTCGGATGCCATGACGAGGTGTGCCTGGCCACGATGCGTCAGCGCGATACCAGCGATCTCGTGATGCGCGCTGAGGTGGAGCACAACGGGCCGCCGGTCATCGATCGCCGAGGCGATCTCCCCGAGTTCGATCATGGCGCGATGTTCTGTTGTGATCAGGCGGCTGGCAAGCGTGTGGCGAATGACCGCGACTTCCGGGTCGAAGACGTTTTGGTTCCGCCGGGGATCGCCGGTGAATACGAGGACCGCCGAGTACCGAACAGGCGGGTGTTGGGGCCGGTCGATCGCCCGGCTCGGGTCGCCGGTCCGATGGTACGTCGTTTGGTGGTCAGCGGTTTCGCTGGACATGTGTGCGACCGGCGATTCGGAGAAGGCGTTGACAGAGCTACTTGTGGTCGACTGCATCGATTCGGCGGGGCTGCGCCCGGAGGCACCCCAGGGCGACGCCGGGTGGGCGGCGATCTGAATAGGACTGATCAGCGGGTCCCGCTGCCATGTCGAGTCTGTTCTGGCGGGGTGCTGCTTGGTGACCAGGTCCCGCCGCCGCCAGCGCCGCAGGGTCGAGTCGCTGAAGCCGAGTGCCGGACTGAGTTCGTTCCACCTAATGTCCGCGTCGCGATACCGACGGCAGGTGGCGACCACCAAGTCGATCGCCAGCCCGCGTTCGACCGCGGATCCGGCGTCGCGAACCGTCTGGCCAAGGGACTGGAGCGCGATTATGTCGGCGTCGGTCAAACGGCCGGGCACGGGCGGCCTGGGAGTCATACGTCGAGCAGGGGGAGCAGCCGCTCGACAGTGGCGGCGAGGTCGGGCTTTTGTCGAGCGATTCTGGTGAAGCGGTTGCTGAGGGCTGCACACTGGACCTCGGTACCTTGCTCTGCTGCTGCTTTCACCAGCTCGTCGATAGCCGGTAGCCCCTCAACTGCCCGGTCTCCGACGTCCTCCTCCGTGTCCGTCTCCGGACGAAGCAGGGCGAGGGCCGCCACAAGAGCAGGTGCGGTGAACGGGCGTTGTAGCAGGTGTGGGGCAGCGGCGAGGACCGTGGAGAGTCGTGCGGCGTCTGCGGAGGTTACGGCGGCCCAGGCGGCGTCGGAGGCGGTGTCGGGATTGGTGATGACGGCGTAAGCACTGTCGACGCCCGTGTTGTCGATGCCCGTACTTTGGATGCCGCTCTCCTCGGCTCCGGCATGCCTTGCCAAGGACAGCACTGCGAGATGTTGTTGGGCCATGCCGGAGTCAGCTTGTCCGGCAATGTGCCGCAACACTTCCTCGGTGAGGGGGTTGCTAAGCAGCTCGGGAGACGCACGAAGGAACTCGCGAGAGCTATCCCAGTCCGGGGTCGCCAACCAGGCGAACACCAGCTCTCGGTGCCGAGCGACCGGTCCCATCGTGCCTAGCACCTGCTCCAGCCCGGTGTCGTCGATCGCGGAGAGCAAGTCGATCAGCTCGTCCAGGCCGGTAGCGGCCGCGGGGTAGAGGAACCGGAGCAGAGCCAGGCCCCTTGTGCGCTCTTCAGCCAGCATTGCGGCGAGTGCGATGAGGACGGTCTCGCGGTCGAGCCATGACCGGGCAACCAGCCATTGGTTGGCCGAGCCGACGAGAGCTTCGGGCCAAGGCGTCGTGGTCCATTCGGGGAGCTCAGCTGGGAGTTCGGCTCCTCGTTCCTTGAGTTCGGTGATCAGGTGCCGCAGGGTCTGTCGCACATGACCTACCCAACCGAGATCCTCCGGTTCTCGTGCGCCTTCATCCTCTGATGACTTGGTGGCTAGCTCAACTGCACGAAGGATCGCCACTGGCACCAGGTCGGGGGCATGGCTGCTGGCCCAGGAAGCCCGATGGCCTAGCAGCCAGGCGGTGAGCATGCGCGGCAGACCCTCGACAGCTTCGGCATAGTCACCATCTAGGGGCTGCCCGGCTTCGGAGAGTCGGATGCCGAGGTTGTTCAGCGACATGGCGAGGTCGGGTGCGTAGGCGGCAGGGTTGGCTGCGGCGAGCTCGCGGCGGAGGGTGACGGCTTCTTGGGTGGGTTCGAGGGCTTCGGTGCGTCGTCCGGCTTCGGAGAGTCGGATG
>JBOFLH010000232.1:0-4081 GCA_051657765.1 Nocardioides sp. | reverse complement strand
CCAGGTCCAAGAAGATGGCGTCCAACTGGTCATGAAAGGCCTCTCGCATGAGTCAGACGGTAGCCAGAGCGGATGAACCTCAAGCGACCGACGGTGAACGAGAGATGAACAGTGTTCGCCGGTCCACGGCGGAACGCGGGCGCCGGCCTTGTCGGCGCCTCGATTGCGTACCATCGAACCCGTGGAGACGTCGGAGGTCGCGGCCGTTCTCATGGCGGCCGCCCTGGTGCCGGCCGTGTTATTCGTGGCGTGGCGGCTCAGTCAACGCCAACACCGGCGCGCACCGGCAGCCGTCCAACCAATCGTGCCGGTCGGTGTCACCTCGGTGCTGTCGGTCTTGCGGAGCAGCGCCGTGGTCGTCAACCGCGACGAGATCGTGCTCAAGGCCTCGGCGCCGGCCTATGCGCTGGGCCTGGTCAACGGGAACGCGGTGACCTACCCCCCGTTGCAGCAGCTCATCCGCGAAGTTCGGCATGATTCACAGATCCGCGAAGACCAGTTCGAGCTCGACCCGGGCTCGGGGCGGCCGGTCAAGACCGTAGCCGCCCGGGTTGCCCCCCTCGGTGGCAACCTGGTGTTGGCCCTGGTCGAGGACCGCACTCGCGAACGCCAACTGGACGACGTTCGTCGAGACTTCGTGGCGAACGTGAGTCACGAACTCAAGACCCCGGTCGGCGCGATTCGACTCCTCGCCGAGGCTGTCCAGAACGGAGCCGACGACCCCAAGGCGGTTCACCGGTTCGCCGGGCGGATGCTGACCGAAAGCGACCGACTCTCGCGATTGGTGCAGCAAATCATCGAGCTGTCCAGACTCCAAGGCGACGAACCGGTGGCCGTACCGTCGATGGTGCGCGTCGACGATGTCGTCGCCGCAGCGGTCGATGCCAATGCGATCGACGCCGAGGCCAAACAGATCGAAGTTCTCGTGGCCGGCGAGGACGGCAGCCGGGTGCTGGGAAACCACGAGCAGATCATCGTGGCGGTCAGCAATCTGGTCGCGAACGCGGTGTCCTATTCCACCGAGGGCTCACGGGTGGTCGTCCAGGTGACTGCGCATACCGAGACCGTCGACATCGGCGTCATCGATCAGGGGATCGGCATTCCCAGTGGGGAGATCGACCGGATCTTCGAGCGGTTCTATCGGGTGGATCCGGCCCGTCATCGCTCGACCGGCGGCACCGGACTTGGCCTGTCGATCGTCAAACACGTCGCGGCCACCCATGGTGGCGAGGTCAGAGCGTGGTCGGTGGAGGGCCGCGGCTCGACCTTCACTCTTACCCTGCCCCGATCAGCTCATCAGCCTGCCGAGGACGCTCGACCTACTGGCACACCGACCCGAGTCCCCGCTGCCCAGCCCGCTAAGGAGATGCCCGCGTGACCCGAGTCCTGGTTGTCGAAGATGAGGAGAGCTACAGCGATGCGCTCGGCTATCTCCTGCGCAAGGAAGGGTACGACGTGGCCATCGCGGCTACCGGACCGGACGCGTTGGCTGACTTCGAGCGCAATGGCGCCGATATCGTGCTGCTCGATCTGATGCTTCCGGGGATTCCCGGGACGGAGGTGTGCCGTCAGCTCCGTGCCTCTTCGACCGTCCCGGTCATCATGGTAAGCGCCAAGGACGACGAGGTGGACAAGGTGGTCGGCCTGGAACTGGGTGCCGACGACTACATCACCAAACCCTACTCGCCCCGAGAGCTCCTGGCTCGGATCCGGGCGGTGCTACGCCGGGGTCAGGAGCCTGAGTTGGCGCCGCTCGTGCTGGAAGCCGGCGGCATCCGGATGGACGTGGATCGACATCTGGTGACCGTCAACGGCACCGCGCAACGCCTGCCCCTCAAGGAGTTCGAGCTGCTGGAGTTCTTCTTGCGCAACCCCGGCCGGGTGCTGACCCGCGGTCAGCTGATCGACCGGATCTGGGGCGCCGACTATGTCGGCGACACCAAGACCCTCGATGTCCACGTTAAGCGACTGCGCGCCAAAATCGAGGCGGAGCCGAGCGAACCGGTCACTCTGATCACCGTCCGCGGTCTGGGATACAAACTCGACGTCTGACCCGCCGAGACGTCACCAGATCCCGTCCACGCGTCACAAATCCCCGCTCAGAGGTCACAAAACCCGGCGATACGTCAGAAATCCCGGCGACGCCATTGCTGGCCCGCCGACAGGTTCGCGAGCCAACCACGAGTATCGTGCACTGATGCCCATCCAGACGAACCACGGCCGAACCAACCTGGGCCGAGCCAACCTGGGCCGAACCAACCTGGGCCCGCTAGTCGCGGTGGGGGTGACCCTGACGCTGTGGGCGTCGGCTTTCGTCGCTATCCGCTACCTCGGCGAGAGCTTCTCCCCGGGTGCGCTGGCTCTCGGCCGACTGATTGTCGGCACGCTGGCCCTAGGAGTCGTCAGCCTGGCTCGCGGATACCTCCGGCCCACCCGGCACGAATGGCTCGCGATTGCCGGGATCGGTGTGCTGTGGTTCGGCATCTACAACGTTGCGCTGAACGAGGGGGAGAAGTCGGTCGACGCCGGCACGGCCGCCATGTTGCTGCAGGTCTCTCCGCTGCTGATCGCAATGCTGGCGGCAGTGTTCTTGGCGGAGCCTTTCACGGTCTACTTGGGGGCCGGTCTGGCGGTGGCCTTCGCGGGCGTGCTCGTGATCGGCCTGAGCGCTCCCGAGTCCACCGGATCAGAGGGTGCCGGGCGGCACGTCGTCGGCGTCGTGTTGTGCCTGCTGTGCTGCGTGGTGTACTCGGTCAGTGTGATCTTGCAGAAGCCACTGCTGACTCGACTCCCGGCACTGCAGATCACCTGGCTGGCCTGCACAATCGGCATGCTGGTCTGCCTCCCGTTCGCGCCGGCATTGGCGCGCGAAGCGCTGGTCGCAGCACCGCACGAGCTTGCCTGGCTCGTGTATCTGGGCCTGTTCCCGACCGCAGTCGCATTCACCACATATGCGTACGCGCTGGGGCACATGAGCGCCGGTCGCCTTGGCGTTACCACCTACCTGGTGCCGCCCATCGCGATAGCCATGGGCTGGTTGTTCCTCCGTGAGGCGCCGGCCGGCTTGGCGTATGCCGGTGGCGTGCTCGCCCTGGTCGGCGTCGCCGTCGCGCGACGGACCCAACGGCCGCCGGCGGCAACACCCCGCCTCGCTGATTGACCACGTTCGCGGGCCGGGCCGCGAATCGCGGGTCCGACATGGCCTAGTGGTCGAGCCAGCCTCGGAAGGCGGCCAGATTCACCGTCGACTCGCCCCGAGAGCGCCGCCAATCCCACTCGCGGCGGATCGCGCTCTCGAAACCCAGCTCCAGGATGGTGTTGAACGACTCGTCGGCGTGGGTCAGCAACGACCCCAGCAATCGATCGAGATCCTCAGGATTGACGCCGGTCAACGGCAGCCGGGCATCGAGATAGATGTCCCCCTGGTGATCGATGGCGAACCCGACGCCGTACATCGTGAGATTGCGTTCCAACAACCACCGATAGACCCGCTCATGCTGCTCGTCGGGGTTACGACACACAAACGCGTGCACGGCCAACGCGTGCTGACCGACGTCGATTCGGACCGGTGTGGAGAGCTTCTTCTCCCCGGGAAGAGTGAGCGTGAACCGCCCGCCACCGATCTCGGCGTACTCAAGACCGCTCGAGGCCAAGTAGTCACGAAGTACCTCGATCGCGCTCACTCGGCCATCACATCACGCAGTACTCAGATCGCCGGAGTGAGCCCCGGAGCAAGCATGGCCAATCGAGCTCGCTGGTAGACCTCAACGGTTCGTTCAGCGGTGCGTTCCCAGGAGAAGCCGGCGGCTTGGGCGAGCGCCCCATCGGCCAGTTTCGCTTGCAGTGGCTCACTCTCCACGACCCGGGACAAGGCAGCCGCCCAATCCTCGGCCTCATGACTATCCACCAGGAGACCACTGACCTCATGATCGACGACCATGGTCAGGCCACCGACCGCGGCCGCGACCACCGGTGTACCGGCGGCCTGGGCTTCAGCCGCCACCAGGCCGAACGACTCGTTGTAGGACGGTACGGCGACCAGTGTCGCCGCAGCACACCAGCGCGCCAGCTCACGTTGGGC
>JBOFLH010000231.1:0-9127 GCA_051657765.1 Nocardioides sp. | reverse complement strand
GTGGGACACCGAACGTGCCGCCGGTCGTACCCCGACCGGTACCGAGCTGGCTGCGGTCGCTGGGGTGGACCCGACCATGGGCCGTCGGTGGCGCCGGGCTTGGCTGGGCGATCCCACGCCAACCCGTGACGGTGCGACCGCGCCGATCCAGGGCCAGACCTTCGAGGTGGATCTGCCGGTGGACGCCGCGAGCAGCGCCGCGGGCCGGGGGAGGGTCGCGTGATGTGTCCACGCCATGCCCCCGCCGCGACGTCACTCCCCAGTGCCGCCCGGCCTGGGGCAGGCGGCGGGGCAGGTATGTGGCTGGCCGGGATCGCCGCGCGGGACGCTCGGGTCACCGATGCCGGTGGACGGTGTGAGTGCGTCAGGGCCTGCGACCGGCCACACCGGCGGGTCGGTGACGGCCGGTGTCACATCACCGACGAGTCCCGGCACCGGCTTGTCCTAGCCCCCAGCCAGTTCGGGCTGACCTGGCAGGCAGTCGCTGCGGCACCCGCGCAGCTGGGGGTGTGGTGCCCGTCGTGCCTGATCCATGCCGACCGCGCTCACCAACGCGACCAACCCTGGCCCGGCCAGCTCCAGCTGCCTATCCAGCCGATGAAGGAGGGAACACCGTGATGACCACCGACGCCGAGCCCTGCTGCCAGAGCACTGAAGCGACCGACGCCACAGCACGGTGCGTAGCCCTGGCGGCTCAGGTCGATCAGCTAAGCCGCCAGCTAAGCGCCCTGACCAGCGCCCCGCCCCGGCCGTCCTCGGTGATGGCTCCGCTGTTCAGCCACCCCGAACACCCCGATGCAGGCTCGATGGGAGGCGAGCCGGCTAGCACCGCCACCCGCTAGGTCTAGCACCCCCGCTAGTGCTGCCACCCTGCCGCTGAGCAGGGAAAACATCGCTCTAGCAGCTACCAGCACCACCCACCCGTAGGTGTCCGGCGCCCGCCGAACGCCTACCCAACCACGCCCTGCGCCCCTTGCCGCTAGGAGGACACCGTGACCAGCACCGACCGGACCCACATCGGGCGCGACCCCGCTCATGCTGAGCTGGCCGCGCAGTCCTGTGACGTCTACGACTTGCTGCGCGTCATCACCCACACCACCGCAGCCAACACGTTGCCCGGACCGGTTGCCTTCATCGTCTTGGGCCACCTGAAAGGCCTGGGGTGGCTGCTGCCGCAGACGCTTCAACAGCTCGGTGACGGCCTGGCCCGGTCCCTGTCCTACTACGAGGTGTACGAGCAGGACGGCACCGAGCCTGGTGAACGGGTAGCCCAGGCCCGCGCGTTCCTCGCAGACGCCGCCGCTCACGCCGCGGACTTCGGGTACCTGATGGACCAAGCCCAGCAAGCCATTAGCAACCAGCGCCACCGCGACCGACGCCGCTGCCTACCCAACTCACCTGACCACAGAGCCGTCGGTGGGGCGATCGACAGTGCCGACGAGTGGAGCAGGTCATGACCAGCGCCGCCTGCTACGTGCGCGGTCGCCTGGAACTGGTCGACGGCCTCCTCGGCGTCCTAGATGCCCTGCGCTACCAGGCACCACCGCGCAGGGTGTGTGACACCTGCGACGGCCTCACATCCCCGACCGGTGCCTGCGACGTGTGCCGGGCACTAGCCGCAGTCGCGGCCCGCCGGGACCTCATCGAAGACGTTGAGCACCTCATAGGAACCGACTGGCCCACCAGCATCGCCCGTCGGCTCGGATACAACCAGCCGGCGTCCCTGGCCCGCCGGCTGATCCGCTACGGACGGCCTGACCTCGCTCGACCGTTCGAGCGCACCCAACAGGACACGCGCAACCCGCTGAGGGCAGCGTCATGACCAGCCTCAACAGCAG
This sequence comes from Nocardioides sp., assembly GCA_051657765.1. Classification (GTDB taxonomy): domain Bacteria; phylum Actinomycetota; class Actinomycetes; order Propionibacteriales; family Nocardioidaceae; genus Nocardioides. Next base: position 7,289 of record JBOFLH010000231.1, on the reverse strand, counting down.
TGAGGGTGGCCGGTAATGGGATGGGTCCGCGTCGATGACGCCTTCTACGACCACCCCAAATTCGCCGCCGCCGGCCCCCTAGGGACAGCCCAGTGGATCGCGGCACTGGCCTGGTCCAACCGCAACCTCACCGACGGGCACATCCCCACCGCGATCGCCAAGCGCCTACTGGACTGGGACGACATCCCCGGCACGGCTGATGTCAACGCTGCCTGGGTGTCCCAGCGGCTCATTGACGCTGGCCTGTGGCACCAGGCCGAAGGCGGCTACCTCATCCACGACTACGGGGATTACCAACCCTCCGCTTCGACAGTCCGTGCTGAACAGGCCAAGGCCCGCGATCGGATGGCCCGCGTCCGCGCCCGCCGTCGCGCGACACCACGACACCAGACCTCCTGCGAACCAGATCCCGCTACTAACCCTGGCATCGGCAGCGCCGCTGACGTTGAGCTCGTTGAGACCTGCGATGACGATCGATTCGCTCGAACACCATTCTCCGGTTCACCCGAACTCGCCCCGAACAACACGCTGAATGACGACCCGAACAACGTCGGTGTCCGCCAGGGTGTTCACCCGAACACCGACCGAAGTTCGCGTTACCCCAACCCCAAGAGTTCCACCGCAGCAGCGGCGGAACTCGCGCGCGAACTGCCGCCGCCGCTGCGCGAGCTGCGCAGTCAACTCAACACGGCACAGCTGGTTGTCCGCTGGGACCGGCTGACCACCGAGCAGATCGATCAGATCACCGACCTGCTCACGATTCACGGCCCGGCCCGATTGGTGCGCTCCGCCCAGACCCAGTGGCGCCGTGATGACCCACCGGCGTGGGCGCAGGCCTGGATCGCCGGCTGGCAGGCGATCCCTCGCGCTGTCACACCCTCAGCGGGCAAGTGCCCCAGGCACGAACTGGAGCAGCCCTGCCGGTCCTGCCGCGCCGACGAACTCGTCGGAGCAGCCTCATGAACCCCTGCGCCCAACACGCACACCTCATGCGGCATTGCAGTCGAACACCCAGAAGTACCCCTTCGACGCAACGTGAGGCACTTGGTACCTTCCGTCACCTGCCTGTCGGTAGGGGATCAACTACAACAAGCGAGGAGATTCGTCATGTCCACGACCGCTGCCCCAGTCGCCTGGGTCGTCACCAAAGCTGCCCCGGATGGTTCTGCCGCCACCTGGTTGAACACCCAAGGCATTGCAGCGCTGATTGTTTTGGGCGCTGGATTCATCGGCGCTGTGGTCGGGTTGGGGATGCTGGCGAAGTCGTCGAAGAAGAAGGTTCCGGAGCAGGCCTCGCACGGCCTGAACGTGTTGATCGCCTCCCTGGTGATCGCGGGGAGCCTCGGCGGGATCTTCTACGGGGTCGCTCAGTCGGGCCTGTCGACGTTCTTCACTGGGAACTGACCGTGCGGGTCGGCACTGACGACGCCTCGCGGCGGCTGCGGTTTTTGTGGCTGGGGCCGCAGGGGTGGCGGTTCCCGTTCGAGGCCAGGTTCGTGGCCTGGGCGCTAGCAGCAGGGTTAGGCGCGGCGATGTCGGTGGTGTTCGTGATCATCATGCCGACGGTGGGTTTCAAGGCCGTGGGGGTGCTGGTCGCGTTCCTGATCGCGCTCACCGCGACCAAGGCGGTGATGCCGCACGTGGATCACGACCGACCAGTGAAGTACCACCGCCGCACCTTGGCGAATGAGCGACGCGCACCCCGCCCGATCACCGAAGGCCACGACGTGAGGGTGCGCGTGGACATCGACGTGTTTGACCGGACCGAGACCGTGAAGGCGAGAAAGTCATGAAACTCAATCCGTTCCGCCGGGCTTCAGGAGTCTCGGCTGAGCTGGATGGCCCGGCTCAGGTGGGGGTGCCGTTCCGGTACGTGTATCGCAACCTGCTGCTCGCCGATGACGGGTTATGGGCTGGGTTTGTGCTGCAGGCGGTGCCGTGGGCGTTCCAGTCCACCGATAGCCGGGCCGCGTTGATCGATGCGTTGAACGTGCGATGGGCTGACCTGGCTGGGCATCGGGTGCAGCTGCGGGTCACCGGTCACCCGGTGCCGCACAACGTATGGGCGCAGCGCCTGCATGACCGGTCTCCCGATCGTCTGCCGGATGTGGAGGGTGGTGAGTTGTGGGCGCAGCGGTTGACGGCGCAGCAGCATCAGGTGGCAGCAGCCAAGCTGGAATCGCCCGCGGTGTACGTGCTGGTCCGAGTCGTCGAGCGGCGTCCGCACCCGGTGTATGTTCCGGATCTGCTCGGGGATGAGCCGCTGCACGCAGCCGATAGAGAACGGATGCGCCGAGCGGTGCACCGGGTGACAGCCTCGGTGACTCGGGACGGGTTTGGTGGCCGGCCGCTGTCCTCGCGAGGGGTGGCATGGTTGACCAGCACCTCGATCGCGCTGGGCATCCCAGCGTCGATGAAGTCCCTAGGGGATGCGACCGCCGAGTGGTCCGGTCATGACCTGGAAGCGCTCACGTCCTCGGTGCGGGTGAGCGCCAAGCCCTACGCCAAGACCCTCCAGGTCCGCGCGCTGCGCGACGGGCAGGAACACGTGCGGCACGTGGCGGTGCTGACCGCGGGCCGGATCGAGGACCGGGACCCGCTGCGCGGGGACTTCGAGCCGTGGATGGCGTACTCCCAGAAACTGCCCTACCCAGTCGAGTGGCAGATGACCGTGGACGTGTTGCACGGCAAGGACATCGCCGCCAGCGCGCAAGGGGTACGCCAGCGGGCGCAAGCCCAGGACGACCACTACGCCGAGCATCACGAAACCCCGCCACCGGCGATCCGCCGTGGCATCGCCGACGCCACCCGGATCGAGGACGAGATCAACGAAGGCGCCCGGGAGGTCGCCGTACGCGCGGTAGGGCCGGTCCGGGCCGCGGTAATCGCCGGCACCGAGGACCAGGCCATGGAACACGCCGATGACTTCATCGACGACTACGTGCAACACCAGAAGATCACGTTCGCGCACACCTACGACCAGTACGAGCTGTACCGGGAGTTCACCCCCTGCTACCCGCCTGCGCTGGTCGGGTTCCGCCGGGTGATACCCGCCTACTTCCTGCCCACTGCTGTCCCCAACGCCAACACCGGCGTGGGTGATGAGACCGGCCTCTACCTCGGGCAGGTCACCGGCTCTGGGCGCCGAGCGGTGATGTTCGACCCCACCTGGGGTCCACGCAACCGCCGGCCAGGGTTGTGCCTGATCCAGGCCGACCCCGGCGGCGGCAAGTCGACTCTGGCCGGTGTCATCGCCGAGGCCAGCGCCCGGCGGGGATACCGGGTGGTGATCTTCGACCCGTCTGGTCCGCTGGCCAGGTTGTGTGACCTGCCGCACCTAGCACCGTTCTCCCGGCACATCGAGCTGGACAGCGCCGAACCCGGCACCCTGTCCCCCTACCTGCTGGTCCCCGACCCCCGCCGGGAGGACTTCACCTCCGAAGCCAAGTTCGCCGTCGCTTGGCGGGAGGCCGAAGCCGAACGGGTGGATCTGATGGCCGACACCATCCTGGAGCTGTTACCGGTGCAGATGCTCACCGGCAAAGGCTCCGGTGAAGTCGTCGCCCTCGTCGAAGACGTTCTGACCGGTGTCGGCGGTGCCTACGGAACCAACCCCTGGCGCGTTGTCGAAGCCTTCGAGCGGACCGGGGATCAGCTGGGTCGGGTGATCGCCCAACGGTTACGGGTCGCCTCGCGAATGAAGGGTGGGGTGTTGGTGTTCCCCCGCGACAACGGCCCGACTCACACTACGCAGTTGCTGGGCAACGAGGTGCTAACCGTCATCACGATGCAGGGCATCACGCCACCGGACCGGGACAAGAAACGCGAGCACTTCACCCGTGCCGAACGACGAGTGGCCCCCGTCTTGCACCTGGCGTCCCGGCTGGCGATGCGGGCGATGTACCAAGACAAGAAACCCACCGTGATTATCACCGACGAAGGCGGAATCATCACCGGCGGTCAATCCTCGTTCGTGTCTTTCCTGAACCGGGGCGCCCGAGACTCCCGTAAACACAACACCTGCTTCGCGATCCTCATGCAGAACCCCGCCGACCGGCAGGTACTCGGAGCCCAGGTCAACAACCTCATCGGGTGCGCGTTCGTCGGCCGGATGAACCGCGAAGCCGCTGCCGACGCGCTCGCCGGGCTCGGTGTGCCCACCGGGCAAGGCTATGAAGCCGCGCTGCCGAGCCTGGGCGCAGGGGAATTCTTGATGCGCGACTACCAAGGCCGCGTCGAACGTATCCAGGTCGACCTGGACCACCTTCCCCACGTGTTGGACGCCCTGCGCACCGACCCCGACGCGCACCTGGCAGTTGAGGACGACGTAGTGGAGGCGATGTACCTATGACTCCCACCGCACCCATCACAGGCGCCCGCCGCCGGTCGGCCACCCGCTGGCCCGTCACCTGGCGGGTAGCCGCCGCGGTCCTGCTCGCGGCCCTCACGCTGGTCGGTGTCCACGGCGCCGCCGCGCAAGCGAGTGTCCCGATGATCCCTGGGGTGGACTGCAAAAGCCCACCCACCCCGGGCACCAACGACCTCGGCCCCCTGGCTGTCCTGGACCCTGGCCCAGCAGATCCCCGAACCGGTGACCCGTTCGGCCCGGCCGCCTCCGGGCCGCCATCGATCTACGAGGCATACGGATACGCCGGGCTGCAATGGACCAACTACGACCTCGGCTGCGGCCCCGACGGCGCCCGCGCCCCCACCGCCACCGGCTGGGGCATGGCCGCCGACTTCATGTTCCTCTTCCTCCAAATCGCCACCGGATTCGTTGTCGCCATTACCCGCCTCGCGTTCAACCCGGACACCCTCACCCTCTTCGACCCCATCCAACGCCTTGCCGCGCATGCGTTCGGGGATCGGGTGTTCCAGGTGCTGATCTGGATCAGCCTCGCGGTCACCGGGCTGTGGATGCTCACCAAAGCCCGCAAACAACGAGTGCCCGAAGCCACCGGAACCGCCGGATGGGCAGTCAGCGTGGTCATCCTGGGCATCGCCGCGGTCACCTGGCCACTAACGATCGCCCCACTCATCGACAAAGGTGTCACTGGTACGGTTGCCGCGGTCAACAGCGCGCTGGCCCAAGGCGGAGCCAGCACCGGCGCGGACGGTGTGGCAGCCAACCTGCACCGCGCCGTCCTTTACGAAACCTGGCGAGCCGGAACCTTCGGCCGCTCCAGCAGCCCGGTCGCCGACGAGTACGGCCCGCAACTGTTCGCCGCGTCCGGCCTGACCCGCCAAGAAGCCACTCGCACCGCGGGCGACCCCGACGCCCGCGCCAGGCTCATCGAGGCCAAGAAAAACCAGTTCAACGACATCGCCGACAAAATCAAAGACGAGGACCCGCAGGCATACGAATACTTGGCCGGGCGGCACAACCTCGAACGGTTCTTCTACGCCGTCATCGGGTTCATCGGCCTGCTATGCGCCGCGCTGTTCCAAGTGATCGCGGCGTTCCTCATGCTGTACGGGCTCATCGCCGTGCGGGTCGCCATCATGCTCATCCCGATCGTGGCCCTGGTCGCGGTGCACCCACGCGGGCGTCCTTACCTGTTCAAGATCCTCGACTTCGTCGGCGGCGCGCTGATCACCGCCGTGTTCTTCGGGACCGTCGCCGCCGCGTTCGTCGCCGCCATCGGCGGATTCCTCGCCCCCAACCCCATCCTGGCCATGGTCCTGCTGTTCATCGCCTCGCTGGTGTTGTGGAAACTCACCAAACCACTACGCCGCCTACGCGGCGTCAACAACCTCACCGCCAGGTTCCGCAGACTCCGCGACCACCTAAACCAACCCGACGTCACCCCAGCGGATATCCAGTGGTCCCAAACCGCCAACACCCCTGACACCACCGCCGGTCAGCCGTACGAGGTCACACCACGTCGGCAGCACCTCGTCAAAGACGCCGCAGCCGGAGCCGCCGAAGGCGCCGCAACCACCGCCCTGCTCGGCGCCAGCACCGGCGGAACCGCGACCCTCGCAGCAGCGGCCACCGGCGCCGCCAGACGCATCGGCACCCGGCTACTGGACCGACGCCGTGAACCATCCACCAACCCACCCACGAACCGGCCACCCGACCCCGCTCAGCCGGTCGCGGACAGCGGCGACCACCCGCTGCCACGCCCACGCTCCCACCACACCAACCACCGCGAGGACATCCCCGTGTTCACCCCACCACCAGACAACCCCACAGCAACCCCAACCCACCAACCCGGCCGCGACACCACCCCGCGCCGGGCAGCACCCGACCTGTCGGTGTACCCGCTGTTCATCCCACCCGACACCACCGCGCACCCCGCGCCACCATGCCTGAGCACCCCCAACACCACTGGACCGAGGTGACCGGCCCATGAGACGCATCCTGACCTGGGCGCTGTGGCAACCGCGGAACCTACGGATCATCACCGCAATCCTCGCCGCCGTCATCGTGACCATCCTGATCACCAACACCACCAACAACGACAACCAGCCCGGCTCGGCCGGCACCGCGACGGTCACTATCACCGCCACACCCAATCCCAGCGCACCCGACTCCGAATCGCCTACCTCCGGTCAGATCCAAGAACGCGACCCGACCCCGCAAGCAACAAAGCAGAAGATCACCGACGTCGCCCGCGGGTTCGTGACCGCCTGGCTGACCGGCCCCACCGCCACCAGAACCCAATGGCTGACCGCCCTCGGCCCAACCGCCGACCCCTCCCTGATTCCCTTCCTCGTCAACGCCAACCGCGTCGCCATCCCCCAAGCCACTATCACCACCCTCGACGTCACCGACTTCGACACCTACTCCGGTGAGGTCATCGCCCGGCTCAGTGACGGTTCACGGATCATCATCGGCCTCACCAACAGCCCCAACGGGTGGCACGTCCTGACCGTGCTACCCGACGACCTCGACAACCCATGAACCCGCCGCCCATGACCGGCCACCGGGCATCAACGGATTGGCCTGTCCGGCTCCTGGCCGTCTCGCCAGCTGCCGCGCTCGCCGGGCTCGTCGGTTTGCTCGTGCTATTCGCAGCCGTGATCGCCCCCGCCAGCGAAGACGACCAGGGCGGTGGCATCGCTCTTACCAGTGAATGCTCAAGCCCGGGCGCTGTCGACGTGCCAGGACTGACCAGCGAACAGACCACCAACGCCCGCATCATCATCACCGTCGCCACCCGCCTACGACTAAGCAACCAAGCCATGGTCGTCGCGATCGCCACCGCTATGCAGGAATCCACCCTGCGCAACCTGCCCTACGGCGACCGGGACTCCCTCGGCCTGTTCCAACAACGCGCCGCCTG
>JBOFLH010000230.1:0-1220 GCA_051657765.1 Nocardioides sp. | reverse complement strand
TGACAAGTTCACGGTTCGCCCAACTGAGATCGCGAAGCGCCGGGTACCTCGATGAGATGTCGACTGTGACCTCCCACGACGACTTCGCCGTTGGAGCGATGAATGGAGAAGCAGGACGTTCACCGTGGCGGGTGCGGATCCAGCGATCCTCCTCGGGGACTCCCCAGGCAAGCCAGCGCCAGCTCGATCGCTCCGCAAGGACGTTATTGTTCGAGAACTCAGAGGCGTATGAGTTGGCCGCGTCAGACGCCTCGCTAGCCCAGTCTTCCGACGGGTAATCTCTGTTTCTAGGATCCCTCCACGGCATTGGCATTGTCTCGTCCAGCGGTAGCGGCGACATCCAGTTGGTCGCCTCATCGATCATCAGTTCGAGGAAGAACGAACCTACACCGCTCGGCAGGGCTCGCGCATCGATCAGTTCGGCGATCACCTGTGCACATCCGCGACGACCGATCATGTATGCCCAGGGTCGATAGGTATGCAGGTTTCCCCGCACCCTCAAGCGGTCCGCGTGACCGCGATGACCACCCTCGGTCCATCGGTCAGTATCTGCCTGGCCAAGAGCGGCGGCGCGATGGACAAGTGTTGCCACATCGATCCGAACCTCGTCTGCGACGGCGTCGAGATGCTGGTCGAACGGGCCGATGACTTGCTGAGGGTCGGTCATGTCGACATACGGCACCCCGTGCCGGTCTAACTCAGGAGTGCTGCGTGCTGGGAGGGGCGGTAGGTCCAGGGCGTAGAAAACCGGAAGGCCGGTTGGCTCCAAGATGGGTGCCTCCAGATGCTCCAGGGCCAAGACACGAAGTGCCAACAGCCGAACGATCGCGTCCTTGTCCGTTGCGCGTACGACAAGCGCCGAATCCAGGCGGGGAAGCCGATCCAGCCCGGTGCGGTTGTGGACCTCGATTAGCACGTGCAATGCGGCTTCGGCAGCCCACCCCCCGTCCTCGAGCGCCTCGGCCAAGAGTTCCTCGACCTCCAACCGGTGCGCCTGGTGAGCCTCTGCGAGAACACGGCGCGCTCCGACGTCCATAATCCGAACCGGATGGCCGAGTTGCCGACGCACCCACGCCAGTAGTTCCACTTCAGGACCTTTGGAGGTGTGCGTGGCCAACTCCGGCAACGCGTCCGCGGGTGGCGCAAACACGTCAAGGTAGGCCCGGATGTCCGCCCAGCACCGCGCTACTAGGTCGGTACCACCGAAGAGCTGCGCGAAG
>JBOFLH010000229.1:0-2921 GCA_051657765.1 Nocardioides sp. | reverse complement strand
CTCAGACCACCGAGCTGGGCACGGCGTATTCGATCGAGGAGTTGCGGGCGATCTGCGAACACGCGCACGCGCTCGGCGTGCGCGTCCATCTCGACGGAGCCAGGATCAGCAACGCCGCCGCCAGCCTCGGCATGGAGTTCGCCGCCTTCACCACCGATGTCGGCGTCGACATCGTCTCCTTCGGAGGCACCAAGAACGGCCTGATGACGGCCGAAGCGGTGGTGGTGCTCAATCCGGAGCTCGACGCCGGCATGAAGTACGTTCGCAAGTCGGCCATGCAGTTGGGTTCGAAGATGCGCTTCATGTCCGCGCAACTATTGGCACTGCTCGACGGCGACCTGTGGCTGCGCAACGCCACCCACGCCAACGCGATGGCGCGGCGGCTTGCCCGCGCCGTGGCCGAGGTGCCTGGGGTGCGCATCGTCCATCCGGTGCAAGCGAACGCCGTGTTCGCGATTCTGCCGCCCGAGGTGACCCGGCGCCTGCAGCAGCAGTTCCGGTTCTACGTCTGGGATGAGAGCACCGGTGTGGTGCGTTGGATGACCACGTTCGACACGACCACCGCCGACGTCGACGGATTCGCCATCGCGATCGCCACGGAGATGACGCGTCAAACGTCGGCCGGCGCACCCTAGCCTCGCGATTCGCGAGCCCGAATAGCGCGTGTGCGGCGCGACCGCCGTAGGCTGGGGCTGCGGATGAGCTGGCCGGGCGACCGCGCCGTGCCCCTCGTCGAGGGGTCGCGTCGAGGAAGGTCCGGGCTCCTCAGGGCATGGTGGTGGGTAACGCCCACCCGGGGTGACCCGCGGGACAGTGCCACAGAAAACAAACCGCCGGCGGCGACCAGGACACTGGTGGCCACCGGTAAGGGTGAAACGGTGGTGTAAGAGACCACCAGCGTGCCGGGTGACCGGCGCGGCTCGGTAAACCCCACTTGGAGCAAGGTCAAGAAGTCGGGGGTCTTCGGACCCTCGATGCGTGAACGTTCGAGGGCGGCCCGCCCGAGTTCACGGGTAGACCGCCAGAGACGGCCGGCAACGGCCGTCCTAGATGGATGGTCGCCAACCGTTCGGCCGCGAGGCCGAGCGGTGAACAGAACCCGGCCTATGAGCCAGCTCATCCGCACTCAGGCCTCTGACCTGCGGTTCATCCGTGCAGTCGGTGCGTCAAGCCATTGCCTGCCGTTCGGAGACAGCGGCGGGCGACTGGCGACTCTCCCCGGCGTTGTGGCGCATCGTCGACGCGGGAACACACCGGTTGACTGGGGGCTTGGTCAACAAGTTTCCTAGCCACCACTGAGGCGGTAGCCGAGACGGCGCGCGCGCAGCGCCTGGCCAACGGCTGGTCGCGGGCGGACTGGCGGCGAAGGCTGGCGTTGGACGACGATTCGTGGTCGACCTGCAGGCGGGTCACCCTCGCGCCGAGTCGGGCGAGGTGCTCTCCGTCCTCAACGCCCTGGGCATCCACGCCCTCGCGCTGCCCTCGGAGCCGGTGGCGCACGACCTCGACGCTGTAGATCTCGATGCCGTGGTGGAGCGCTTTGCGTGAACTGTTCGCCTTCGTCGGCCGCGAACTCCTCGGCGTCTTCCACGAGACCGCTGAGGGCGATGCGATCTTTGAGTACGCCGACAGCAACGTGACCACGCCACTGTCGCTGTCCCGGCCGCGCGGACACACGATGATTCCTGAGACGGGGATCAACTATCTCGACAAACCTGCTGCCTGACCGCGTCGAGGTCCGGCAGCGCTGGGCACGTGAGCGCGGCCTGAGCGCTCGCATATAAGAGCCATCCAGAAGCACGTGCGCGACTTGCGGCGCGGAATACCCGCAGCGAGAGCGTCACGACCGGCTAGCCGCGCCGCGCCGAGCGGAGGACCGGTTAGCTCCGTCGCTCCACGAGGCGCGGCCGTGGCACCGGCGGCGGTGAGTGCGGCCACCCGACCGCAAGTGGCGGCTCGTGTAGACGGCGCGGCCACTGCCCGACCTTTCGCCTCGCACCTGGCGGGGTGGGGCTCATCTCACAGCGATCGGAGGTATCGGTGGGTGACCCACCGCTGGAGCCCGTGCCCGACCGGGCCGGCGAGACGGGCGAGCCGGGAGGCGGGACGCGAAAACGCAGTGATGGTGATCGTGACTCTGCCGTCGTCGTGCCTCTCGACCACGAAGGCTTCCTCCCCGCTTTCGGGATGTCCCGGCAGGGTCCCGTAGGCGAACCCTTTGCGGCGAGGCTCATCCACGACATACACCACCCGGACGGGTGCCCTTACGCTGAGCACGCCCGGGCCGACACTCAGCATGGCGACTGCGCCCTCGACGACCTGCTCACTCGATGCTCGCACCCGCAGACGGGCTCGACGGTGCATGCCCCAACTGAGCAGCACGGCTGTCGCCACGTCGAAACACTCGGACCCGATCCCGATCTCGCGGCTTCGTCGCAAGGAACGGTAGCGGTTGGGCGCCAAGCCACCACGGGTGCAGCCGACCTCGTCGTAGGAGAAGTCGGCGCCACGCAGCTGCTCGGCCTCAGGCAATGACAGCGCGCAGCGGTTCACCGACCACATGGTCGCACATGGCGTGGCTGCCTGGATGCCCGGCGACACCGAGAGCTAGATCTCACGTCCCTCCCGGGTCAGCTACGACCGTTGGGAGGGAAGCGGCACCGCAAGGAACCTCAGCCCTTCGAGTTTACGAAGCGTCAACGGGCCGCGCGGATTGATCGAAACACCGAACGGCGGATCGGAGTCACGACACACCAGGCGCGCGTCCGCCTTCCGATCAAACTGGCTCTTCATGATTGTGGGTGTGGTTGGGTGAGGCCGTCGTGACGACTTCGGTCGGCGCGTCTTGCCTGGATGGGGGTCGAGGTCTCCCGAGGATGGAAGTTCTGACACTGTCCATCTGGAAGACCTCGACGTGCCTG
>JBOFLH010000228.1:0-18114 GCA_051657765.1 Nocardioides sp. | reverse complement strand
TCGCCGCACCGAGCCTGGCCGATTGGAGTTCGGCTGCGACCATCTCCGCGCCGGGCTCGTCATGCAGGAGAGCCAGAACAGCCGACGCGTCGAGGACCGTCATTCGGCGGCCGAGGCTGCCAGGCGACGCTCCGCAAGCAACTCGTCGACCAAGGAGCGAGTAGCCGACACCTCGGAGGCCAATCCACGCAGCTCGGCTGCCGCATCCTGCTGACGTTCGAGCACGACGCGATGGCCGACGAGCCGCAGATGCAATCGATCACCCGGAGCCAGCCCCAGCGCCGCGCGAACATCGGCCGGGATCACCAGGCGACCTTGTTGACCTAACACCACGGTGGCACTCATGGCTCAAGTGTGCCACGGCGGAGTTCCGAATGCCATCAACAACCCGGCGAAGAGCCCGCCATATCGTTTCTCATTATTGACTCTGACAATCTAGTAACTAAAATGAGAAACATGCCAGCCGCTAGTCCGTATACGAGCCCCGAACAACAGGCGGACCTCGAACGCCTGGGCGCTCGCCTGCGCGAACGCCGGAAGGCCCTCGGTGTCACGGTCGTCGCCTGCGCCGAAGCTGCTGGCGTGTCGCGCGTCACGGTGCACAGGATCGAGGCAGGCAACCCCTCGGTCACGATCGGCGCCTACAGCAACGTCGCGGCCGCGCTCGGACTCCACCTCGTCGTCCCGATCCTCGACCCGCCAGCAGCGGAACCGGCGATGATCACCGTCGGCGACTACCCCGGCCTGCGCACACTCGCCTGGCAGACCGACACCGCCACCACCATCACCGAGACAGAGGCGCTCAACCTCTACGAACGCGGTTGGCGACACCTCGATCCCGAGACGCTCACCGACGATGAGAAGGCGTTCGTCCAACACCTCGCGGACACCTACAGCCACGGGAGGCTCCTTGTTTAGGCGGCTGCACCATCAACGGGTCGCCCAGGTGCTGTCAATGCTCGACGCACCGCTCCTAGCCCAGCACAACTGCTGGTTCGGGGGCGGCACCGCGATCGTGCTCGCCAACGGTGAGTTCCGCGAGTCGGTCGACATCGACTTCCTGGTCTCCGACCAGCAATCCTTCCGAGAGTTGCGCCAGCTCGTCAGAGACCGAGGGCTCGGTGCTCTGGCTACCCGTGACCTGGCCCTGGGCAGACAACCGTCTGTCGACGGCTATGGGATCAGGGCCTCAGTGCTCGTCGCTGGGGCGGTGATCAAGTTCGAGATCATCCATGAAGGCCGCGTCGACCTCGACACTCCGTCTCCGGGCAACGAGATCTGCGGGGTGCGGATCCTGACGCGAACCGACCAGGTCGCAAGCAAGCTGCTCGCCAACGACGACCGGTGGGCAGACACCTCGACGTTCAGCCGCGACCTCATCGACCTAGCCATGATGAAACCCGACACCGCAGCCCTGGAATCCGGCGCGCGCAAGGCAGTCGATGCCTACGGCAAGACGGTCGACCAAAGCCTCAACAACGCAGTCGCCCGGCTCCATGAGCGTCCCCACCGACTCGACCATTGCATCCGCGCGCTCAAAATCGACGCACCTCGAGCAGTCGTGTGGCAGAGCATCCGCGACCTGTCCGCACGATGCCGCAAAGTCGAAGCGCTCGGCCCGTCCGCCAACAGTCGCCCCCAACGCTGACGGTGCCACTGGGCATAAGATCGGCAGCCCCTCGCGTGGGCCACCTCCGCAGGGGGACCTCACCGCAGACCGTCCACGTATCAGGGCGTGGTGGCTGCCTGTTACTACCGAACAACTCGCTGGTCAGGCGGCGCGGAATCGGTCGAGCGCCAGCTCGATGTCGATGCCGTTGATCTGGAAGACGATGCGACCGTTGACGGCACCGGTCGCCGCGGCGTATTCGGCGAGCGTGGACAGCAGGAGATCGTCGCGGCCTTCGATCCGCGAGACCGCCGCTTGTTTGATGCCCATCTTCTCCGCGAGCTGGGTTTGGGTCTGGGCGGCAAACTTGCGGATCTCGGCCAGACCTTCGGCGTAGATCCGGTTCATTTCCGCGACACCCCGGTCGATGTTGTCGACGGCCTTGGTCATGCCCGGCTCGGCTAGCAATTCATCGAGGAGCGGGGCGCCGTCAACGAACCCTGTGGGGAAATCCATGTCAGCCATCTTCTGCTCATCTGCTCATCTCGCGCAGCCACTGCTCGATCACCATGTCGGCGCGGTGACCGACGCTGTCATACCAGACATCGCCGATCCTGGCTTTGTCTCCCGCGAACAGCGCCACCATGACCTCGCCGGATTCCGGCGGGACCAACAGACCAGCCGGACCGCGATCCCGGCTTCGAAGGGATGCGAGATTGCTTCGGCGTCAGGAACGGCGCCTCGGCCACCAGCGCCCACGAAGCACAAGCGGATCACGACCGCCGAGAAACGGCGAAGGCCTCGTGGCCGGCATTCCTGCACGTCACGAGGCCTTCGCACTGGTACCCCCGACCGGATTCGAACCGGCGCTACCGCCGTGAGAGGGCGGCGTGCTAGGCCACTACACAACGGGGGCAAGACGGTGAACTCTATCCACGCGGCCCCAACCAACCCAAATTCCCATCGGAACTCAGAACTCCGGAAACCACGAAGAAGGCGCTCGCTGGGATACTAGGACTCGAACCTAGACTAACTGGACCAGAACCAGTCGTGCTGCCAATTACACCATATCCCAAAGGCCTGGACGGGCCCGTTTCGTGACCCCCGATCGGGCCTCTCCCCGGGCTGTCACCGCCCGCCTGTTGGCGGTTGAGCCGGGGGGAAACGATACACGCGCGGCGAGGAGGCGACCAATTCGGAGCCGTCCGCGCACCGGCGCCACTGGTGGCGCCGTGCCACGGTCGAGACCAGCCCCAGATAGGCCACCGCCTGCACCAGCGTGGGGACCAGATCCAGCCAGCGGCCCGCGCCCGGCGTCAGCGTGCCAGCCATGTCGCCGAACGCCAACGCGAAACCGAAAGCCAGCCAGTTGTTCAACACGTGCATCGCGATGCCGGCCTCCAGCCCGCCAGTGCGCAGCACCAGGATGCCCGCCACAATGCCGAAGACCAGCCTGTCGACGAAGACCGGCGGGCTCTGGCCCAGCCCGTGCGCCAACGCGAACAACACCGCCGGAACGCCGACGGCCACCGCCGATCCGAGCCGCCCTGCGAACAACCCGCCGAAAGCCTGGGTGAGGTAGCCGCGGAAGACATACTCCTCGCCGGCCGCCTGCAACGGGGTCAGGAACAGCACCACCAGCGCGAAGTCCCGCGTAGTCGTGGTGAAGGCGTTCAGCTCGGCAGCTGCGCCGGCACCGGAGGCGGCCCCTGAGGTGACTCCGTCCGGTGGCGCGGTCGCCGAGAGCACCCCGGAAACCACCACCATCGCGACCAGTGCCACCACGGCCAAGCCCAGGCACCGGGCCAGCAGCCGCCACCGAAGACCCCCACCGACCGAGGAAACCGACCGTGGTCGCAGACCGTGCAGCCACCGGGCGAGCGCCCAGACCACGAGAATGCCCGAGGCCAACACCAGGTTGACCATGGCCAACCCGGCCGGGGTCGGGTGCGCCAGGTCCAGCACCCGCTCCAGGCCGGCGCCGACCGGTTCACCGCGCAGCGCGAACCATCCGGCCCGGCCGACCTGTGCCACCAGGGGCGCAACGACGTACGTCGTAACCGCCAATGCCACCACGCCCACGAGCGGTCGCCACCAACCCGGCTTGCCGGCGTGGTGCACCTCCGCATAGCAGAGTTCCGCGCGGGATCGGGACCCGGCCGGCGGCGCCCCGGGCAGGTGTTCGTCCGCCATAGCAGGTCGCCGGTCGCCTAGACCAAGGCGGACCGCAGGCGAGCCAGCGTCCGATCCCGACCCAGCAGCTCCAGCGACTCGAACAACGGAGGCGAGACACGCCGCCCGGAGACCGCGACCCGAACCGGCCCGAAAGCCAGTCGCGGCTTGAGCCCGAGCCCGTCGATCAACGCCACTCGCAGCGCCGCCTCAATGTCCTCGACCCGCCAGTCCGACACCGCCGCCAGCGCATCACGGGCTGCGGTCACCACCGGCAGCCCCGCTTCGTCGACGGTCTCCTCCCGGGTAAACGTCGCCTCGTCGGCGAACAGGAAGCCGAGCAGGCCCGGCGCCTCGGTGAGCTTGTTCATCCGTTCGTGCACCAGCGGCACCGCCGCCGCCAACAACTCGGCCTCCGCGGCGGTGACCGGTTCGCTCAACACCCCGGCAGCGCTGAGGTGCGGCGTGATCCGGCGGGCCATCTCCTCGATCGACAACAGGCGCATCTGCGAACCGTTAATGGCCTCGGCCTTCTTGAGATCGAAGCGGGCCGGATTGGGGTTGACTCGGCCGATGTCGAACGCCTCCACCATCTCGGCCATGCTGAAGATATCGCGGTCTTCGGCAATCGCCCACCCGAGCAACGCCAGATAGTTGAGCAACCCCTCGGGCAGGAAACCGGCGTCGCGATAGCCCAGCAGGTTCGCCTCCGGATCCCGTTTGGACAGCTTCTTGTTGCCCTGGCCCATGACATAGGGCAGATGACCGAACCTGGGCACCCGGCCGGTGCCGACCCCGAGCTGACCGAGCGCGTCGTAGAGGGCGATCTGCCGTGGGGTGCTCGACAACAAGTCCTCGCCACGGAGCACATGGGTGATCTCCATGCTCGCGTCGTCCACCGGGTTGACCAGGGTGTAGAGCGGGTGCCCGTTGGCCCGGACCAGGGCGAAGTCCGGCACGTTCTCCGGTTGGAAAGTGATCTCGCCACGCACCAGGTCGTCGAAGGTGATCGGCACGTCCGGCATCCGGAACCGCAGCACCGGCGCGCGGCCCTGCGCGACGAAGTCGGCGACCTGCGCCACGCTCAGCTCGCGGCAGTGGCCGTCGTAGCCCGGCGCATGCCCGGCCGCCCGGGCGGCCGCGTTGCGGGACTCCAGCTCCTCGGTCGAGCAGTAACAGTGATAAGCCCGGCCCGCCTGGTGCAACCGCTTGGCGACGTCGGCATACAGGCCGAGCCGCTCGCTTTGCCGGTACGGCGCAAAGGGGCCACCGACCTCGGGTCCCTCGTCCCAGGTGAAGCCGAGCCAGCGCATCACCTCCAGCAACGTCCGATAGGACTCCTCGGAGTCACGGGCCGCGTCGGTGTCCTCGATCCGGAACACAAACGTGCCGCCGGCGCCGTAACACTGGTGGTGCCGCGCGAACGCCCAGTTGAACAGCGCCGTACGCGCCAGCCCGACATGGGGCGAACCGGTCGGCGACGGACAGAACCGGACCCGCACCGGCGTCGCGTCCGGTGAGTTACCTGGGCTTGCTGAGACTGCATCAGTCACGACTGGGTCACTCACGACGAGTGACCCTATTCGTCAGCGCGCCGATGCCGGCAATCGACACCTCGACCTCGTCCCCGACGTCCATCGGGCCCACGCCCTCCGGGGTGCCGGTCAAGATCACGTCCCCCGGTAGCAGCGTCATCACGCTCGTGACATAGGCGACCAGTGTGGGGATGTCGAACACCAGATCCCGGGTGTTGCCGTCCTGCACAAGGTCCCCGTTGAGGTAGGTCTGCACCGCGCGACCATCGGCGAAGTCTTGTGGGTCGAGGTCGGTCTCGAGCCACGGTCCGAGCGGGCAGAAGGTATCGAAGCCCTTCGCCCTCGACCATTGACCGTCGGAGGCTTGCAGGTCGCGGGCAGTCACGTCGTTTGCGACGGTGTAGCCGAAGATCACATCAGTGGCCCGCTCAGCGGGCACCTCACGACAGATGCGACCGATGACCACCGCCAGTTCGCCCTCGTAGTGCACGTTTTTCGACTGCCGTGGGTAGACAATCGCGTCGGACGGTCCGACGACCGACGTGTTGGGTTTGAGAAACATCAGCGGCTCGGCCGGCACCACCCCGTCAAACTCCGCGGCGTGCGCGGCGTAGTTCTTGCCGATCGCCACGACCTTGCTCCGCGGGATCACCGGCGCCAGCAGACGGACCTGGCCGAATCGGTGTTCGATGGTGGTCGGCACGACCCCGGCGTAGAACGGGTCACCGGTCAACTCGACCAGGACCGTGTCCTTGGCAGGTTGCCCGTGCTCGTCCACCTCACCAGTCACCACGCCGTAGACCGGATCGCCGCCGGCACTGAATCTTGCGATGCGCATTGATCGACCCTACCGGCAGCTACTCGGCGTAGCCTGGGCCCCGTGACCGATCAGGTGCTCGACGACGCCACCTGGCGGGTCCGGCGCGCCGCGCACGAGGCCCGGATGGACGCCTACCTCGCGCCACACCAGGCGCGGCGCCGGGCCGGGGTGCCGCATCCGGTCTACGACTTCCTGTTCACCTACTACTCCCACAAACCGAGCCAACTGCGCCGCTGGCATCCCGGCTACGGCCTCAGGCTGCCCGAGTCCGCGGCGGCCGAGTATCTCGCATTCCGGGGGTACGCCGACGGTGCGGTCACCGACGAGTACGTGATCACCCAGCAGGGGCTGATTGCCGCCCTAGGCCACCTACTCGGCGCCACTGCCGCCCGGGCCGGAAACTTCGCGTGCTTCGGCATGCACGAATGGGCCATGGTCTACCGGCTCGGTCCCGAGGACGTACGGCACCCCCGGTGGCCGCTGCGGCTCGGGCCGGCCGGTACCGACGCCGTGGTGGAGTCTCAGCGGATCACCTGCTCACACTTCGACGCCTTCCGCTTCTTCACCCCGCCCGCCCGCCCGCTCAACGTGCAGCAACCGGGACGAGAGGATCGCGCCGACCACGAACAGCCGGCTTGCCTGCACGCCGGCATGGACCTCTACAAACACGCCTTCCGGTTGTCGCCGATGATCTCCAGCGATCTGGTCGCCGACTGTTTCGAGCTTGCCTGGGACATCCGGATCCTCGACATGCGCGCGGCGCCGTACGACCTGGCCGGTCTCGGCTTCGAGCCGGTCCGCATCGAGACGCCGGACGGCCGCCAGGAGTACGCCGCCGCACAACGCGCCTTCGCCGAGCGGGGCGCTGGGCTGCGTGCCGGGCTCATCGAGGAATGCGAGCGACTGCTGGTCGTCGGCGACCAGCAGAGATCAGCTCGGCTCACCGAGGTGGGTGACGCCGAGCCGGTCCATCCGGGCCAGGCCGGGCCGGGGCAGGCCGGTCCGGGGCAGCTTCCGTTGCAACGAGCGCAATAGCTGCACGGTGCGAACGTCGGACATCCCGACCGTCGAGGTCCAGTCCAGTCCCGAACCCACCACATCGCTAGCGAAAGCAATCTCGGTCGCGAACAGCACTCGCACCCAGTCTGCCTCCGGCAACGGCCTGCCGTCGTGCACCACATCCGCCAGCCGAAACGCCTCGACGACGAGATCGGCCACACTACGGAAACCCATCGCGACCGCGAGTTCCTCGGTGCACCGCGCCGGCCCACCCCATTCTCGGAGCCCACGGCACAACAGCTCCCGTTCGTCGTCGGTGAGTGGCAGGTCGAGCATCTCCTCCGAACCCATACCCGACATCATGCTCCAACGCGCGGGGCTCGGCCGTCCCCGGCTCGACGCGACGAAGAGCGCGGTGTCTGTGGCGCACCGGGTGCGCCACAGACACCGCGTTGTTGTCCACAGGGCCTACTTCGCCTCTCCCCCGGGCCGGCCCCGGCGTGGAAACTAATGCGATGACCTCCGCGTCGAACCGACTGCACACCACCCTCGATGACCAGTCGGGCGTGATAACCCGCACTCAGCTGACCGGAGTGGGCATCGCCAAGCCGGCACTGGACCGGATGCTTCGCCGGCGAGATTTGGTGCGACTGATGCCGGGCATCTTCGTCAACCACACCGGTGAGCCATCCTGGCAGCAGCGCGCCTGGGCGGGCACGCTGTACTTCGCGCCGGCAGCTCTTGGTGAGGAGTCGGCGTTGCGCGCGGCGAATGGCCCAGGCGCTCGGAACCATTCGGATGCCGAGCCGATCACCATCGCGGTCGATCGCGATCGACGCCTGCGCCCCGCCAGTGGCTACCGGCTGGTTCGGCAGGTGCGCCTGGCCGAACGCGTCCAATGGCACGCCCGTCCACCACGAGTGCGTTTCGACGAGGCCGTGCTGGACGTGGCGGCTCGCCACGAGGCAAAGGTTGATGCGCTGGAGCTGCTGGCCGAGGCATGCCGAAACCGCCGAACGACACCCCAGCGTTTGCTGGTGGCGCTGGAGGGACGAAGCCGACTTCGGCATCGAGCCTGGCTGAGCAGCGCTCTGCGTGACATCGCAACCGGAACATGTTCGGTCTTGGAACGCGGCTATCGTGACTTGGTGGATCAGGCTCACCACCTGCCCCGGGCAGTCAGGCAGAGCGCGGAGAAGTCCGCCAGCGGCACGATCTACCGCGATGTGGTCTATCGGCAGTTCGGCTTGGTGATTGAGTTGGACGGTCGGCAGTTTCACGACAGCGCCCGGCAACGCGACCGAGACCTTGACCGCGACCTGATGGCCGCAGCCGACGGGTTACGCACCATCCGCCTGGGCTGGGGTCAGGTCTTCCGCCGCCCATGCGTCACAGCGCTTCGACTCGGCGCGCTCCTGCGCGCGCTGGGTTGGTGCAGCGAGCCACAGCCCTGTGGCCCGGCGTGCGTGGCAAACCGAGCGCGATGATCCGGCACGCCGGCCGGCGCGTGATTGGGCCGGACAGTGGTCGAACAACGCTGGCGGGCCGATTAGTGCGGTGCCTGTGGCGCACCTGGTGCGCCACAGCCACCGCACTAATCGCCACAAGCTCACTCGACACCCTTAGCCGCGGAGCATGCCGTGCCGCACGCACTCTGCGGTCCAGCCCCCGGGGGTGACTTGCACCTTCATCCGACGGCTGCAGTGCGGGCAATAGCGAGGTGGCTCCATCGCCAACTGACGCCGGCATACCTCATGATCAGCAGCCTCCGGGCCGCCGCAATGCGCGCAGTAGTCGCCAGCACTGGTCATTGGTGACTGGATCGCTGCTGCTTGGACCGTTGAGCTTCGGGCAGTTGGAGTCTGGTTCGTTGAACTCTGAGACAATGACTTCTGGGCCATTCCGGTGGGGTCACAGCGTCTTGGCGAGCTCTTTGATCGGCATCTTCAGGTCGGCGAGCAGCGCGAGGTCTTCGTCGGCGTCCCGACCGAGCGTGGTCAGGTAGTTTCCGACAATCACCGCGTTGATGCCCCCCAGCAGACCGTCGCGGGTGCCGAGATCACCCAGGGTGAGTTCTCGGCCGCCGGCGTACCGCAGGATCGTCGACGGCATGGCCAGCCGGAACGCGGCAATCGTGCGCAATGCGTCCGCGGTGTCCATCAGCGGCTGGTCACCGAACGGAGTCCCCGGACGAGGATTGAGGAAGTTCAGCGGCACCTCATGGGGTGACAACTCCGCCAACTGCGCGGCCAACTCGGCGCGCTGTTCGAGCGACTCGCCCATGCCAACCAAACCGCCGCAGCACAGTTCCATCCCGGACGCGCGGACCATCTCGCAGGTCTGCCAGCGTTCCTCCCAGGTGTGGGTGGTCACCACCGAGCCGAAGTAGGACCGGGCCGCTTCGAGGTTGTGGTTGTAGCGATGGACGCCCATTGCCCGCAGATCGTCGACTTGCTCCTGGGTGAGCATGCCCAACGAGGCGGCCACGTTGATCTCGACCGCCTCCTGGATCGCGCGCACTCCTTCGCGCATCTGGGTCATCAACCGCTCGTCCGGCCCTCGCACCGCGGCCACGATGCAGAACTCGGTGGCGCCGGTGGCTGCGGTCTCTTGGGCGGCCTTGACCAGTTGCGGGATGTCGAGCCACACCGAGCGAACCGGCGAGGTGAACTGTCCCGACTGAGAGCAGAAGTGGCAGTCCTCCGGACAGCCCCCGGTCTTCAACGAGATGATGCCTTCGACTTCGACCTCGGGGCCGCAGTGCTTCATACGCACCGCGTGCGCGAGATCGAGCAGCGCCGGAATCTGGTCATCGGGTAACCGGAGCACCTCGACCAACTCGGGGTAGCTCAGTCCCTCGCCCTTGACCAGGGCCGTTGTCCGGGCACGTTCCAGGATGTCCGTCACGGCTTGAACGATAGTGCGTGCGACATCACCTGCGGCGATAGACCCAACGAGTGAGCATCACCTGGTGATCGCGATGATGGTCCGCGACGCGGCCGACCTCGACGAATCCCGCGCGACGAGCCACCGGTTCACTGGCGTGATTGCCCTGGATCGTGACCAGGCCGACCTCCCGACAACCCGCGGCCAATGCCCAGTCGGTCAGTAGTCCGTGCGGCAGTGGTCGCCGCCGACGACAGCAGCGCAGAGAGGACGTTCGCTACCGGCCCGCCGGTTCCGCCGGCGGACCGATGAGGCGCGCGACGAGTTCGGCAATCCGGCGTTGTCGAGTTGGCTGAGTGCGCGCGCTCTCGATGCGGTAGAGCGCGGATCGTTGGCGACCGGCGCTCAGCGTCTGCCACGCCGCGCCGGCACCGGCGGCGGCGATCGCGGTGCCGACGTCATCGGGCAGGACAACCAAGTCCGGATCGACCGGGCGCACCCGCACGCTCAACGGTTCGCCGGGCGACACACCGATACGTCGCATCAGGCTGTCGCCCGCCCACAGAAACTGACCATCGACGACCGGGGCACGAACTAGCGCGAGGTTGATCTCGACATCGTTCACGGTTCCCTCGACGCGCTTGGCGCCGGCCGCAACCAGTCGCGCGGACACCGGGTCGGGGAGGCGAAGGATGGTATAGGTCGCCTGTCCCCAGGCCAGCGGTTCGATGGTCGCGTCGAAACAGTCAAAGTCGCCCATCCGGTGTGTCTATCACGGGCATAGGTCGGGATGAATCACCTTGCGGCAGCGGTACCTCTCAGGCCGGCACGGCGAGCGGCTGGTGCGGTGCCCGCCCTTTGCCGGTGTCCGGCCCCCGGGACACCGTGACCGACAAGGTCCGCTCCTAGACTGGAGCCGATGCCACTCGACAACCCCACTCTTCTCGTGTTCGATCGCGACCACGTCTGGCACCCGTATACGTCGATGACGAATCCCACGCGGACCCGACTGGTAGTCGGCGCCGAGGGCACCAGGCTGCGGCTGGCGGACGGCCGGGAGGTGGTGGACGGTATGTCCTCGTGGTGGGCTGCCATCCACGGCTACCGCCACCCCGCCTTGACCGCCGCGCTCACCGAGCAGGCCACGCGGTTCTCCCACGTGATGTTCGGCGGGCTTACCCACCAGCCCGCGATCAGCCTCGCCCAGCGGCTGATCGCAATGGCGCCGTCCGGACTCGAACATATCTTCCTGGCGGACTCCGGCTCGGTGAGTGTCGAGGTCGCACTCAAGATGGCCTACCAGTATCAACGCGGCATCGGACGTCCGCACCGCACCCGCCTGCTCACCATCGCGGGGGGATACCACGGGGACACCTTTGGCGCCATGAGCGTGTGTGACCCCGAGCGCGGGATGCACGCGATGTTTGCCGCGGCGCTCCCCCGCCACGTTTTCGCCCCGCGCCCGCCGGCCGGGTACGACGACAGCTGGGCGGCCCAGTTCCGCGAACTGGCATACACCCACCGTGACGAGCTTGCCGGCATCATCGTCGAGCCGCTGCTGCAAGGGGCCGGCGGCATGTGGACGTACGACGCTCAATACCTAACAGTGTTCCGTCAGGTGGCCGACGAACTCGACTTGGTGCTGATCTTCGACGAGATCGCCACCGGATTCGGCCGGACCGGCCACCTGTTCGCCGCGAACGCCGCGCCGGTGGTTCCCGACGTGCTGTGCCTCGGCAAGGCGCTGACCGGTGGCATGCTGACTCTGGCCGCCACGCTGTGCACCCCGCGGGTCGCGCACGGGGTATCCGCATCCGATTCCGGGGTGTTGAATCACGGCCCGACCTACATGGGCAACCCGCTGGCCTGCGCGGTCGCGCTGGCCAGTCTGGATCTCCTGATTGCCAACGACTGGGCCAGTCAGGTCGCCACTATCAACAAGTCACTGACCCGGGCACTCGCCGGATGCCGTGAGATGCCCGGCGTTGCCGACGTGCGCACCATCGGCGCGGTCGGCGTCGTTCAGCTTGATCATCGCGTCGACCTGGCAGCCGCCACCGACGCCGCCCTGGACGCCGGGGTGTGGTTGCGGCCATTTGGTGATCTGATTTACACCATGCCGCCCTATGTCTGTTCGGTTGAGGATCTCGCGGCCATCACCACCGCTATCGGTGCCGCGGTGACGGCCCGATGAGCTGGTTCGAATGAGTTGGGCCGAGTGGCTCGCCACTCAGGCTGATGAACGCGACCACGCGGCTCTGCGCCGGCAGCTCCGACCGCGAGTCGTCGAGGACCAGGTGCTCGACCTGGCCGGCAATGACTACCTCGGCCTGTCCCGCGACCCCCGGGTGATCGAGGCAGCGGCAGCGGCGATCAAGACCTGGGGCGCCGGGGCCGGCGCCTCCCGCCTGGTCACCGGGACGCTGCAGATCCACGACGAGTTGGAGGCCGCGTTGTCCCGGTTTCTCGGCTGGCCGGCCGCGCTGGTGTTCTCAACCGGGTATCACGCCAACCTCTCGGTCGTCACGGCCCTCGCCGACCGGCACTGCCTGATCGTCTCCGACGCACACATCCACGCCTCGCTCATCGACGCCGCCCGGCTGTCCCGATCCGAGACCGTGGTCGTGCCGCACAACGACGTGGCGGCCGTCGAGCGGGCGCTGGCGGCCTCGACACGTGCTGCCGGGGAGCCGGCTTCGGCCGGTCCACGCCGCGCGCTGGTTCTCGTGGAGTCGGTGTACTCGGTGTTGGGCGACGCCGCCGCGCTGGCTGACCTGGCCCAGGTGTGCGCGGCGTACGAGGCGTTGCTGATCGTGGACGAAGCGCACGGCGTCGGCGTAGCCGGGCGGGGCGGGCACGGCTTGGTTCGCGAGCACGGCCTCGCCGGCCACTCCCACGTCGTGGTGACCGCGACCTTGTCCAAATCTCTCGGCACGCAGGGCGGGGTAGTGGCCGGCTCAGCCGCGATCGTCGAGCACCTGATCAATCGAGCCCGCCCCTTTATCTTCGACACCGGCCTGGCGCCGGCTGCTGTCGCCGGAGCCCACGCCGCGCTCGACGTGCTGATCTCCGAGCCGGCGCGGCCTGAGCTGATCTCCCGGCGGATCGGTGAACTCGCAGAACAGACGGCGGTCGAGGTGCCCGCCGGGGCGGTGCTGTCTTTGCCCATGAGCTCACCGACGGCCGCGCTCGCCGCCCAAGCCGAGTGCCTGGCGCACGGCGTACGCGTCGGCTGCTTTCGGCCGCCCTCGGTGCCGGACGGAATCTCGCGTCTGCGCATCACCGCGCAGGCCGGACTTATCGAACAGGACTGGGCACGAGCCGTCGCCGTGGTGCTGAGAGCAACCGGGCGATGAGCCCAGAAACAGGCCCGGAGACAGGTCCGGGGCGGGTGCTGGTGATCACCGGCACCAACACCGAGATCGGGAAGACGGTCGCCACCGCGGCGCTGGCAGTTCGAGCGGCCGCAGGCGGTTCGGTGCTGATGGTCAAGCCTGTGCAAACCGGGATCGGCCCCGGCGTGCTGGGCGACGCCGCCGAGGTGGGTCGGCTGGCCGACGTGCGCACCCAGGAGTTCACCGTGTTGGGTGATCCGTTGGCGCCGGACACCGCGGCCCGGCTGCGCGGCGACCGAATCCCGCCGATTGCCGACTACGTGGACCGGATTCGGGATCTGTCCCAGGTGCACGACCAAGTCATCGTGGAAGGAGCTGGTGGGCTGCTGGTGCGCCTGGACACCGACGGCGGCACGATCTTGGATCTGGCCGCGCTTCTGCGGGCGGACATAGTAATTGTTACCACGGCCCAGCTCGGCACGCTCAATCACACCGAACTCACCGCGAATGCGGTTCGCGCCCGGGGCATCGAGCCGATCGGCCTCGTCATTGGCTCCTGGCCGAGCGAACCCGGGCTCGCCGAGACGTGTAACGCCAAGGATCTGACCCGGGTCACCGGCGTGCCCGTCATCGCCACCATCCCGGCTGGCGCCGGCACCCTCGACCCCGAGGACTTCCGCGCGCAGGCGCCGACCTGGTTCACCTCATAGTCCCTCGCCGCAGCCTCTGCTCCGCGTGTCACCCCACTGCTCCGGGCAACCCCAGTGCTCCGGGCAACCCCAGTGCTCCGGCAACACAGCCGGTCCGCCACGCGACACCGGAACCTAGTGACTCAGGGGCGCGTCCCAGGGTAAAGGAGGTTCACCATGTTGCAGCTCATCCGTCACCCCATCTGCTTGATCGCCGGTTTGGTCGTCCTGACCGGTTGCGGCCACGACGTCGTCATCGACGCCCTACCCACCACCAGCCCCTATGCCGGCTCGCTCGCCAGCCCAGCGCCGATCGCCGATGCCCCCGATGTCTTGAACCGAGCCGGCCCCGCCGGGCGTGCTCTGGAGTGCCGCGGAAAGCCGGTCAACGGCGGCAGTCCCGATCGCACTACCGCCGGATCGACCCCGAACGAGGCGGTCGAGAACTGGCTCACCGGTGCGGATGGCACCGACTTCGGCCTGCCCCAACACGGCTATCGGATCGAACGAACCGACCCCGACCGTGTCCTACTGTCCTTCGACGTGAACCAGGCAAGCAAGACCACCGTTGTCGTCGGCAAGCGAGGGCGCGACGGCGGTCGGACAAGCTGGGCGGTCGAGTCCTGGGCCATGTGCGACCCGGCGGAGTTGCCCGCCGAGATCACCGAGGAGATGCACACCGCCATCTGGACCGATTCGAAGGGACGCCGGGTCTTCACCTACCTGGTGAGTTCGCGGTCCGGCGCCGAACACTGCGGCTGGGAGGACATCACCTTCCTCACGCTGGGCCAACCGCCAGGCGAGCGGCGGTTCGTCAGGGACACCACGGGCGAGTTCAGCCTGAGCGGGACCTACGACGCGGGGGCCAGCCTCCCCGAGGATGCCATCGATACCGAGTGGGAACACGCCGGCCGGCACCTCTGGCTGGCCGAGGACAACCGGACGGCGTACCTGGTGAACACCGAGGACCCGACCGATGTCGAAGCCTGGCCGCGAGCCACCGAACCCCTGTTGTGTATGTGATGGTGTCAGCGGCCGTATCTGAGTACCGTCGGGGGCATGGAGGCAGCCGAGCGGCGGATCATCGACACGTTCTTCCGCGACGGGCGCTTGGCCCTCATGCCGACCAAGCGGAGCAAACTGGTCGTGGTGCTCGCTCATCTGGCCGAGTCCTTCGAACCGGGGCGGGACTACTCCGAGGCAGAGGTCAACGAGATCCTGGGCGCGTTCCACAACGACGTGGCGGCGCTGCGCCGCTACCTGGTCGACGACCGGTTTCTGGATCGCGAGAACAGCATCTATTGGCGAGTGCCGCCAGCACCGTAGCGACCCGCCTGAGACTGCCCTGAAACTACGGCGTCTCGCGTTAATCCTCGTGCTGTGCTCAGGCTCGCTGAGCGCATGCGCGGATGCCCCCGCCGATCAAGAGCAACCCGCTGCGGTCATTGGCGTCGAACCGGCCGGCGTACGCACCGTTGATCTGACCGTGCGTACGCCGTCGGTCGACTTCGACGCGAACGTGCGCGTGCTCCTGCCGATTGGTTTCGCGGCCGCGCCGACCAGACCGCGACCGGTGCTCCTGCTGTTACACGGGTGCTGCAACGACTACCGGAGTTGGACCCGGGACACATCGATCGTTCCCGAGCTGGTCGGCGACGCCGACGTGATCGTCGCGATGCCCGAAGGCGGCCGAGTCGGCTTCTACTCAGACTGGTTGGACGGCCCGAAGTGGGAGAACTTCCACACTCGCGAGCTGCCCGCGCTGCTCAGCCAGCGCTACCACGCCACCGACACCTGGGCCGTCGCCGGGCTGTCGATGGGTGGGTTCGGCGCGCTGAGCTATGCGGCGCGACACCGGGACCAGTTCGTCGCGGTCGCCGCCTTCAGCCCGGTCACCGACACGATGCGGCACCCCGGCGACTACCAGAGCTGGTTGCGCGGAGAAGGTGTGGAGCCGGCGGACCTGTGGGGTGACCCCGAAGACAACGAGAAGGTCTGGCGAGGGCACAACCCCACCGATCTGGTGCCCCGCCTCGCCGGACTACCGATCTACGTCTCGATCGGCACCGGCCGGCCCGGCCCACTGGACGACAATCAGTTGGCCTGGGATCAGAACGAGACCACCCTGCGCTCGCAAGCCGACAACTTCCGCGCCGCGCTCAACCGAGCCGACGTCTCGGCCACCCTGGACTACTACTACCGCGGGACGCACACCTGGCCCTACTGGGAGCGTTCCTTACGAAAAGCGTGGCCCCTGCTGCGGAACGCACTGCTCACCGCCGATCGGTCGCGCTAGCGCTGGTCGGCGACCCGACTCTGGTTGGCTCGGCCCGGTCGGCAGCAGCGACGTCCGTCGGTCCGGCAGCCGGCGGTGATCCTCAGGCGACACCTGCTCGGCGCAAACCGAAGGTGAGCCCGTCGACCAGCGCGCCCCAGGATGCCTCGATCACGTTGTGGCCGACACCGACGGTCACCCAACTGGACTCGCCGTCCGAGGTCTCGATCAGGACCCGGGTGATCGCGTCGGTGCCGTGACCTTGGTCCAGGATACGCACCTTGTAGTCGATGAGTTCGAACTTGACGACCTCTGGATAGGCCTGACCGATCGCCGCTCGCAGCGCATGGTCAAGCGCATTGACCGGCCCGTTGCCCTCTCCGGTGACCACGAACCGCTCTCCGGCGGCATGCAGCTTGACCGTCGCCTCGGACACCGCCTCGTCGCCGGGCCGGGTCTCGGTGATCACCCGCCAGGACTCGACATCGAAGTACGCCGGTCGGACACCCTCGACCTCCTCCACCAACAACAGCTCGAACGAGGCGTCGGCGGCCTCGAACGTGTGCCCGCGCTGCTCCAGTTCCTTGACTCGCTTGGTTACCCGAGTCACCAGGTCACGATCTTGGGACAGGTCGAAGCCCAACTCGCGACCTTTCAACTCGATCGACGCTCGCCCGGCCATGTCGGAGACAAGGAGACGCATGTCGTTGCCCACCCACTGGGGCTCCAGGTGTTGATAGAGGTTCGGGTCGACCTTGATGGCACTGGCATGTAGCCCGGCCTTGTGGGTGAACGCGGACGTGCCGACATAGGGCTGACGCGACGCGGGCGGGAAGTTCGTCACCTCGGCCACCGCGTGGGCGATCCTCGTCGCGTCCTGCAACAGGCCACTGGGTAGAACCCGACGATCCAACTTGAGTTCCAGGTTGGCCACCACCGCGATCAGGTCGGCATTGCCGGTGCGTTCGCCATAGCCGTTGATGGTGCCCTGGACGTGGGTCGCACCGGCGTCGACGGCCGCCAGGGTATTGGCCACCGCACAGCCCGTGTCGTTGTGGCAGTGGATGCCCACCTGCCCCCCGGTGGTCGCCAACACGTCGTGGACCACATCGGAGACCCAGGGCGGGAGCATGCCGCCGTTGGTGTCGCACAGCGCAACGACTTCGGCGCCCGCGGCGTAGGCCGTCCGCAGCACTTCCAACGCATAGTCCCGGTTGGCCCGATAGCCGTCGAAGAAGTGCTCGGCGTCCAAGAACACCTCCTGGCCTTCGGCGCGCAAATGGGTGACCGTGTCATGGATCATCGCCAGGTTCTCCGCCAACGTGGTCCGCAGCGCCAACTCCACATGTCGGTCATGTGACTTGGCGACCAGGGTGACCACCGACGCGCCGGACTCGCGAAGTGCCGCAACCAAAGGATCGTCGGCCGCTTTGACACCGGCTCGCCGAGTGGCGCCGAACGCGGCCAACTTGGCGTGCTTCAGGTCGAGTTCTCGCTGCGCCCTGGCAAAGAACTCGGTGTCTTTCGGGTTTGCGCCCGGCCAACCACCCTCGATGTAACCGACACCGAGTCCGTCAAGCTGGCGCGCTATGGCCAGCTTGTCGGCAACCGACAGATTGAGACCTTCTTGTTGTGCACCGTCACGCAGCGTGGTGTCGTAGACATGGAACGCACCCGAGGAGGTGGTGCGGTCCGGCGCCGGCTGGCCGAGGTTCCGATGAGTCGGTGCCACCGGTGGTGAATCGAGGGGACGCGGGTCCATCTGCTTGCTCTCTCTGCTGGTTTGGTCGGGTT
>JBOFLH010000227.1:0-2570 GCA_051657765.1 Nocardioides sp. | reverse complement strand
AAGAGTCTGCTATCGCTGCGGCCGAGTCCTTCGTCGGAACGGCGACCCTGCACGGGGAGAGTCCGGACTCAGCGTTCGAGTTGTCGTTGCGTGTGGTAACTCCAGGTGAGTGGGAGTTCATCACGGCCGACGGCGACGTGGTTCCGCTGAGCGTCGAAGTGTCGGAGGTTCCCAGCAAGCACTTCTCGCCGGACAGCGTGATCCTCTGGGCGACCATCACCTCGGACACCACTAGGGCCGTCGGCAACAAGCCTGAGGCCGAAGAGGGGCTGCTGGCCGGCCGCGTCGTCGCGCTGGATGACGACATCGAGTCGGACGAAGCTGAGTCCAGCCGTGCCGAATCGGTTGGCGACGGCGGGTTCAAGGCCGTTCTTCCGGGCGAGTGGCGCTTCACTGAAACTGCAGCCCCGACCTGGGAAGCCGGAACCACCCCGTCGCGGGACGAAACTCGGGCCATGATCGCTCGGCCACCATTGGCAGACGCCGAGCTCTCCGCCGACGAGCTGCGCGCCGTGCTCGGTTTCGCCGACAACGGTCTGAATGTGGAAGCGACCGCGGCCGCCTTGGGTTCGCACCCGGCCACGGTGGCCGGCCACCTGGACTTGGTTGCCATGCGGCTGCAACCGCCGATGACGGTGTCGCGGTTTCGCCAATGGATCGCCGAGACTCTCCAGCGACCCGTGCTTGCCGCGCCAAGCTGGCCGGTCGTGGAACGGGCAGCCTATCGGGTGCTGGCCGGCTACTCCGAGATTGCCGATGCGGCATTGCCGGAGGGCAATATCCGCCAACTAGCGCGTTGGGCGGCGACAGACTTTGAGACAAGCGCGCCCCGGGTGGCGGAGGTCAGGTCGGTCGCCGCGAAGCTCGGCTATCTGGACAGCCACCAAATCGGCGGGCTCGCCCTCCGCCTGCGCAACGCATGCCGGTTGGACAAGCGGGTGCATCGAGCCTCCCCAGCCTGGCGGGCCGATCTGGCGCGGCTGATCGGCGGCGACTCACCGACCCGGATCGAGGCCACTGAGCTGGCTGGGCAGGGATTGCTTTCACCGAACGTCGACACCTGGGTGTTCACCGTCGGCGACGAGGTCGCCGCAGCTGCCAGGGTCCGCCGCATCCGGGCCGGCATGTGGGCACCCTCGCGAATGCGGGTGGAGGGGTTCTGGCGTGCGTCGGAGATCGATCAGGCAGACGTTTCGTCAGGTTTGGGTGAGCACCTCGACCAGGTGGCGGTAGACGCCGACGGTGCTGGCACGTGGTGGATCGAACACGTGCGGTTGGCCGGCGTGTCCGACGAGCAGTTGGGCGAGTTCTTTGCCCACCTGCTCCCGACCTATGGCGCACGCCGCTCGGCGGAGGCCGAACTTCGGTTGGAGGCGAACGATCCGCAGCGGTTGCTGGTGGGATTCTCCCGGGAGGGTGACCTGATAGGCATAGTCAGCCTGAGTCTTCATCCAGGAGGTGCCGTTGGCGACAGTTACCGGACTCCTCCCGCGACGCGGGTCGAGCATGCCTGGCTCCTCCCGGATCGAGTTTGGTCGCCTGCCGGTAACCCGCAGGAAACCGACCCAGACCAAGCTGATCCAGACCAAGCTGACCCAGACCTTTTGGAGGTTGCCGTTAGCGAGGCGGTGATCCTGGCGTGCCTGGATCTCATTGACGACCCGGACTTCACCGCCGAAGACCGGCTGGATACCTCCGGGCTCGACAGTACGGCCCGAACACTCGATCTCCTCCAACGGATCAGCGAGTCGACCCCAACCGGTCGACGCATTCGGGTGACGACGGTGATCGCGGACTGGGCCGCGAACCTGGACCTCACCAGAGCGGTGCGCTCGATGGCCATGAAGGGTGGACTCGACCTGATCTTCGACCACGAGCTGGAGAAACTGTGGTTGTCCGAGCAGAGGGTGTCGTTGCGACCGGATGCCCGCGGCGCCCGGATGACCTCCAGCTGGTCGTTGCTCGACTGGGCCAGGTCCGGCTTGCTTGCCGACGATCCGCAGTCGCGGACCCTGCGCGTGCCCGCCGCAGTCGGCCAATGGTTGGCCTGCCCGCTGTCGGTCGAGGCTGCCCTTTCGGGCCTGGCCGTCCGCGGTGTCTCTCTGGCAAGGCTGACATCGTGTAACCTCCGCGGCCTGGATCTCAGCGGAGTGGACCTGCGAGGCGTCAATCTGGCCCTGCTCGATCTGACTGGTGCGAACCTGCGCGATGCGCTCCTGGACGGCGCCGACCTACGCCACGCGATTCGCGACGATGCGGACTTCACCGGAGCCAGCCTGCGCGGCGCGCTCGGGGTGGCCGACCTTCGCACCGAGCGACAACTGAACGACCTGCTGGCCGAGGGTGGTGGTGCCCCTCGTGATGACGGTGACGTCGATCTGGATGATGACGCCGGGTTTGCGCAGTCGGTGGGTGAGCCCGGTTCGGCTGAGGACGGAACTCGGGTGTTGCCGGTGCCTGAGGTTGGGTCGTTGGTGGCGGTGAACGTGGGCGGTACGCCGCTGGCGGAGTTGGTGCGAGGTCAACAGGGTGAGCCGGTCGCGGCGGATGTGGATCTGGTCGCGGGAGGC
>JBOFLH010000226.1:0-4317 GCA_051657765.1 Nocardioides sp. | reverse complement strand
CCGCGATGCTCGAATGTGCGCTGGTGGCTACCGACTCCGGCAGCATGCAGGAGGAGATGAATGTCCTTGGCATCCGCTGTGTCACGCTCCGCTTCGGATCGGATCGTGGGGAAACGTTGTTGGCGGGCGGCAATGTGCTGGCCCCGCCGGTGGACGCGAACTTCGCGGCCCAGGTGATTGAGCAGGCAGCCGACCAGCTCTGCTTGGACGACGTACCTCAGTTGTACGGTCGTTCGGTTGCCGCCCGGGTCGTCGACGGCGTGCTTGCCCGCGCGGTACCCGGACCGGGTCTCTTCCGGACCGAAGAAGCCCGGCTCGGGCTGTAGCGGCGTGCCGGACCTCGGGCGGAACGCCTTTCGTTACCTATGGTCGGCTACCGCGGTGTCCAACCTCGGCGACGGTGTCACCCTGGTGACGTTCGGCTGGTTGGCTACCATGCTCACCGACGACCCGGTGGCGATCTCGATGGTCGCGGTAGCAGCGCGGCTGCCTTGGCTGCTGATGGCGATTCCGGTTGGCACGCTGTTGGATCTGGTGGATCGCCGCGCGGTGTTGTTGTGGAGCAACGGCGTGCGGCTGGTCGCATTCACCGCGCTGGCGGTTGCGGCGGGTCTGCACGTGTTGACGCTGCCGGTGCTGGTCGCGGCGGTCTTCGGGCTGGGGCTGATCGAGGTCGGCTACGACAACGCGGCACAAACGATGGTGCCGGCCACGGTCGCCGCCTCGCAGTTGGCCAACGCCAACGGCAAGCTCCGGTCCGTCGAGTTGGCTACCAACGAGTTTGCCGGCAAACCGTTGGGCGGCTTCCTGGTCGGCCTCGCGCCAGGGGCCGCGTTCACGGCGCCCGCCGTCGGTTCCCTGGTGTCGCTGGCGCTAGTCGCCCGTCTCCCGCGAAATAGGCCGCAGCCAGCAAGGGTCTCCAGACCGCTGCGATTCGCGTTCGCGGGCGTACATTCGATCTGGGGGCAGCCGCCGTTGCGGGCGTTCACGTTGCTCATCATGCTGGTGAATGTGGCACTGTCATTTGTGGTCGCCACCCAGGTGCTGTTTGCTCAGCAGGTGCTCGGTCTGAGCGCGGTGGGCTTCGGCCTGTTGCTATCGGCCAGCGCAGCAGGTGGTGTGCTCGGCGGACAGCTATGTGGAAGGCTGTCGCGACGTTGGTCGGCCGGTCGCCTGATCATCGCCGCGACGACTCTGTTGGGGCTCACCACGATGGCGGTGGCCACCACGACGTCGCCGTACCTGGTGGGCATCCTGTACGTCGCCTCCAGCGCGGAGATCGTAGTGATTGGCGTGATGGCGACCACGGCCCGACAGCAGCTCACCGACCCGGCGGTGCTCGGTCGGGTCAATTCGGCGGCCAGGCTGCTCGGTTGGCTGCTGACTCCAGGAGGCGAAGCGCGAAGCCCGGCGGTTGGGGCGGCGCTGCGAGCCGACCAAACCAATGGCGTTTGCGGCTGGTGGCTGGTACGTCGCGCAGCTCGCGAGCGTGGTCGGTATCATCGCCGCGCTGCGATCGGCGTACGCGGTCGCGGGTGGGTTGATCCTGGTCGGCACCGTGGTGTCGACGGCCAGTCGGACCGTCGACATCGGTCACCCACTGGTGGAGCGCCGTCACGACACGCCGGCAGCACCGTCCGCCGAGTGAACTCGGTTGCCGATCAGCTGCCGGAGTTGATCATGCCCGCGCCGACGGTGACCCCAGTGGCCTCGTCGATGAGGACAAACGACCCGGTGGTCCGGTTCTTGGAGTACGGGTCGCAGAGCAGTGGCACGGTGCAGCGCAGTTGCACCCGCCCGATCTCGTTGAGCCCGAGTTCCTTGGTGTCCTGATCGCGGTGCAGGGTATTGACGTCGAGCCGGTACTGAATGTCCTTGACCAACACTCGACCCGTGCGGGTGGTGTGTTTGATGGCCAACTTCTGCCGCGGGCGCAGCGGCTCGGTGGTCATCCAACAGATCATCGCGTCGATGTCCTGGGAGGGCTTGGGTGCGTTGTTCGCACGCGCGATCATGTCGCCCCGGGAGACATCGACGTCGTCGATCAGGCGAAGGGTGACCGACATCGGCGGGAACGCCTCCTCGACCTCACGATCGAACAGGTCTATGCCCTCGATGGTCGACGTCATGCCCGAGGGGAGCACGACGACCTCATCGCCTCGTTTGAGCACGCCCCCGGCGACCTGCCCAGCGTATCCACGGTAGTCGTGGTAGTCCTCCGACTTCGGGCGGATCACGAACTGCACCGGGAATCGGGTGTCGACGAGGTCACGGTCCGAGGCCACGTGCACATGCTCCAGGTGATGCATCAGCGTCGGCCCGTGATACCACGGGGTGTTGACGCTGCGGTCCACCACGTTGTCCCCGTCCAGCGCGGAGATCGGGATTACCTCGAGGTCGGGCACGTTGAGTTTGGTGGCGAACTGGGTGAACTCTGCGTGGATCCGCTCGTAGACCTCCTGTGACCAGTCCACCAGGTCCATTTTGTTCACCGCAAGCACCAGATGGGGCACCCGGAGCAGCGATAGCAGTACGGCGTGCCGCCGGGACTGCTCGGTCAAGCCGTTGCGGGCATCTACCAGCACTAGGCCGAGATCGGCCGTCGAGGCGCCGGTGACCATGTTGCGGGTGTACTGGATGTGGCCTGGGGTGTCGGCGATGATGAACTTGCGGGTCGGTGTCGCGAAGTAGCGGTAAGCCACGTCGATGGTGATGCCCTGCTCGCGTTCGGAGCGGAGCCCGTCGGTCAACAGCGCTAGGTCGACGTAGTCGTAGCCCTTGGAGGTGCTGGTGGCTTCGACCGACTCCAGCTGGTCCTCGAAGATCGCCTTGGAGTCCAGGAGCAGGCGACCGATCAGGGTCGACTTGCCGTCGTCGACGGAGCCGGCGGTGGCGAATCGCAGCAAGTCCATCGAGCCGGTGCTGGGCAGGATGGGATTGGGCACGATCGGTGTGGTGGTAGGGCTCATCAGAAGTAGCCTTCCTTCTTCCGGTCTTCCATGGCTGCTTCGGAGAACTTGTCGTCACCGCGAGTGGCGCCGCGCTCGGTGACCTTGGCGATGGCGATCTCGTCGATGATCTCGGAAATGGTGGCTGCCTCCGACTCGACGGCGCCGGTCAGCGTCAGGTCGCCGACGGTGCGGAACCGAACGGTCTTCTCGATCACGGTCTCACCGTCGCGGCACGGGTTGAATCCGGATTCGGTCATCCACATGCCGCCACGCTGGAAGACCCGCCGCTGGTGTGCGAAGTAGATCGAGGGAATCTCGATGCCTTCTTGGCCGATGTAGTGCCAAACGTCCAGCTCGGTCCAGTTGGACAACGGGAAGATCCGCATGTGCTCGCCCTGATGGATGCGGCCGTTGTAGAGGCTCCACAGTTCCGGACGCTGCATCTTCGGGTCCCACTGGCCGAACTCGTCCCGGTGCGAGTAGACCCGTTCCTTGGCGCGGGCCTTCTCCTCGTCGCGGCGTCCGCCGCCGAAGGCGGCGGTGAACGCGCCTTCGTCCAGGGCATTGAGGAGGGTGCCGATCTGCAGCCGGTTGCGGCTGGTCTTGCCGTCGTCGACGACGATGCCGTTCTTGATCGCGTCCTCCACCCCGGCCACAATGAGATTGAGACCCAGCCGTTTGACCCAGGAATCGCGGCAGTTCAGCACCTCGGGGAAGTCGTACCCGGTGTCGACCTGCAAGACGGGGAACGGAATCTTCGCGGGGTAGAACGCCTTCTCGGCCAGTCGCAGCATCACGATCGAGTCCTTGCCGCCGGAGAACATCAACACCGGCTTCTCGAACTCGGCGGCAACCTCACGGAAGATGTGAATCGATTCCGCTTCGAGTTGATCCAACTGGCTCAGCTGATAGTCAGCATGGGTGGGCGGTGCAGTCATGGGATGTGGTTGCCTCTCCTCGAAGTCGCCGTGTTCATGGTATCGGCCACAGGGCGTGCGCACTGAATTCCCGAGGTGCCCGGGAATTCAACACGATTCGGCTATGGCTGGTTTGGTGGTGAGGTGTACGTCGTGGTGTCGAGTTCGTCGACGTGGGGCGAGCCCCGCATCGGCAGTCCTTCGGTCTTGCGAATAAGCCCCCAGACCACTGGCACCAACACCAGCATCGCGACCCCGACGCCAGCGACGAGTAGCGGATAGGTCTGGTCCTCGCCGGCGCCCAGCGGCGCCCAGCCGGCCTTGTCCAACAGGGCAACGCCGGACATCGTCAACACCACGACGATGCCGCGACGAATCAACGATTGGCGCACCCGCGGCGCGAGCTTGCTGCCCAGGACGGTGCCGGGAACCGAGCCGATCACCAGCGG
>JBOFLH010000225.1:0-1873 GCA_051657765.1 Nocardioides sp. | reverse complement strand
ATTCCTGATCGCGGGTTCCTCCGGCTTCCTCGGCACCCAGCTGACGGCGAGGCTGCGCGCGGACGGTCACCTAGTGCGCCGGTTGCTGCGGGCGCCGACCGGCGACCAGGACGCTTCGGTCTGGGACGCCTATGCCGGTCGGCTGGATCAGGCCGAAGTGGAGGCGGCGGACGTGGTCGTCAACCTGGCCGGCTCACCGACTGCCGGGAACCCCCATGCTCGCAAGTGGGCCACCGAGCTGCGGCGTAGTCGAGTGACGACGACGAGGCTGCTGGCCCGAGCCATCGCGGCCAGTGACCGCAAACCCACGTTTCTTGCCGGCAACGGGATCTCCTACTACGGCGACAGTGGCGACGACGTACTGACCGAGTCGGCCGGCAGCCGAGGAGAGGCGTTGCTGACCCAGGTCACTCGCGATTGGCAAAGCGCCGCCGATCCGGCGATCGCGGCCGGTGCCCGAGTCTGCGTGTTGCGCACGGCTCCGGTGATGGACCGACGCAGCGCGCCGCTGCGGCCGCTGCTCCCGTTGTTCAAACTGGGCCTGGGAACCCGACTGTCCAGCGGTCGACAGCACATGGCGATGATCTCGTTGCGCGACTGGGTGGGCGCAGTGAGCTTCCTGGCCGCCGACGCCTCGGTGAGCGGTCCGATCAACCTGTGCTGCGTGGAAACGCCGACCAATGCCGAGTTCACCGAGACCCTGGCTTCGTTGGTCGGCCGCGGCTCCCGACTTGCCACACCGGCGGTGTTGGTGCGGCTGGCCACCGGCGAGCTTGCTCCCGAGCTTCTCGGCTCACTCAATGTCCGGCCTCAGGCACTGCTGGATGCCGGCTACCGGTTCGCCGACCCGACCGTGCGTGACGTGCTCTCCGCGGGCCTCGGCTGACTCCGGTTTTCGCCGAGCTGCGCCGCCATGGCTCGAACCTCGGCGACCAACCACGTCTCACTCACCCGGCGCAGCTCGATCTCCCGGGTATTCGCCTGGTCGCGAGGCAATCGAATCCGGTCCGTGTCACTCACGGCGACCGCGCTGGCCAACCGGTCGGTGACCAGCAAGGTGAGGGAGTCACCGGCATGCGCCAGGACCTCGACACTCAGGATCTGTGTGCGCATGTTGTCGACGGTCAACCCCCGACGAACGTAGCGGGCCAATAGTCGGCGATCATTGACGCCCGCCGCTGAACCCGGCAGGTACAACCGCGCCAACGCCATCGGGTCCCCCGCGGCGTAGGCTGCCGCCCGTCGTTGGTCCCAAGCCCGCAGCACGGTGAGTGCGCGCGCTCGGTTGGTTTCCTCGACTCGCCGGTCCGGCCCGCTATCCGCACCGCCTTGGTTGGCGAGCGACGTGGCGCGGGTGATCCGATCGTGGTGTTGCCACAGACCGGTCAGCACAAACGTGGCGCCGACCACGATCACCAACAGCACGGTCTGCGTTCTCCGGGAGATCACGTGCCCAGCCTGCCGCAGATCCGCGATCCGTGCCGAAAGTTATCCACAGCCCTGGCGACGCCGCGTAAGCTCACTGGCGTGGGCATCGAATTTCGCACGGTCGGCCTCGGCCGCGAGGCGGTCGACTACCGAGCCGCCTGGGCAATGCAGCAGGAGATTCACCGCGCGGTGGTCGCCGGTTCAGCCCCGGAGACCGTGTTGCTGCTGGAACACCCTGCGGTATTCACCGCCGGCAGACGCACCGAACCACACGAACGTCCCGCCACGCCCGGTGACGCCGAGGTGATCGACGTCGATCGCGGGGGCAAGATCACCTTCCACGGCCCCGGTCAGCTGGTCGGCTACCCGATCGTGCGGCTGCCCGACCACGTGCTCGTCGTCGACTACGTCCGCCGTCTCGAGGAGGCGCTGATCGCGGTGTGCC
>JBOFLH010000224.1:0-16001 GCA_051657765.1 Nocardioides sp. | reverse complement strand
TCGACCCGGTCGGCGAGCCCGGCCTCGCCGACGGCGTCGCGGATCATGAACTGCGCCATCGGCGACCGGCAGATGTTGCCCCAGCAGACGACGGTGATGCGGTACGGAGGGTGCGCGGGCGTCATCCGCCCATTCTCGTTGCTCCGCAGGTGACGGTCGTGCGGCGGGCGACGACCGCGGCCGCATCGGACGCGCCACCACAGCAGGAGGTGCCGCCCGTTCCCGGGAGAGCAGACAAAAAGACCCGGCCCACGAGGGCCAGTACACCGACGAGCAGGTGCAGGTTCGATCTGGGGAACTTGAAGCTATCTAGACAACACGCTGGTCATCTGGGTCGCCGGGACGATGCTCGGACCGTGATGTCGTGATGAACACCGTGCCCCGGTGACTGAGATGACATCACTCACAGTGATCGATCACCTAGCGTCGCTGGTGCCCGAGTTGGGAGGAGCTTACCGAGCAGGTGCTCGGCGAACTCCGCTACGAATCGAAGGAGATCACAGTGGACAGCGATGACATGTTTGATCTGATGGATGCTGCCGAGCTTCGCGGCAACCCCTGTTGCTGCAACGCGCTCGTGCACAATCCCTTCGCCGAGGACGAGGATCTGGAGCCGCAGAAGCGCTAACCGGTCAGTGGCGGTGGTGAGTGTGATCAATGCACCTGCCACCGCCGCTACTGCTCGGAATGTGCATCTAAATGACACATACACTCCGTGAATCCACAGGTCAGTCTCCGTCACGTCGTGAACCGCCAACCTGGGCGACAGTTGAGAGGGCATTGCATTTAAAGCAAGGCTACCACGCTCTCATAACTGATACCGGCTGGGTTCTAGGCTGTCCGGATGGTGGCTATATATCCTTGCAGAAAGGGACTGAGCAACGCGAAGTCCTTAGGCGTGTGCTGCATGGAAGTACTTGTCCAGCTCACGCGATGTCCGAAAGCGATGACCCAACAACAGTCAGCGATGTTCTCGACCATTTCTGGTGGAAAGATCTACTAACCGTCGATTTGGAGGGTTCGCGGCAAGAAGTCATTGTCCACATTTGCGGGAGTAACGCCATTGCGACGACTTTAGTCGATTTGCTTCAATCAGATGGTGTAGAAACGCACTCGTCGTGTGAAACTGAGGCCTTTGAAATCAAATACACGGCGGTCGAGTCTAACGCAAGGATCGCCAATGTTATAGTTGCATGCGCAGATTGGCTACCCGACCAGACGTGGATTTCCCTCGATCGAATCTATGAGCGTTCGGCTGCGTTGCAGTTGTGCCACGCCGAGGGTGACCGGTGGTATATCGGTCCGTTTGCCGATGCGGATGAGCGACCCCGATACCGCGACCTTCGGGCTCGGCGATTGGCGGCTGCCCCGTTCCCCGAACTGCTTCGTGCGTCATGGGCCGCGCTGAGCGAGCCCTCGGCACCCGCCCCTCCGATGTTGACAGCTGCCGGCGCCGCGGTGGTCGCCGGATTGATGGCCAGTGACATCCTGGCGTTTGCCGCGAGCCAGGCGGTCCCGGGCCGAGGCTTCCTAACCGCGGTCGACCCACGAACCTCCCGTGTGTGCCGACATCCTGTGCTGCCGGCACCCGAACCACTCAGTTCGTTGCAGGAGCGCATGTCCGCCGAGGTCGCGTGATGGGGAACTACGACAATCTGAGCGCAGCAGTGGCCGTGGGCGAGGTGGTGGGTTCGGCAGCTGCAGCTGCAGCTACTGATGCGGTACGCGGACCTACTCGATACTTCGTCACCATGCCCGACGGAGTGGTACTCGCCACGGACGTCTACCTACCCGCTGCCAGGCCTTCGGCGCCAGCGGTGCTTTTGCGCACTCCGTATGGTCGAGCCCGACACACTGACGAAGGACGTGGCTGGGCACGGCGAGGATATACCTTCGTCGTCCAGGACGTACGCGGCCGGGCCGATTCGGGTGGCCAGTGGCGGCCGTACCACGCCGAGCGTAGCGACGGATGCAGCGTAGTGCATTGGGTAGCTAGTCAATCGTGGTGCGACGGTCGGGTGATTCCCGCTGGCGGATCGTACGCGGCATTCGCCGCGTGGGCTGCGGCGCTAGAGACGCCCGATCACGTGGTTGCAGTTCTTAGTTCCGTTCCTGCGATGGGCACGCAGATCGTGAACTTTGCTCCTTCAGGTCCACTCGCGTTGTATCGCCACACGTGGTGGTGGTCGGAGAACGGAAGTCAGCTAGGGCCAGAGCCCAACGCGTTCCGAGCAATTTTAAGAGACGATCCTAACCTATTCGATCACCTTCCTATCCTTGATCTTGGCAAGCATCTGAGAAGTTCTCAGCCAGGCTGGGCTAAAGTCATTGAAGATGGCCCAGAGCACGAAACCGACCACGCCGTCACCGAGCCGGAGTTGGCGCAGATCGACGTTCCAACCCTGCATTTAGGTGGCTGGCATGACCCGTTCATCCGGCAAACACTGCAACAGTACGCCGTTGTCGGCTCCAAGCGAAGCCCGAGGCCGCATCGGCGGCTGCTGATCGGGCCGTGGAACCATCAAATGAGTGCGAACGCCAAGATCGGTGGGCGTCAGGTTGGTCCGATCGGTAAGGTGCGGATCGGTTCGTTCCAGGCGCGCTGGCTTGATGGAGTCCTTGGCCGCACCGACCAGCAACCTTCTGGCGCTCGGGCAACCGTTTTCACCCTTGGGCGCGACGCCTGGTCAGAGCACGAATGTTGGCCGCCCCCAAAATCGGTGAAAAAATTATGGTTTCTTGCCGCCAACGGACTTTTAACCAGCACGCACGGCGAGGCTGGAACTGACAAGTTTCGCTACGATCCGCAGCATCCCTTTCCCAGTCCGCTTCCGTATATCTCCCAATCGTTGCTGCCCGAACCGCATTCTTTTGTCAACTATCTTAGTCTTCCGCTGTCCACCAATCTGACAGTTCAAGGTACTCCGATTGTTAGGATCTGGGTTTCTACCGATGTGGCAGATACAGATTTCGTCGCCGTCCTAAGCGAGATCCGCGCAGACGGCTACGAAGTGCATGTCGGTCACGGAATAGCCAATTTCTCCACCGGGCGGCGGCGTGGCAACGAACATTCGGAGGCGGCTCATGCGGCGAGGCTGCAGATAGATCTGCCACCCCTAGCGTCGCAGTTGCTTGCTGGCACCCAGCTACGGCTCCGCGTGACCAGCAGCTACTTCCCTGAATTTGCTCGTAACCTCAACACTGGACAAGATCGCTATAGTAGTAGAGACACTCAAGTGGCCAGCCAGCAAGTATTTCGGGGCCGTCAGTATCCCAGTGCACTCTTGGTGCCTGTGGAATCGACGCAAGATGTAGGCGGAGTAGGGAGGGTCAGTAGTGGACCGACTTGAGGCGGACGGAGTCCCATTTGGTTTGGCGGCACTACTTGACCCGCACTGCGGCCTGATACCTCGGTTGCGCCGACTTCGGCCGGAGCCACCTATGCCACGATCGTTCGTCCGGTATGCGGCGCAGGTGGCCGACTCGAGCCAATTCGCCGGCTGGCAGAACGACCTGGTCGCCGGAGGAACGTCCTTTGGCGACCCCGAGCCGGCGCGTCTCGCCGCAATTGGAGAGTCTCTCGAGCGATACTGTGGGAATCGAGTTCCCGTTGGGCTCATGAAGGCGAGTTATCGACAATTGGCGAGAGGTGGCTCATTGGCGACCGATCCGGCGTCTTTAGCGCTATATTCCGACCGGCAGTACCACGAGAACGGATTCCCTTTTCGGCCGTTCGACGAAAACCTCGTAGTCCGTTGGGTGCCTGGGCAAGATATGGCCTCTGGAGATGAGGTTCTTGCACCGGCATCCCTAGTCTATCTC
Source organism: Nocardioides sp. (assembly GCA_051657765.1). GTDB lineage: Bacteria > Actinomycetota > Actinomycetes > Propionibacteriales > Nocardioidaceae > Nocardioides. The sequence goes on along the minus strand of JBOFLH010000224.1, from coordinate 12,179 downwards.
AACTATCACCAGGATCTTTACCGCGACGAACCGGTCACCAATTTCCTTGTGTATGCGGGTATCGCGTGCGGGCCAAGCAGGGAGTCGGCTGAACGCCGGGCTATTGAGGAACTTCTCGAAAGAGATGCTGTGATGCTGTGGTGGCTGAGTGGCGCCGACGCCGCTACAGCCGTGGACCTTTCCAAAGTGCCATCGGTCGCCGCAGCCGTGGCTGAGATGCCGGCTGACGTCCGGGTCTCCTTGGTCTCTGTGCCGAACCCATTCGCCGTGCCAGTAATTGGTGCTCTGGTTGAGGATCCGCGGCGAGGTATTGTTACCCTTGGGACAGCGTGTCGGCGCGAGCTGGGCGAGGCAGGTTTAAAGGCACTCGGGGAGGCTCTTCAGCTTCACGTCTTCTCCCAGGGGCTGCTGTCACCTAACGGCTCCGTGTTTCGGTCAATGGAGTCGGGTACCCTCCACGCTCGGGCGTGCAAGCCGTTCCGTCCGGACCGTCGGTACATTGACAGTTATAGGGCGGATCTGCGCGACGCTACTGATCTCGCCGCGAACCTGCAACTCTACTTGGATCCCCGGTCGCGCGCATGGGTGGAGCGGATAGTCGGCGCACAGGCATCCTTGCCGCCGCCATCATCCGTAGTGTCCTCCGAGATCGACCTTCGTGCTGACTACCTTGCCCGGATCGCCGCTGCTGGGTTGTCCGCTGTTTCCGTTGACGTCACCACCTCAGACGTCGCGGCCTCAGGCATGCACGTTGTTCGGGTGCTCGTCCCTGGGCTGCTTCCAAACGGTCCGACTGGTCTGCCATTTCTCGGTGGCCGACGACTTACGAGATACCTGCTGCTCTCGGTTGGATAGATGCCCCGTTCCTCGCCGAAGACGAGTTGGTCCGAGTTCCGCTACCTTACGCTTAGGCAGCTACGTGCCCAGTACCCAGCCGCCGAAATCGATCCCGCCTCGTCTCGCCAGGTCGTTGATTGATGCTGGGCTATCGGCGGACCAGGGGGCATACATTCGATCGGTCCACAACCGCTGGCGCCATCGTGCTGACGCGCCAGAGCCCCAGATCGAAGATCTGGATTGGGCGCAGGAACCATCGACCACAAGAAGTCTTTCCAATGATGTGGAGCGGTCTCCGAGTTCCCGCTCCGGGATGCCGCTCCGGGATGCCGCCGGGGCACGGCTTCGGTCCCGACCTAATCCGCCTTCTGACGTCTGCGCTAGGAGCAACAACCGGCAGCAATTCGACAGGTGTCGTGCTACGTGCTGTGCCGTCTGCTGGCGCACGCTATCCAGTAGAGGCGTATCTGGTGTGTGGGAAACTGCCTGGTATGTGTGCCGGAGTCCATTGGCTGGATCCACTCGGGCGAGAGATGCAGCTTGTCAGAGCTGGTGACATGCGCTCCAGCTTGGCCGAGGCCGCTGGAGGTGGGACTAGAATGGCAGCAGCGACGATCATCTTGACAGGTTGTCCCCGGCGCACCACCTGGAAGTACGGCCCGGGTGGCTTCCGTCAAGTGCTTTGGGATGTCGGCGCGGCCGTTGCTGCTCTTACGTTGGCGGCTGACAGTCTCTCCTTTCAGACATACGTACAGCTAGCCTTCGATGATGGCGCAGTTGGCCAAGTTCTCTCGTTGGGAAGTGGCGTGTATGCGACCGGTGAGGTTCCGTTAGCTTTGCTGCACGTCGGCGATACATATGTCGGGACGCCGTCGCGCATCCCATCACGTGAAAAGGCTGCTAAAGACCTCGAGTCCGGCTATCTGATGCCCTCCATGCCGGACGCTCGCATGGAGGAGGTGAATCAAGCGCATCATAGCAGCGTACTTCGCAGAGAAGAAGTCGAAGTCTGGCGGGATGTCGTCTCGGGACGGCGTGAAGAACGCACCGGGCGGCTCACCCGAGCAACCGATCAGACCGCGCCTCCGCCGCCCAACTGGCACGTAGTGGCGACAGCGCTCGAGAGGCGACGCTCGCAGCGCACATACGGGGATGAACCTTTGTCTCAGGCCGTGCTCAAGTCCGTTCTGGCCGCGTCGATTCGCGATCCATGGCAGGACATTGGCGTCTTGAGCCTCGCGGTGGGCGTGCATGTCCTGGTTCACCGTGTGTCACACAGCACCCCCGGGGTCTACGAGTGGAAGTCGAACGATCTACTGATCAGGCGTCAGGGTTCATTTCGAAATGCGAGTACACAATTTTGTCAGCGACAGGCCGCAGCCGGAAGAGCCGGAGCTCTATTGGTGGTAACACTCGACATCAACAGGACTGTCGATCTAGGCGGAGCAAGGGGATATCGTGTGGCACAGATTCAAGTCGGTGCTGTGGCAGCACGTGCTCACCTATCGGCCACAGTAGACAACGCTGCCAGCACCATTCTTACAATGTTTGAGGAGGATGCTCGGCATGCACTTGATGTACCGGTTGAGCCGCAGCTTGCGGTTGCTCTAGGAGTTCGACCCGAGCGCAGTTGAACAAATAGGTCGGCTGAAAAGTCCTGTATGCCTCGGCGCGGCTGACCCAATGCTAGCCGTAGCTGGTCATGATATTGCGACGCCGGTCCGGAGTCGTGCGTTGCGTGGTCGGTTACCGAGGGCCTCCGTAAAGCCACCTGACACGTACCCCGCTGGCACGAGCCAGGCCGAACGAGCAGTGCCCACGTGCTCGAGGATGTGGTTGCGCCCGCCACGGCGCTCGGCGATCTGGACCTTCGTCGCACCCGAGCGTCCCGCCGACTTCCGAACGAACGCCACCCGGCGACCCTACCGACCAGCGGGGTACGTCAATCCAGCCGACCACGCCTCGCTGACCAGCGCAAACGTCAACCGCACCAGCGAATCCGAGTCATGTGGCACGAGTCAGGCCGGAGTCGTGCGTTGCGTGGTCGGTTACGGAGGGCCTCCGTAAAGCCAGTTCATAGAGTTGCGACGATTGATGGCGCGGCGGCCGTCGCGGGCGTCGTGTCTTAGACCAGCGCCGCTGGCGTTTCAGCCGGCTGCGCCCCCGATAGAGCCGGTCGACAGGTTATCACCCTATTCACTGGCCTTGTCGGACCTTTGCCTAGCGTTCCAATTAAAGAACCTCACTAATCTGGAGCGCCGCGCTATCCGTTACTGACATGCTGAAGATATCGCTCCAACTGCTTTACGCACGTCCTCATCAAGTAGAACTGCATTTATCATCATTGCTGCTCGGCTGCCGGCCGCCGCCGCATCGACCACTTGCGCATGTGGGTCGGTGAGATTGCCCACGGCCCAGACACCTGGCCAACTTGTGCGACCCGCTGCGTTGACCCGGACGAATCCATCACGGTCTAGTTTGCAGCCCAGGCTTGTCGCAAGATCAGCGCGCGGATTTAAACGCGTCATTGTGAACAGTGCGTCCGAAGGCAGCGGAGCTCCGTTGTCAACTTCCACCATCTTCAAACGACCGGAGTAGCTCGATACAAGGCGCTGCGCCCGGGCGTTGACAATCCGTATGCCCCGCGCTCTCAACTGGAGTCTCTCCACATCAGAAAGCTCTTGTAGATCATGTGCCAGGAAAGTCACGTCTCGAGACCACTGAGACACAAGCAGTGCCTGGTGTACGGAACCGGCTTCGACACCCAGGACTGTTATACGTTGGTCGATTACCTCGCAGCCATGACAGAAGGGACAGCGGTGTACGTCGACGCCCCACAGTCGCTCTATCCCTGGCACTGCAGGCAAGTCATCTACTGCGCCTGTTGCGAGCAGGACCTGGCGCGCTCTCAGGGCACCGGCAGATTGCAGCGTTAACTCGAACCCGCCTTCCTCGGACCTGATGGCGATCACGCGGTCGGTGAGCAGCTTTGCGCCATATATGGCGGCTTCACTCTGAGCATCTTGGATCAACACACTGGGCTCGACGCCATCCCGTCCTATGAGACCATGTACGTGGCGCGCCGTTTGATTGCGAGAACGTCCATCGTCTACGACCGCAACCGTGCGACGGGCCTGGCTCAACACGAGCGCGGCGCTCGACCCCCCCGGGCCAGCTCCCACTACGGCAAGGTCAACATCCGTCGGACCACTGCTGTTCATCGGTCGAGCTCACGGGCAGCAAGCAACCTGCCCGGTGGAACGAAGCCCCAAGAGTGGTCATGCATGCATGTGTTGCTCACTAAACCTCCTGGTTGATCTATCGGTTAGAGTATGGAGAGCGCTCCATCTTTGCACGTTCGATCCGCAATATTGCGATCCGTGCGACTGAAGGCCAACGCGTGGTTCGTCGAACACAGTCCATTAGGTCAACACTTTGCTTAGACAAACGCAAGCCCGACATACCACCGATAGTCCAGACCGAAGCGAGGTTCGGGGACGGGTCGACGACTACCTCGGTACGCGGCACATCGTTGTTTGTCCACAGCCGACATACGGCTACATATTGATTGCGGTTCTCCATGTGACGATTCTTAAAATCTCCGACCACCGATGTGAACTTCAGCTCCATCGTTACCCACTCTGGTGAGGCTACCGTTGTCGAGGAGCGAGACTATCGGTGGTCAGGTCCCTTCGTCTTAGCGGCGAGATCCACGCCAGTACCGCACTAGCGGCCACGGCTGCCGACATCGCTACGTACGCTGTCCGAACGGACGTTGTCTCAGCCACAAAACCGCCGAGTAGCGCGCCGAATGGAGTGCCACCCCACGCGATCATACGGGCGGTTGTATTCACTCGGCTTTGTAGGTGATCAGGAGTGGCCAGCTGTCGAGTGGAAATCCCGTTGATAATGGTGAGAACCCAGGTCGCCGCCCAAAGAAGGTAGATCGGAAGAGCGATCCCTAGACTTGGCGTGATAGCTAGCGCGATGAGCAGGACTGGGTTCGCTGTCAGTGAGCCAATTGTGATCCAGCCGATGGGCATGACACGAGTCAGGCGCGGCAGGAACAAGCTGGCGAGGAACCCACCGAGCGCTGACGCTGTGAACAAAGCCCCCATGCGCCAATCAGAGGTGCCCAGATTAAGGCCTTGCACGGCGTAGACCACAATTAGGCCAGTAACCGCCCCGCCAGTCACAGAGTTGCCGAACCCAAGAAGCGAGAGGGCGCGAACGGTGTTGTTGTGCCAGAGGAACACCAGGCCCTCGCGAATGTCGCTCGCCGTCCGCCTTGTCACGACTCGTAGGTCTCTGCTTGTTGAACGTGCTCCACCCTGCAGCTGCTCATGCTGGAATCGGCTGGGTATCCGCCAGAGCAAGACTGCTGCAAGCAGGTAGCTCGCGGCATCAGCACCGATGGCCAGGGTTGGGCCGACAGTCGCGATCAGGAGGCCTGCCACGGCGGGGAATGAAACCTCGGCCAGAGTTGCGGCGGCAAAGACCGCGCTGTTCGCGGCGACCACTCGCTCTCGCCCTACCAGCGCCGGCAACGCTCCGAAAGCTCCAGCATCGAACCATACGAAGCATGTGGCGACGATGGCGGCGGCGGCGAGCACGTGCACAGCACTCAGCATGCCAAAGAGCGAAGCCGCTGGAACGGTCGCGAGCGTTCCAGCGCAACCAACTGGCAGCTAAGCATCAGTCGCCTGCGGTCCATTCGATCGGCAAGCGCCCCAGCGATGAGTCCGAAGGCTAGGTAAGGAACGACCTCGATCGCGGCGACTAGAGACGTGACCAGCGCCGAGCCGGTCAACTCCAGCATGATCAGGGGCAAGGCGACCGCGGTGATAGCGTACCCGGCGCCGGAGACTGTGCGAGCAGACAGGAACAGTCTGAACGGCCCGTCGCGCAGTAGCCCAGTGACGGTGTGCGGCTCGTTGTTCATCGACAACTCTACTCCTTCCATGCTCCGGTCCCTGTTGGGTATGATTATCATCATGCTTGGGGCGCACGGGGAAGAGCCAGCACCGATCCGGTCGCCGGCGTCTGCCCGATCGGCTTCTGGTCGATCGGCCGACGCTGGTCGAGGAGGTGGGGCCCGCACGCGCGAGGAGGATCTAGTTCTCATCGGCGCTTGGGCAGGATGCGGAGCTCACCTCGAGGCGCTCGCGCTCCACTACGTACTTCACCTCTGCCCAGCGGACGTGGTTGCGGTTCGCCGTTGCCTGCGTCTACGCCCGACGATATCGATGATCGCGACGACTGACACCGACTTCCTTGATGCGTTGCCGACGGAGCTTGACGCCACCCCCTGGCTTGCGTGGGTTGACGTGCACCATGAGGATCTGGTGCGGGCCGCAGTTGCAGCAGGAGCGGTCGCTACCGTGTCTTGTGATATGGACCCAACGACTCTGGTCAGAGCGGTTCGGAACGCAGCAAGCGGGGTCACCAGTAACGACCGGTCGTCCAGGGCTGCACAACGGCGTAAAGCCGAACGGGTCGTGGTCCCGGAAGGTTGGGTCGCTCGGGTCACGTCGGGTGTAGTTGCGCTTGCGGGTCTGCACCAGGGCGGCGCCGAGATGCTTCTGGGACTGTCCGGCCCGGGACGGCTTCTCCTACCTGGGGACAACGGATCGGCGATCCAGACGACCTACGTGGCGCACACCGACGTCGCCGTCCTCCTGCATCGTTGGGAGGATGTAGCGAGCCACGCCACCTTCGTCGCCGACCTGCGTGCCGAGCTCGCCAACCGTCAGCGATGGTCGGCGGCGCGATCACTTCCTCACCTCGACGAGCGACTGCTCGAGGTCCTGCGCGTGCTGGAACGGGAGTTTGGCGCCCCTGGCGCATCGGAGTCGGTAGTCGACGTTCGCGTGACGCATGCCGAACTGGCGATGGCTACGGGAGCGAGTCGCGCCGCAGTGACCAAGACTCTTGGCAATCTTCGGGCGCGAAGACGGTTGAGTTTGATTGGCACCGGGGAACGCCAGCGGTATTGTTTCACTACTGCCAGCACTGCACGCATGATCACTGCCGACAGGTGTCGGTCGGTGACATCGTGACGCAGATGGGCGCGCTGGACGCGACCGACTGGACGCGACACTTCCGGACCGTCCGTCGCGGGTTGCCGACCTGGGCCGCTAAGGCCCCATGGCGGGTGTCCTACCTCACCAACGCGTCGGGGTCGTGGCAACTCATTGCGCATGATCTACGCCGCGGAACTTACACCCAGGCAAGCAGTGACCCCATGGGTGCCGCAAGAGGAGTAGTGGACTCGAGCGGCGAGTACGTGCTGTGGTTCGACGATGCAGGAGGGGCAGAGCGCGGCAGCTATGTAGCCGCGCCATTCAACGGTGGCCAAGCTCTTCCGATCATCCCGTCGCTAGCGCAGGGAGGGGCCCGGGGACTGGCCGCTGCTGCTGAGATCATCGCCGTAGGAATAGCCACCCGCGATGGGCACCAGATCGCGGTGCTGCGCAACGGGCAAAGGCACCTGCTGCTGCGCCCGAAGGGTCCGACTGTAGTGTTGGGGCTCAGCAGTGATGGGAATTTGCTTGCAACTCGCGAGACTCGGGACCGCAATGTTGGCTCGGTCCTGCGCATCTTGGACGTGGAATCCGGCGAGCTAGTTGCTGAGCGCCCAGAACGCGACGGTGTTCTACGCGCGGGTCCCTGGTCGCCACAGGTCGGTCTTCCACGACTCGTTGTCCGCCAAGGTACCGATGAGGACCTGACAACGTGGCTTTGGGAGCCGCTCGGCGACAGCCAGGAACTAGTGCAACCCTGCGTACAGGGTCCAGCCCAGGTCGCAGATTGGTATCCCTGCGGCCGGCGGTTGCTCCTGCACGTCAGCAGACAGGGCCAGTCCGAGTTGTACGTTCACGACACTTCGAGTGGTTACACCGAGCCGTTGTCAATTGGTGTGGGCACGGTCCACGAAGCGCGCGTGCGGCCAGGGGGCGATGTTTGGTGCTCTTACAGCTCCGGCGCAATCAGCCGTCACACGACTTGCGCCAACGCGGACCTGCCACAACAACTTGCCAGCGCCCGTGCCAGGCCCTCGGTCGGCTACCAGTCAGTGCACTATCCTAGTGGCGGCGGTGAGGTGCATGCTTTCCTAGCACGTCCGACCACTCCCCCACCGCACCCTCTGGTCGTTGAGGTCCACGGTGGTCCTCAGCAGCACATCCAGGACGCTTACGATCCTCGTGTCCAAGCTTGGGTCGACCGCGGATTCGCCGTCGTAATGCCGAACTATCGTGGTTCCACCGGCTATGGCCGAGCTTGGAAAGACGCCGCGTGCGCCGACCCAGGTCTCACGGAGATCGCCGATCTTCGTGCAGGAGCTGAGTACCTGGTTGCGACCGGAATTGCCGATCCTCGTCGGCTCGTCCTACACGGCGGCTCCTGGGGCGGGTACTTGGCCCTACTCGCCGCGGGAGTTCAGGACGACCTTTGGGCGGTGGTCATAGCGGAGTCACCGCTGGCTGATCTCGTAGCGGCATATGATGACGAGACACCGGTCCTGCAGCAGAGCGACCGCCTCCGGTTCGGTGGGTCACCGAAAGAAGCGCCTGACCGTTGGGCGGAACGATCACCGTTGACGTTCACAGGCAAGGTTCGCGCCTCGGTGTTGCTGGTCGCTGGCCGATACGACCCCCGCTGCCCACTGCGTCAGGTTCAGCGCTACGCAGCGGCACTCGCCGAGGCTGGTGTGCGACACCATCTGGTGGTTCAGGACGTCGGTCATCAAATCCGATCGGACGACATCGCGATTGAACGCCAACGTCTTGCACTGAACTTCGCCGATGCAAACTTGCCAGGTCCGCCCTTGACCTCGAGTACCGCCGATGGACACTAGCGACCCGGGTTTGCGCAGAACGACGGACGATTGGTTCTCGGCCTTCGAGTCTGATCTGTCGAATCGGCTACCGAGTCTTGTTCCTTCGGAGCTGATCGTACCTTGGGCAGCTCGCGGTGCCGGCGACCCCGGATTTCAACGAGATCGTATTGCGTCTTACCCAACGCGGCTCGCTCTATCAGGTATCGCGCATCGCGCCGAGTTGACCGAGGCAATGACACGGGTGGGTGTCAAGAACGCAAGAGTGCTGGATGTCGGCTGCGGTCCTGGCATCGGATCGCGATTGCTATTGGAAGCTGGCGCGGACAGTGTAGTTGGATGCGACGTGGATCCGGCAATGATCGCCACGGGTTGTGCTCTCGTCACTTGCCAACGGCTCGACCTGCAGGTGCTTGACGTGGAGACAGCGCTACCGTTCGCCACGGGGGAGTTTGACGTGATCTGGGTAAGCGACTACTGGTCCGACGTCGCGTTGCCTGAGCTTCGGCGGGTACTGCGTTCGGGAGGCAAGCTGGTTCAGACCGCGACTGCTCCGTGGGGGCAGACCTATGCTTTTGATGCTGGCTTGGATTTGCGAACCCTTCTAGCCGAGCATCGGGCAATAAGCCGCTGGCGGGGACGCGCGCCTGATGCTGTCGAACATAGATCGCAAAGTTATCCGGGCTGGAATATCATCGACGCCTGGACCTCGTTCATAGAGCGACGTTTTCCAATACCCGAAATCTACAGAGAATACCGGAGCCAGGCCTTCGGTTTGTTTACTGGCGGATTTCTCGTCGAGCACGTTACCACCCGTGATTGGCGTAGATTGAGTCAACTGTGGGATTCTCGCGGCGACGAGTGGCTATTCGGACGGCCCGACGCGCACTTAATCAGTGGATTGGACCATCGGGTATGGGAGCCAGATTCTTGTTGTTGAGCGTCGGAAGCCGCTCACGTACGCAATGAAACTTCGCTGATGGGCCGTGTTGATGTGGTCTAACGAGGCTCTCTAAACTTGACCGGGCACGCCGGTCCTTCGCGGTGACGCGGTAGGGCCCGTGACCTCGGTGATCATGGCTGTTGTCGAGACAGTTCATGCTCACGGAGTGAGGTCACGGGCTTGGTTCAGGGTACGCATGCGCAGGGGAGGATCGGGCAGCACGGCGCGACGCTGCCGTTGGGGATCGAGGGGCTGGCGGTCGCCTCGGTCGAGCTGGTCGCGGACGGCGGACGGCTGGTCGAGGTGGTCACCGACGATGAGTCTGCCTCTAGCTGCACCCGGGGCAGGCCAGAGTCTCCGGACATGCCGGGATGCTTCTATGTGTTGTCAAGCAGCCGAAGCATGCAGTTCGGCAGCGGTGGCAGCGTTGAGGGTTCGGTAGATCTGTCGGGTGGTGTAGCGCTTGAGGCAGCGTCGGATCTCGCGGCCGGTCTTTCCCTCGGTGGTGCGCCGAGCGACGTAGGCGCGGGTGGTTGGGTCGGTGCGCATGCGGGTCAGGACGACGGTGTTCAGGGCCCAGTTCAGTCGGCGGTCACCGCCGCGGTTGAGCCGGTGGCGCACGGTGTTCCCGGACGAGGCGGGGATGGGGCAGGTGCCGGCGATCTGGGCCGTTGCGGCCTCGCTGCGGACCCGTCCGGGGTGGGACCACACGCACAGCACGACGGCTGCGGTGACGGCCCCAACGCCGGGCAACGCGAGCAGTTCGGGTGCGCGGTCGGTGACGATCTCGGTGAGCTGGTCGCGGTTGCTCTTCAAGTCGATGTCGAGCTGGGCGACCCTGACCGCCTGCCGGACTGCTTCGGCGCGTGCGGTCGCGACACCCAGGGATTCGCTGCGACGACGCCACGCCGCGATCTGACGGATCTGGGCGGTCGTCAACGCGCGGCGTGCATCGACGCCGAGGTCGTGGGTTCGCACCAAAGCGGTGAGCGCGTTGATGGCGCGCAGGCGGTCGGCGTTGAGCTGCTCGCGGGCGGTGGTCAGGACCTGGAGCGCGACCTGATCGGGCCCACCCCGACGGTCTCGTAGCCGAGCAACGGGCATGGCTAAGGTCGCGCGCGCGGCGGTGACCGCGTCCATGGCGTCGGTCTTGCCACGTCCTCGCTCACGGCGCGGGGTTGGTGCCTCGACGACGCGGTAGCCGACCTTCGTGAGGGTCTGCGCGAGCACGGCGCCGTAGGAGCCGGTGCCCTCGGCAGCGACCAGGACACCGTCGAGTTCGCCGTGGGTGCGCCGTGCGACCCAGTCGCGTGCGCGGCTGATACCTGCGGCGGTGGTGGGGACGTCTGCTCACTCAGGACGGCGCCGGCCGCGTCGAGGATGGCGTAGCGGTGGGTCGCGGCATGGGTGTCGACACCGACCACGAACAGGTAGGACTGCGCGACTGTCAACGAGGTGATCGGGGCGCTCTTGTTTGTCACACTGGGCACTGCGATGTCTCCTTCACTTCACCGGGGGTTGGCGTCGTTGCCGACGTCGGCCCGGGAGTGAAGTCACTACGAGGCAGGCCTGTAACGGGTCACAGCCAGAGTCGTACCAGCGGCACTGGCTGGACATGCTTCTCATCAAGCCATCGTGGTGGGCCAGGGTCGACGCCGGCCCCCGAACCTGGCGGACAGATCCCGGGCAAGACACCGCGCGAACGGGTCAGGCGATTCACGAGTCACGTCCGGTCCGAGGGACCGCCGCCAACCCTGCCAGCCAGCCCCAGGCCAGCCACCACGAACACTTACAGGCGGTTCAGGGTGGTCTCGACGTCGGTGAAGGAGCGGGTGGCGACCCGTCCGCGGGACCTGCCGTACGGCGATTCGCTGGTGCGGCTGGTGTGGCGCAAGACGCGGTGGCGGTGCCGCGAGAGAGCCTGTCCTCGAGGCTCGTTCACCGAGTCCCTGCCGGCGGTGCCGGCCCGGGCCCGGCTGACCACACGGCTGCGGGCCGAGTGCGGCGCGGTGATCGCTACGCGGTTCTCCTGCGTCTTGGCCGGCGCGCAGCACTACCGGGTCTCCTGGCCGGTCGCGCACGCCGCGTGCGTCGCCCACGTCGAGCCCGCCCTGGCAGCTCCGCTGCCGCCGGTAGCGGTACTCGGCATCGACGAGACCCGCCGCGGGAAGCCGAAGTGGACCCGTGACCCGGTCACCGGCCGGTGGGCCGTGGTAGCCGACCGGTGGCACACCGGGATCGTCGACGCCGCCGGCACCGACGGCCTGCTCGCCCACGTCGACAGCCGCACCGCGGCCAGGGTTGCTGCGTGGATCACCGCGCAGCCGCAGGCGTGGCGCGACGGGGTCACCCACGTCACGATCGACCTGTCCGCGTCCTACGCCAAGGCCGTCGCCGACGCCCTCCCCGACGCGGTCATCGTCGCCGACCGGTTCCACGTGGTCCGCCTCGCCAACGACATGCTCACTGAGGTCCGCCAGCACGCCACCCGCGACGCGAGAGGCCGCCGCGGCCGCAAGCCGGACCCGGAGTGGGCTGGCCGGCGGCGGCTGCTCACTGCGC
>JBOFLH010000223.1:0-1157 GCA_051657765.1 Nocardioides sp. | reverse complement strand
ACGGTGAAGAGCAGTTTTGACGTTGGGTCGAGGAGCAAGCTGGCTCCAGACCATCAGCTATGGTGACGCCGCTGATGCGACTGCAGAGACGATGCGCGAGGCAAAGTGGTACCACTGATGGTACTATTATGGAGTGTCTTCGGTGGACCGGATCCTGGACAAGCTTCGGGAGAGTCCGAGAACGTCCGGTATGCCGATCTGTGCAAGGTGTGTGAGTACTACCTCGGGCTCGGGGCGGCTCGCATGCGGTGTTCAAGATGCCGTGGCCCAGGCGATCCACGGGTCAACATCCAGAACGCCAAGGGGAAGGCCAAGCCGTATCAGGTCCGCCAGGTACTGGCCGCGCTGGAGGAGGTAAGAGGTGACAACAATGACGGCACCTGAGGTGTCGCACTACACCTATCGGGTGATCTGGTCTGTCGAGGACGACGAGTTCGTCGCGACCTGTGCCGAGTTCCCCTCACTGTCCTGGCTCGCGCCGTCCCAACAGGGAGCATTAAAGGGCTTGTCGAAGCTGCTGGGTGAGGTGATCGCTGACATGACTGAGCATGGTGAGCGGGTTCCGGCGCCGTTCTCCGAGCGTCCCTACTCGGGCAAGTTCAACCTTCGGGTGGGGGAGAGTTTGCACCGGCGGCTCGCGATGGAGGCTGCCCAGCAGCAGCTCAGTCTCAACCAGTACGTGGTTCGTCGGCTCACCGAGGCGTCCTGATAACGCCTCGACCGAGCCTGTCGCGACGGGGGCCTTTGGCTGGCGAATTGGAACGGACAAACTACCCCTCGCGTTCCGGTGAGGTGCCTCTTCCGGTTCCGGAGTCATTTCTCGTGGTATCCAGCGCGCCTTCGGTTGCTCCTAGCTAGTCGAGTGCGCAAAAGCAACGCAGACCTTGCCGATGCTCACTCGACACGATGACAATGGCGCGCCGAACCTCCCGGCGCCGAGCTAGGAGAGAACCATGCAAAGCAAACGAAACACCATGATCACCATTGCGGTAGCCGCCGCCGTCGGAGCGGTTGCCTTCGCGGCGCCCACCGCCGCGAAGGCGAAGTTCGACGCCAAGAACGCACACAAAGTGGATGGCTACCACGCCAAACAGCTCAATCGTTCGGCCTACTACGCCTCCGACCAGGTCTTCGACGACTTCGACGACTGCGGGTTC
>JBOFLH010000222.1:0-11031 GCA_051657765.1 Nocardioides sp. | reverse complement strand
GACGTTTCTCCAAAGCGGACGTTCCTGGAAGCGTTGCTCCGAGAGGATGCATCTGCACAAGCAGACGATCGTCTACCGCATCAAGCGGATCGAAGAACTCCTCGGCCGATCATTGGACGACATGGATGACCTTGCTGAGATATGGCTAGCCATAAGGGCCCTCGACGCACTGGATTCCAAACTCGACGCTTAAGGAGAAGACGTTGATCTCCTGGCGGGTTATGCGGTGATGTAGGCGGAGGTCGGGATCGCCGAAGAACGCGCGAGCCTGGCCGGGACGCCGCTGGAGTCGGCGAAGCGCGGCCGGACGTGGGCAACGAAGTCGTCCTTGGTTCTCAGGCATCGGCGGCTCGTTGGAGCGTGTCCCGCCGAACCACGATCGTGCTCGAAGGAGACACCCCGGACCTCTCGCCTGCCATGCCACTACAGAGGTGTCCGGCCGACCAGAACGCCGGCCCGGCAGGTGATCCGGAACTGGCGATGACACTCGATCGTCTGCTCGACCATTCGACGGGCCTCCCCGTCGAACGGCGCGCCGGCCGCGTCCGCCCATGCACAATACGACGCCAGGTGAGCGATCACCGGGTCAGGCTCGGTCACCGCAATGGTCCCCGACAGATCGATTACCTCGACCTCGACGAAGTGCCGCCGCAGCATGACCGGCGCGTCGTCGAGGGCAAACCGGTCACTGAGCGAGATCCGACGAGGACCCTGCTCGACACCCATCACCACCGCCGCCGCTGCGGCCCACAGTTCATCGAGTTCCTGCTTATCGGCACGCGCGTTGGTCGAGGCGACGACCGTACCCCCCGGCACCAGCACCCGTACCGCCTCGGCCAGCACCGCGTCGACATCCCTGGCGTGGTGGAGCATGTGCATCGCCAATACAGCTGACGCGGAGCGGTCCGCGACAGGCAGACACGCGGCATCCGCGACCACAACCGGCCGAGCAACCGCCGCGAGGATCCCTGCCGAAATGTCCAAACCAATCACCGTCAGGTTCGGACGTGCGGCCCGGATCCGGTCAAGGTACCTCCCGTTTCCGCACCCCAGGTCCAACACAACTCCGGAGCCAACGGGAAGGTGATCCAGAACCAGGCCCGGCAGGTCATAGCTCGGCTGCTGCCAGCGATACAACCCCTGACGAGCGGCAAGGTGCCGATCGTCACGATAGGCGCTGCCGACCAGAATGCCCGTGCCGGTCGTGTCAGGAACGCTCACACCGGCCTCGTGCTATCGGGATACAGCCGGCGTGGTGAGGCTGAAGCTGAGATTCTCGGTGTCCATGCGCACGGTGGCGCCCAAGGGGAGGATGAGGTTCTCCACCTGGTGACCGATCTCGCCGACCTGCATGATCGGAAAGTCGTAGCCGGCCGTCGTCTCGCGGAGAATGTCGGCGACATCGCGCTCGTTGCGGCCGCTGGGCTGGTCACTGCCAAGACAGTATCCGAGGACCATGCCTGCTATCTGGTCCAGGACACCTTTCAAGCGCAGCGAGACCATGAGCGCCTGGAGATGCCGCTTCTGAAGTCGATAGGTCTCCAAGATCAGCACCGCATTATCCAGGCGCGGGCAGTATCGGGTGCCGATCAGCTGGGCGAATGCATCGGAGTTTCCCCCAGCGGCCGGGCCGGTGACCTGCCCTGGTTTGATCTCACGCCACCCGAGGTACGAGGTCGGGTCACCCTCCAGGTCGCGCCATTGTGGATTCGGGGTGAACGGACCCGACCAGCCATCGAACCAGGTCCTGCGTATCGACTCCGTCGTATACGACATTTCGTGGCGGGCGAAGTCGAACATTTCGAAACCGTAGAACGTCACCAGTCCGGTTCTGGCGGTAATCGCCTCCAACAGCGTGGAGGAGTCGGACATCCCGGCCACGATCTTGGGATTCGCGGCAATGAGGTCGTAGTCGAGACCCTCGAGCATGTCGATAGCGGTCGCTCCACCCATGGACAACAAGACAGCCTTCACCTCTGGATCGGCGAATGCGGCCATGAGGTCATCTCGGCGTTGCTCGGCAGTGCCCGAGGAATAGAAGTACGCACCGAGGGCGTGCTCGGCGAACTCGACAGTCACGCCGAGCGATCTCTCAAGGGCATCGGCGGCTCGCTGGAGCGTGTCCCGCTGATCGGTGATCGTGCTCGAAGGCGACACGACCCTGACCCGGTCGCCGTGTCGAAGCCGTCCAGGAAAGAGTGCTCTCCGGATCATCCTTGGCGCTCCTTTATCGCGGCCGTTGTCTGACACACGTTCGGCGACACCCAGATCTGTCGCCTGCCAAGTTCTCCCAACTCCGCGTGCTTCATCGCGGAATCGTTGGGCAACGGCCTCCTGCCCGAGCATGTGATGACTTTCAGCAAGGCTGAGCAGGCTCTTGACCACGTTCGGGTGGCCGGCAGGGTAGAGACGTTGACGCATCGCGAGGCCTTGACGCTCCAAGTCGATGGCGGCTTCGTATTCACCAAGCCCGTGATGCGCGTCAGCGAGCCTACTCAGGCTGTGGGCGGTGTCCGGGTGATCACCGGGCTCGAGTCGTCGGCGCATCTCCAGTGCCGACTCGTTGAGCGTCCGGCATTGTTCGACGTGCCCCAACTTGTGCAGATCGGACGCGAGGTTGCTCAGACTGTAGGCGAGGTTCGGGTGATCGCCGGAATACAAGCGTCGGCGCATCTCCAGACCCTGCTCGTGATGTTCGCGGGCGGTGGCGTACTCGTTGAGGATGTGCAGGACGTTGCCGAGGTTATCCAGGCTGTGTGCGAGGTCGGGGTGATCGTCTGGGTACAGGCGGCGCCGCATCTGCAACGCTTCCTCGTGCAGCTTCCGGGCGATGTGGGTTTCACCGAGTTCGTTGAGAGCGACCGCAAGGTGAACCAGGCAGCGCGCCGTTTCGGGCTGATCTCCCGGCTGCAGCGCACGTCGCATCCGCAGAGCCTCTTCGTGCAAGTCCCGGGCGTCGGAAAAGCTCAACCCGCTGCACAGAAGGTAGCGGCCCACCCGCGTAAGCAAAGCCGCCAGCTCGGTACTGAGAAGCTCATGCTGACGCGCATGCCGAAACACCACCCGCGCGTGGGGCACAAGTTGCCCGCAGAAGTCCCACGTGGCGGGTTCGGATGGTCGAACTGGGAAGAGCCTCGCCAGCAGCCCAACAGCGTCTGCCACCCGCTCACGGCGCTCATCGATCCGATCCTCGATGATGACCTGGGTCAGCCGATGCAGTCGCGCCACATCATCTTCATCGACCGTTAGGAGTCCCGACTGCCGCAGGGCGCGGAGGACATCAAGTTGTTCGAGGGCACCCGAACCTCTCTCAACCTCTCCATCCGCATCCAGCATCGCGGTGAGCATGCGTCTGAGAGGAAGGCCATCGGGGGAACAGAGCGCACAGATCTCCAGTAACCGGAGGGCTATGGCGGAGTCGGAGGCGAGCCGCCCCAGGGCGAGTGTGACCGATGCGGATACGTTGCCCGGATAGGCCATCGCGAGACCCCGGTCTAGCAACCGGGCCCGCTCTTGGCGAAAGAGGGCGAGATACTCGGTGAACGAGATCCTGGTGTCCGCGGCGTAGGCGGCGGCCTGACTAATCGCCAACGGAAGTTGACCTAGTTCATGGGCCAGGGCCTCCGCGCCAGCATCTGCGTCGCTACTGCGGCCCAGGAGATGTGTAGCATCCGCGATCCCGAGCACATCGACGGCTACCGGCTCTGCCAGTAGCCTCCATGACGGGTTTCGGGAGGTGAGAAGAATGTGTCCCCGACCACTGCCGGGTCCTGGCATGAAGGGCTCGATGTCAACGGGAAGAGTCGCGTTGTCGAAGACGATCAGCCACGGCTCGTGGGCACGCAACCGCTCTGCGAGGAAGAGCAGGAACTCGGCGGACGACCAGTCTTCGGATGCCCCCAGACGTACCGCGAGTCGGCTCAATCCGGCAGTGATATCGAGCTGTGTCTCGGCCGAGATCCACCAACCGAGTCGGTACCTCGCCCGGTGCCGGTCGGCGAAGGCCAAAGCCAGCTGGGTCTTGCCAACCCCGGCAATGCCGTGAACTCCCACCGCAGCCAAGTCCAGGCCACGCTCACTCTGACCTCGCAGCGATCGCTCGATCTGACCGATCTCACGGTCCCTCCCAAGGAATCCCCTAACCGGCGGAATGATGTTCCAGACCCAAGTGGAGGAGATGTCGGTCGTCGGGCCACCTTGAGGTGAGACGGCGCGAGAACCGGCCGTTCGAGCCGTATCGAAGGTCAGATTCGTGATCGGCTCCATCGGTGGCGATCCAACAGTTCGCGATGCGGACCACGTCGCCAGGTAGCCGGCGAACTCCTCGATCAGCCCGCTCTCGTACCTCCGTCGGAACTGGTCCCACGACACGTCATAGACCGCACCAGCCCTGATCCGCAGCCCAGAAGGCCCGTTCAGAACCCGCCTACCGCGATGACTCCCCAGATCAAGCAACCTCGCCGCCGCCTCCGCATCACGCGGCGACGTGTTCTTCCAGTCATCGAGGACCAGTCGCAACAACTCGGTGAGGATCTTGCTCCCGCGGGCGACATCTTCGCTGCCGCCTGCGTCGAGGAACGGCTGCCAGCACCGGAGACCATCAAGAACCGGAAACGATGCCCACACACCCCGCCTCACGACGTGATGCAGGTCGAGTTCCAAGGTCTCGTCCACCTTCCAAGGATATTCCGTTTCCCTCCGCGGTTTCTCCCCGTCTTCTCCGCGCCACTCCCACGCGACGCTGCCGATACTGCAATCACAGCGCCGAACGCAGAAGGAGCAACCATGCCGGTCCCAGCATCACCACCAGCACCCCCCACCTGCCGAAGGACACAGCCGCGCAGATGCAGAGAGTCGCGGTAGATGAACAGCCCGACAGACAACGCGATAGCCCGCGAAGTCCGAGAGTCCTACCGCCAACTCCGCCGGACCGAAATCCTCCAGCGGTCCTACCACCACCACAACCAAGACCACCTCATCAACCGGGTCCTGCAAACCCGACGACACAAACTACGACACCGATCCGCAGCCGCCCGACTCGACCGCGCCCTCCTCACCCTGGAAACCCACCTACGTCACACCACCCCCGGATACCGCACCCAAGACTTCATCGACGCCTGCCAAGCCATCCTCAACCCCGACCCGGACTAGGAGTTTCGCGACAGCCCCTGCCCTTGGTCGCCTGCTCGGCTACGCCCGGGTATCCACCGGCCGACCAGCACACCACACTCCAGATCGACACTCTCACCGCCGCCCGGCTGTACCGCGTGTTCGTCTGTTACACCCCGACCGTGCTGTCCGGGAGCCGCATCGGCGGATAGCTATCCCCGGACCCCGGAGCGCAGCCGCGGGGTGACTCGCAGCGAGAAGACGCCTCGTGGACCGGCGAGGGGATTGTCCATATACGGCTGGCGGCGCGTGCCCGTGATCACCGTCGCTCCCACCCGCACCCAGGCCGGACGATCCAGACAAGACCGGGGAACGGTGACCACAACACGTGACTTCGACCACTGCCGTGTCAACCGCAGCCCGGCACACGGCTGTCGCGTCAGGCCGCGAGGGCTGATAGTGCGCAGCCCGAGACGCTTCGGACGATTCGGGCGCACCAGGCTGTCGACCAGATAGGATCGCCGCTTCGGGACTCGGATCGACAGCGAGATCGCCTGTACCTGGTCGGATCGCCGGTGCAGATCACGCATCCGTACCCTGATCTCGAGTGAGCGCGGCTTGTGGGTCACGACGAAACGGGTGACATCCCCGGTCCGTACCTCCGGCGCGACGGGAAACTCCTCCTCTTCCTCCTCGTCGACGACGACCTCGGGTCCGAAATCGACAAGATCCCCTGCCGGATCCTCGTGGATGTACCTCTCGGCATGCGCGGCCACGGGCAACAACAGCAGAGCCGCCAGCCAGAGCGACACCACACGGAAGCAGAACGTCATAAAACGACCTCGGTTGTCAAAGGGCCCTCAAGGACCCAGGGTCGCACACGCTATCGCTGCGCCAGACCGATGTCCGACGATCCGGGAATGTCAGCCGGCCGGTTAGGGCGAACCAGGGTGTCCATGCGGTGCCGGCGACGACCTCCGCGACCGTCCCGGATCATCTGACGTATGCCAGATGATCCGACGCCTGGGACGGTGCCGGGTGTTGCAAACCGCTGCCTCGCAGGCGGCGGCACCGGGACGCTGGTTCAGCCCTTCACACACATGAGCGTGGTGAGCCGTGCGACGACCTCGACCAGGTCGTTCTGGGCCTCGATGACCGACCCGAGGTCCTTGTAGGCGCCGGGGATCTCGTCGATCACGCCGGCGTCCTTGCGGCACTCGACCCCTGCGGTCTGGGCCGCCAGGTCCTCGACGGTAAAGGTGCGCTTGGCCTTCGTCCGCGACATCTTCCGGCCGGCCCCGTGCGAGGCCGACCAATACGACGCCTCGTTGCCGAGGCCCTTCACGACGTACGAGCCGGTGCCCATCGAACCTGGGATGAGCCCGTACTCGCCGCCGCCGGCACGGATCGCGCCCTTGCGGGTAACGATCAGTTCCGTGCCGTCCGAGAGCGTCTCCTCGGCGACGTAGTTGTGGTGCGCGGAGATCTGCTCGCCGTACTCGACATCGAGTCCGCGGGTGTCGAACGCCTCCGTGACTACCTGCTGGAAGAGTGCCATCATCACCGCGCGGTTCCGGGCGGCGTACTCCTGCGCCCAGTACAGATCGCGGAGGTAGGCATCCATCTCTGCGGTACCAGCCAGGAACACCGCCAGGTCCCGGTCCGGCAGGTCGAGGTTGTGGTCGAGCCCCTTGGCCTCGTTGATATGCCGCTCCGCGATCTCCTTGCCGATGTTGCGCGAACCCGAGTGCAGCATCAGCCAGACCTGCTCATCGTCGTCGACGGTGAGCTCGAGGAAGTGGTTGCCGCCGCCGAGCGTCCCCATCTGCCGCATCGCGCGACGCTCGCGGTCCTGAACGCCTCGGTGCAGGTCGCCGAACGCGTCCCAAAACGCCGACCAGCCCGCGAGCCGTCCGTGGTCGAGGCCAAGGCGCTTCACGTCCGGTTCCGAGTCGTGCGAGGCGAACCCAACCGGGATCACCGCCTCGACTGCGAGCCGCAGCTCGTGCAAGTCGTCAGGGAGATCGGCCAGGGTCAGGCTGGTACGGACGGCCTGCATGCCACAACCGATGTCGACGCCCACCGCGGACGGGGACACCGCGTCGCGCATGGCCACGACGGAGCCGACCGTGGCGCCCTTGCCCAGGTGCACGTCCGGCATCACCCGGACGCCGTGCACCCACGGCAGCCGGGAGATGTTGCGCAGCTGGTCCAGGGCAGCGGGCTCGATCTCATGGGGGTGTGCCCACATCAGGGTCTCGGCCCGAGCGCCGGGAAGGGCGACCGGGAAGCCGTGAGTGTTGGTCATCAGGATCGCCTCCTTGGCGTTCTGTTGGGTTGGTTGGGTTGGTGCCCTCACCTGGACTCGAACCAGGCTGCCAGCCTTTGGAGGGCCGGAGGCAGGTCCGCTGCTGAGGGCAGTGGGTGGTGCGGACGACGGGACTCGAACCCGTGTTGGCCGTCTTACAAGGACGGTGCTCAGCCAGCATGAGCAACACCGCCGGGGTGACTGCCCGGAATCGAACCGAGGACCTCCAGAGCCACAATCTGGCGTGCAGACCCGCTACACCACAGTCACAGCACCCCCTCCGGGAATCGAACCTGGATCCCCGGTTTCGTAGACCGGTGCCTTCTCCTTTGGGCCAAGGGGGCATGGCTGCTGGGAAGCCGCCCTGCGGCGCTGGCGCGCCCCGCACGCAGCCGGTGCGGTGCTACTCAGGCGGCGGTCGTCCGCTTGGGCCGGCCCCGCTTCTTGACCTTCTCGATCGGCTTGCCGCCCTCGAGCAGGACACCTCCCCAGACGCCCCACTCGTCCCGGCTTACGCCGAGAGCGAAGCAGACCGACCGTACGTCGCAGGCGAGGCAGACGGCCTGCGCCTCGACCAGGGCCTCCCGGTCAATCGGGTCGAAGACGTCAGGGTTCGCGTATCCCTCACAGCTCCAGGTGAGCGCACGCGGCGTGGGGTACCTATAGGCCACGGTCACGCCCTTGCTGTCCAAGAGCTCGTCGATCCTCATCTCCATGTGCCGGTCACCTCCTGCGGCTGCTCGGTGGCACAAGGTCCTCGTTGTCCGGGCTCAATTCAGCCGGGAGGCTTTGGGTGCCCCCGGCAGGACTCGAACCTGCACCAACGTCTTACGAGGACGCGGCCCTGTCCATTTGGGCGACGGAGGCGAATGCGGTACGCCGTCTCGGACTCGAACCGAGGACCTTCGACGTAAGAGGACGAAGCTCTACCAACTGAGCTAACGGTGCGAGGTGGTTGCGGGGCCGCGAGTCGAACGCGGACCGACGGGCTTATGAGACCCATGGCGTCTCCCGACACCCGCATCACGCTGCGCCGGTAGGGATCGAACCTACCGAGGCGTGGGTCAGAGCCACGCTGGCCTGCCGCATCGTGCTCCAGTTCCGGAGCTAGTGGGGCCGCGAGTGACCGAACCTCGCCCTGCCGGGCTTCAACCGGCCGCGCCGCCTGCAGCGCTTCAGCCCCCCGGTCGGCGAGTTGGTCGGCCTGGAGGGACTCGAACCCGCGATTCCCTGCTCCCAAAGCAGGTGGGGTGGCCGCCTCCCTACGGCCCGTTGCGTACCCGCCCCCGGACTCGAACCGGGATGCCCCGAAGGACACGGCGTCCTGAGCGCCGCGCGTCTACCTGATTCCGCCAGGCGGGCTTGCCTCGTCCGATGGAGCGGATGACCGGCCTCGAACCGGCTGTCTCCTGCATGGCGAGCAGGTGCGCGTCCTCCGCTTCATCCGCGTGCACGGGTTCGCCGCCGTGTCGGCTGATGGAGCGGCGGGGTATCGCACCCCGGCCGGCGTACTTGCAAGGCATGCCCGGACACCTGTCGCCGCCCCTGTTGCTCGCGTGGGTACCCACCGAGGGAGTCGAACCCTCACGCCCCGAAGGACACCGCGCCCTCAACGCGGCCCGTCTACCGTTCCGGCAGGTGGGTGTGCTTCTCGTGCTCTCGGTGGGAGTCGAACCCACACGCCACGGGGGCGCCGCTACTTGAAGGCGGTGCGTCTGCCGGTTCCGCCACGGGAGCATCGGTACTCCAAGCCGGGCTCGAACCGGCGTCCTCCCGACTGAGAATCGGGCGTCCTTGACCGCTAGACCATGGGGGCGCGTGTGTTGTGCCGTGGACGGGGATCGAACCCGCGCGGCCCGGATTGAAAGTCCGGATTGGCAGCCAACAGCCACCACGGCCCCGGCGATCTCCTGCGCGCGCTCCGTACGGGACTCGAACCCGTGATCTCCCGCTCGACAGGCGGGCGTCCACTCCAGCTGGACCGACAGAGCCTGGCGGAAGACGGAGGAGTCGAACCTCATGGCCGGCGGCCACGACCCGGCTAGCAACCGGGCGCCGGACCACCCCGGCTTCACCTTCCATCCGCGGAGGGAGCGAGGATCGAACTCGCACGCCCGTGTGGGCCTTCCGTTTTCAAGACGGCGGCCGTCGCCGGCCATCGGCTGGTCCCTCCTCGCACCACGTTGTACGCCGGGCAGGACTCGAACCTGCATGCCCGCAAGGGGACCTGGTCTACAGCCAGGCGGGCCAGCCAATTGCCCAACCGACGCATGTGCCGCAGCGCCGGCATCCCCGACTTCTCCGCCGTGGGTCGCTGCGGCGACAGGAAACCGCTCCCGCGGTGCGGGTCCGGATCCTGCCTGATGCTGTCCACTGTCGAGTTCGCCCTCACTCCCCATCGCTGGGGTCTGAGTCGGGAGAGGTGTCCGCACGGCCATGTGACCGTTAGCCCGGTGCCACGTTGCTCGCCGGCCTCTCGGCCAGGTCGCGGGTCCGGTGCCCGTGGGACCATCCACGATTCGCATGGACGGAGGGAGTCGAACCCCCAGCCGCCGGTTTTGGAGACCGGTGCTCTTCCAGTTGAGCTACGTCCATTTGCTGTTGTTGAGTTGTGCGCTCCCGCTGTGCTTGCGCGGCCCGCGAGAGCCGCGGCCGAAAAAGCAGAAGGGCCGCTCCGTGAGGCTGCGAGTCCTAGGTCTGGTGACCTCATGGACTTCCGCCTCAGATGGAGCGGCCCGGTGTATACCGGTGCTTGACGGCACCTACATGGGCGACTCCAACTGGCTCGGCAGCCACTGGCCTTTGGTCTCGAAGCAGGGCTCATAGCCTTCGAGCCTCGATCGCAACCGGGCAGCATCCAGCGCACGGGCCGCATGGCGACTCGCGACGGTGTGGATAAGGCGCATGCCCATCTCGCTGGTCCTTCCAGAACGTGGTTCATGGCCCGGTCCCGTTAACCCGACCACGAACAAGGATAAGGGTCGCCCCGCCAACTGACCTAGCGATTTATGGTCGGCCGGAGGGCCGGGCGGCGCGAGCCGCTGGCGGCGAGCCAGTGGTGTGCCGGAGCGCCGGTACGGTCGAGAGCCCTGTACTCCGGCACGTGTGGCACGGCGGCGGGAGGGCGCGGCTGAGCCCTTCGCGCCCGAACTGCTGGTTGCGGTTGCCGAGCCACCGGTCGGTCGTGCGCGCCAGTGGATGCCGTTCCCGCTGGTCGAGGTAGACTAGCAGCGCCTCTGTGTTCGCCTGCCCGATCGGGATGACCCGGCTGGGCCCACCCTTGCTACGGCGGATCGTGATCAGCCGTGCGACGAAGTCGAGGTCGTCGAGTTGAAGGTCTACGGGCTCGCCCGAGCGGGATGGCCGTCTCGAACATCAGCCGGATGACGGCCTCGTCGCGGCGATCGTTGAGCGCGTCCTCGGTCCGCGCATGGTCGGCGTGGATCTCGCCGCCGGCGGTGAGCCAGGAGACGAAGGGGTCTGCTGCACGAGTAGGTGACATGTTGGTCACGCAGCCTGATTGGCTGGTGTGGTGATGATGGTCTCGTATTCGATGGGTGTCAATCGGCCCAGGGTGTCTTGTCTGCGGCGGCGGTGGTAGGTGCGTTCGATCC